>NZ_JBAHYJ020000117.1:0-59479 GCF_036697665.2 Scytonema sp. PRP1 | reverse complement strand
GGTAGCTAATCGGTTTCCTTTGCGCGACGTTTTGCCGTATATCGGGGGTCAGGTTGTCGGCGCAATTTGGGGGTCTACTATCCTGTTTTTGATTTGCTTGGGCAAACCTGAGTTTACAACAGCAGCGAACTTTGGTTCTAATGGGGTTGGCATTCACTCCCCTGGTCAGTATAGCTGGTGGGCTTGTGCATTAGCTGAATTTGTCGTGACCTTTGGCTTTGTCCTGGTCATCTTGAGCGTCACATCTTCTCGCGCTCTTAAGCTTTTTGCACCCATCCCCATAGGCTTAGCGCTCACAGGAGCGCATCTTATCCTTATTCCCGTAACAAATGCAAGTGTCAATCCTGTGCGTTCATTAGCTACCGCTATCTTCACTCCCGGTTGGGCACTGGGTGAGCTTTGGATTTTCATCGTCTTCCCAATTTTAGGTGGAGTTTTGGCGGGTATGGTCGCCAGATGGTTGCAAAAACCAGACCTCTAATATCAAATCCGGTAGCATCTGAATAATTAAAAAACCGCAAAGACGCTCTTGACGCACCAGAGGGCAACGAGGAATAATTCCGTTCGCGTAGCGTGGCGAAGCCATTACAAACGGATTTGATATAACTTAGGGTGTGTAGAGACGTACCCCTTCGGGTATGCCTATGGCTAACGCCACGGCTATCGCCGTTCGCGCAGCGTCTCCGGAGGAGATACGGCACGCTACGCGTAAGCCTGCGGCACGCTTTGCGCTTACGCCAGTCGCCTGCTGTCGGGAAACCCTACCAAGAGCGCTGGACTCACATGGTACGTCTGGTACAAGGGTTTGGAATCACACGACATCTTTTTCATACATGGATTCAGCAACGCCGCAAAATTGTTACCGAAAAACTGGGTTTAAAGCCCCGTCCTTTTAGGACGGCTTTTTATTGTCAAAAGATTTTTTAAGAAGTGTATCATAGTTTCTTAAAAAGTGTATGATGAAAACGGGAGGTGATACAAGTGTTTAGTCTGACCTACGAGTTCAAGCTCAAACCAACTTCAAAGCAAGTAGTCATTTTTGCAGACTGGCTTGAACAAACTCGCCGTGTTTATAATTATGCTTTAGCTGAACGCAAAGATTGGTTTAAATCGCGTAGTTGTCAGATTAATGCTTGTTCACTCAAGTCTGAATACATCATCCCAGCAGACAGTAAACGCCCAACTTATGCCAATCAGTGCAAGGCGTTAACGGCTTATAGAAAAACTAGCCCAAACTTGCAGCGGGTACAGTCTCAAGTTTTGCAACAAGCTTTGAGACGACTTGAACAGGCGTTTGTCAGTATGTGGGAACAGAATCATGGATTCCCTCGATTCAAAAAGCCGGGGACTATGCGTTCGTTTGTTTTTCCCCAACTGAGCAAAGATGCAATTGTTGGAAACGGTATCAAGTTGCCCATAATTGGATGGGTTAAATTCCGTCAATCCCGTGAAATTCCGGGTGGCGCTAATCTCAAACAAGTACGGATAGTTCGCCGTGCTAGCGGTTGGTACGCTATGCTGACGTTGCAGTGGGATGTTCAAGTCCCTGATGTAATGCCTCATGGCGAAGCAATTGGGATTGACGTAGGAATAAGTCACTTTGCTGCGGTTTCTAACGGTAAATTGTTCCCTAATCCACGACCTTTCAAGAAGCTCGAACGCAAGCTTAAATTGCTGCAACGGAGTGTATCAAGGAAGGTTTTTGGGTCAAATAACCGTAAAAAAGCGCAACTTCTAGTTAGTAAATTGCATGAGCGAATTGCCAACGTAAGGGCATATTATCACTGGCTCTTAGCCCATAATCTCTGTGACTGGGCAGGTATGATTTTTGCAGAAGACTTGAACCTTAAAGGACTAGCACGAGGCTTTTTAGGTAAGCACTGTTTAGATGCTGGATGGGGTCAATTCTTCCAAATACTAGAGCAGTGTTGTCACAAGCGCGGTGTATTCTTCCTCAAAGTTGATAGCAAAAAGACAAGCCAGATTTGTCCCAACTGTCTGATCGAGACGGGCAAAAAAGACTTGTCTGAACGTATTCACTCATGCGAACATTGCGGCTACACGACCAATAGAGACGTAGCAGCCGCTCAAGTAGTTCTCAATAGAGGGCTTGCAGCCGTGGGGCACACGGTCAAGATGCTTTCTGAGGGTAAAGCGGTTGCGCTCCCCGCGATGAAAGAATCCCTGTCCTTTTAGGGCAGGGAGTGTCAAATTATCCGGTTCTATATCGCAATTATGCCGCATAAATGTATCAGTCATGACGACCAGCTAGAGATGCAACAACCGCAATCAGTTCTGCCGGCTCGATTGGCTTAGCAACGTGCGTTTGATAGCCACACCGCAAAGCACGAATTCGATCCTCAAAACGAGCAAAGGCGGTGACTGCTGCAGCCGGAATATTTCCTCCCATATCCGATGGAAGCCCTCGTAGTGTGCGGATGAAATCATACCCGTCTTTTCCGGGCATACCAATGTCACTGACTACTACATTAGGTTTGTAGCTTTGTACAAGCTCAAGGGCTTCCTCGGCAGATGAAGCGGTCAGGACGTTCGCTCCGCAGTCTTCAAGGACTCTCTTTAGCAACTCTTGAGCATCGACTTCATCATCGACTACAAGAACCTTCGTAGAATTAAGGTTCTTTTGGATACATTGGTTTGTTGTCAGCCTGTGATCATCAAAACTTTGTTCAACTGCTTGCTCATCACTATCGCTTTCTTTTAAAGCAAGCGGAAGCATCACCGTAAACGTGGCTCCTTGTCCCTCTCCAGCGCTTGTTGCTTGTACGCTTCCTCCATGAAGCTCAACGAGTTGCTTGACAATTGAAAGCCCTAACCCTAAACCGCCAAACTTTCGTGTTGTAGAAGAATCTGCTTGCCGAAAACGGTCGAAAACGTATGGCAAAAACTCAGACTTTATGCCCTGACCCGTATCACTTACTGTTAACTCAACATATGAGTTCACCTTCTCGAGCGACACGCGCACTCTTCCACCCTGAGGGGTGAATTTGATGGCATTAGAGAGGAGGTTCCACACGATTTGTTGGAGTCTCCCCGGGTCACCGATTATAGAAGCAGGAAGGACATCAAAAACTGTTTGAAGTCGTATGTCCTTCGCTTGCACAGTGGGAAGGAGAGATTCGATCGCCGCTTCAATCACTGAGCGAAGATTGACATTCTTAACATTAAGTTGAATCTTCCCCGAAATGATTCGGCTCATGTCGAGAAGGTCTTCGATAATCTGTGCTTGCGCTCGAGAGTTTCTCTCAATAGTATCAAGCCCCTTTTTCAATTCCGCAGGACCAATTGTTTTCTTACGCAAAAGCTGAGACCAACCAAGGATTGCGTTCAGTGGTGTCCTCAACTCGTGGGAAACGGTTGCCAAGAATTCATCCTTGAGACGCCCAATTCGCTCTGCTTCTGCACGAGCTGCTCGCTCGCTTTCCAAAAGCGCCTCGCGTCGCTCCTCCAATTCCTTGCGCTCGGTGATATTGCGGAAATTCACCGAAAGCCCGTCAGCAGAGGGGTAAGCATGCACTTCCTGCCATTGATTGGAGAAAGGAGACATGACCTCAAAGTGTACCGCTACCTGATCGCGTACGGCTAGATAATACTGCTCTTCAAACAGCGTGCCAACTACCATAGGGAATACTTCCCACACGACTTTTCCAACCAACTCTTCGCGTGTTTTGCCGAGGTACTCCTCACATCGCCGATTCACATACGTAAATCGCCACTCTCGGTCAAGACCATAAAAAGCGTCGGTGACTCGTTCAAGAATAGCTGCCCGTTCCTGAGCCGCTTCAATCTCCATGCGGGAGCGAGCGGCTTCTTGCCGCAGTCGAGATGTTTCCAATGTTGCTTTAACACGAGCTAAAAGCTCTCGAGCGCTAAACGGCTTCACCAGATAGTCATCCGCTCCTGTCTCAAGTCCTTCGACACGCGATTCTTCACCCGCGCGAGCCGAAACAAGCACGACTGGAACAGAACGTGTACGCTCGTCAGCGCGAAGCTGGGCAACAAGACCGAACCCATCGAGCTTGGGCATCATCACATCGCTCAGCACCAAATCTGGCACCTCGAGGTGTGCTGCTGCTAGGGCTGCTTCGCCGTCTGCCACAGCAACAACTTCATATTCTGTACTCAGAAGCTTTCGCACATATTCACGCATATCTGCGTTGTCGTCTGCCAGAAGTACCCGAGGTCGCGATCCCTGCATTTCATGGAGTTCCGATAGTTCCACGTTGTCCATATCATCAGGTAACCACCGCAGCGCTTCTTCAACAAATGCGTCGGCTCGAATGCTTGTAGGGGTCAGTGTGCTTCCACTTGCTATTCGGTCAGAGGGGAGGTGCTGCTTGCCTCGCTTGATTGAGATAGTAAAAGTACTTCCTTGACCATAAACGCTTTGTAAACGCAAACTACCACCATGGAGTTTGGCGAGTTCTTGCACAAGCGCAAGACCAATCCCAGTGCCTTCATGCGTTCGACCTTGCGTTCCTTCTATGCGATGGAACCGCTTAAACACGTTGCTCAGTTCAGACTCAGGAATACCGGTGCCTGTGTCTTCGACTTGAAGCTCGATGTTCTCCCCAACCACACGTTGGCGAACCGCAATGTAACCTTGTTGCGTGAATTTGAAAGCGTTTGAAAGTAGGTTAAGGACAATTTTTTCCCACATGTCCTGGTCTACATAAACTGGCTCGTTCAAAGGCGGACAATCTACCAGCAATTGTAACCCTGCCTTCTCGATCGCTGACCGAAAGACACTTGCAAGATCTGTCGTGAGCGCCGCCAGATCCGTAGGCTCGTAGAGAGCTTGCATTCGACCAGCTTCGATACGCGAGAAGTCAAGAAGCGTATTGACAAGTTTCAGTAGTCTGAGACTATTGCGGTGAGCAACGGCAATGCGCTCTCGCTGAGGTGATGGTAATTGCGGGTCGTAAAGCGCGTCTTCCAAGGGACCCAGCATCAAGGTGAGCGGAGTGCGGAACTCGTGACTGACGTTGGAGAAGAAGACGGTTTTTGCCCGGTCAATTTCGGCAAGCATTTCAGCCCGCCGCCGTTCTTCCTCGTACGCCTGTGCATTACGCACAGCAATCGATACTTGAGCCGCAAGCAGTTCGTAGAAAGATCTGTAACCTTCGTCGATCGCTCGGTTAGGACTGATTCCAGCAACCAGAACGCCAAGGGTCGCTGTCTGACTTGATGAAGCGATCGGCATCACAAGAGCAGCACGGGTTGCCTCGTTCCAAGGACCGCCTGGTAGTGAAGTATACTGCTCTATGCCGTCAACAAGGACAGTTTCACCTGTCGCTGCTTGTGCCAGCGACCATACATCTGTTCCTGGTGCTGTAATATCGAAAGAAACTGGGCTAAGTATTTCTCCCTCTGGGATCTGTACACAAGAGCGGAGTGTGAGAGTTTTTCCATCTGGCTCACGCAGGTAAATCAGCGCAAACGGCACATCGAGTGGGTGTTCTGCGATCGCTCCTGCTACGTCCTGGCACGTCATCTCGACACTCCGCGTCTCGCCTGCTTTCGAGGCAAGATCCCGAAGCAGTCGTAACCGCCGTTCGCCCAGTACCTGCTGCGTCACTTCACTGCAAACGCCAAACATACCCACAATTTGCCCTGAATCATCCTCAGCAGGGGCGTGAGAGAGACTAAAGTAGGACTCCTCACGGTATCCTGCTCGTTCCAAGACAAGCATCTGTGCTTCAACCCAGTTCGCTTCGCCGGTTGTCATGACCTCGTCTATCATCGGACCAAGCGTATCCCACGCTTCGGCAAGCGTAATTCTAATATCGGTACCGAGAGCAGCAGGATGCTTGTCACCGATCAGCTTAGAATAAGCGTCGTTGTAGAACTGAATAAAATTGGGACCCCAGATCAGGATCATCGGGTACCGTGACGCAAGCAGGGTTTTGACGTTACTTTTCAGGCTTTGCGACCACTCCTCCACAGAACCAACTCTTGTACTTGCCCAGTCGAAAGCACGCATACGTGCCCTCATCTCACCTGGTCCAGGAAAAGGGTTTGATTGATGCTCGTCCTTCATAAGTGCCCTTTCTCCTTCAGATCATTCTTGAGCATTTCGCTTATAGAAGTTCGGCACCGTACCCGCTGATCGAGTAGCCGCAGCCATTCGCGGACGACTTCGCTTGTCAACTTGTACTTGCCTAACCGTACGAGTGAGGCGATAAATTTCTTGAGTTCACGCGTCACCGATACATTGAGTGTAGTGCGTTGGCAAGTCACGTTGCGTTGTTGACCTTAGTATGGCGTATGGCAAAAATAGCCAATAATTTGCAATTACTATTATGGCATGAAAATTTTCTATCATCTAAGCACATTAGAAGCGGTGGAGAATGCGTATTTGCAGCGAATGACGCTACACAGCTTTCCCCTTTGATAAAAGCTTATAAAAACTATTGTCGGCTTTGACCAAATGTTACCTGCTGCTTACTCCTCTCTCAACGTATCCGTTGAGACTTTTCCTTAGGCTACGGTTGAGGACAGAAACTGCTCCTACAGCTCCTAAAAGCAGTAGACTTATTGTTGAACTTGTTTCAGGAATAGCTTGCGCCCTAACCCCATCAATAAGTAGCCCTGAAATAACTGTTCGTTCACCGACATCCACAACCCCAATACCTAAAGTGTATTCTCCATCAGTGGGTAAGGTGTAGGAAAAAGTTTTCAATCCCGTTTCTTCAAAAAAGCTGGTATTGGAACCGCTAGCTAAAAATGGTGTGGTGGTATCAGCTAATCTGAAGAATAAGTTTTGAGAGTTATTACTTAGGGTTGCAAAAGCAAAATCATTAAAATTTGGGTTGGCATTATTGCCTACCGACTCATTTGTGAGGAAGTTCCAAGAAAATGATAGAGTTTGTCCTGCATTTGCTGTGAAGGTTTGCTTGATAGCAGAACCCTCTATTGCTTCTGCTAGAAAATCATCTCCCAAGAATTGCGATACACCCAAAAATCCTTCTAAGGAATTTTCAGTAATGCCAGTGATGTAAGTGGCAGGTGCTGCATTTCCTCCTCTAATTTCTTTGCCATTTCCGTCAACGCCAACAACTTCGTTGAAAGCAGTTGATACAAAAGCTTGAAAGTTTCCTTCTACTGTTGGACTGCCAAAAGCTGACGTTTCGACTCTTGATTCACCTAATATTTGCCAGTTCTCTAACCCATTTTCAAACCCACCATTGATAATTGCAGCTTCAGCGGTAGTAGGTAAGGTAAAACTTACCAACATAGTAACAGCAGTCGAAAAAACTCTCTTCATCGGTAACTCCTTAGTTTTTACTTTAAATTTTTAATGCTGCTGTTTCCAAGAGTATTTATAGCGAAATTTTGTAAAAAATCTCCTTTTCCTTTCTATATATCTTAAGTTGAATAACACAGAGGTTAACAACGTATTAATAAGATTTTAAGGAATAGATAAGAAACAGTAAAACTTAGTAATTAGGACTTTTGAAGTAGTTTATAAATATATCTATTGGATGATGTGTAAGAAAAAGCTATACCGACATATTGAGAAATCAAATTGATATTTTTTAGTACAAAAAGGTGATAAACTATCCTTGACTCGACTAATGAATAGTTGTTTACTAATGCAAATTAATCTGTGAATATTATTTAATGAATTAGCTAATAAGAATCGAAAGATTGCCATGTTTGCTGCTATCCATCTTGAGGAGATGAATAGCAAAAAGGGTTTTTAGTGTCATAGTTCTAGTTATTTGTATTAAGAGGAAATTCAATGTCCAAATTTACACGTAGGCAGCTACTAGCTTTCTTTGGAGCGAGTGCTGGTGCAACGGTGCTAGCTCCTGCTTTCGGGGAAAAGCTTTTTGGGGGCAATAGGGCGATCGCTGCTGATCCGGTTACACCGCTGAAATTTACCCCAGTGCGTTTGCCGCATCCTTTACCAATTTACACGCAGCAAAAAAGCTACTTACCAACAGCAACTGAGCAGGGAAGCATCTTAGAACCTTCTGCTAATGCAAGCTTAAGTAGCTATAACGTGCTTGATGACGTTGTGGTACCACCAGAATATGAACGGTATGTGATTGTACGTTGGGGCGATCGCGTCTTCCCTAACCAAGAAGATTACTTTGGCTACAACAGCGACTACACCAGCTTTATTCCCATCGATGGTAGAAGCCCGAATGACGGCTACCTCTGGAACAATCACGAATACATTTCCTACCCATTTTCTACGACTGTACCTGGTTTCACAACTGATAGTGGTCTAGGAGGATTCCCCACATCCTACCCCCTAGTTATTGGACGAAATTTACCAGAAGACAGAACGAGTATCGAACTCTTGGGTGAATTTATGTACAACATAGGCGGTTCTGTGGTGAGGATTGCCCGCCCAGACCGCAGTGGACGCTTTGCTGTTGTTCGTGACCCCAAGAACCGACGCATCCACGGGCTTTCCGGTTTAGCAATCAACAGCCAACGCACTGATAAATACAAAGATGTCACCTCTTGGGGTTCCAGAAGCTACCAAAAAGGAGACGAAAATTATCTCATTGGCACTGGACCAGCTGCGAGCCAAGTCTTCAATCTCAGTTCTGACGGACTGGGTAACAAAATCATCGGCACTGGATTCAACTGTTCTGGCGGCACAACTCCTTGGGGAACCATCTTGTCTGCTGAGGAGAACTTCCAAGCAAGTACAAGCTCTTTCGTTGGAGTTCAAGAAAATGTAAACCCCAATGGTACCCAGACAAGCTATATCGAAGGCACCACAGGAGCTGCGTTTGGCTTGGTTGGTGAAAAATACGGCTATATGGTGGAACTTGACCCAGCTGATCCTTCTTTCCGCCCTCGCAAACACACTGCTTTGGGTCGCTACCGCCACGAAAATATCGCTGTGCGTGCGGAATCTGGAAGACCATTAGTGGGCTATTTGGGTGATGACCGACGTGGAGGTCATACTTGGAAGTTTGTTAGCTCTGGTACAGTGACTTCTCCCACTGATAAAAACAACAGCCGTTTATTTGAAGACGGCACTTTGTATGTCGCTCGTTACAATGCTGACGGTACGGGTGAGTGGATTCCTCTAAACTTAAATACCCCCACCAATCCGATTCCACCATCAACTCTTGCCTCTGTGGAAGTTGCCGCATTGGGTAGGGCTTCTAATGGTGGTAATACCCGTCTACCAAGACGCAGAGGTATTTTAGGACAAACTTCAGAAGGCGGGTCAATCACTGTCACAATCACGCAGGTGACTAATTCAACAACTGGGGCTGTGACTTCTTACGGTGAGGCTGAAGCTTTGCCTGCTTACCAAGGTAAGAAGCTATCAGATTTCTACACTAGTCAGGGTGCAGTGCTGGTTGATGCTTTTTTAGCTGCCAATCTAGCTGGAGCAACACCGACTGCTCGTCCCGAAGATATTGAAATCAACCCCAGAAATCCCAGAGAAGTCTTTATCGCCTATACAGACGGTGCGGCATCAGGAGATGGATATCCCGATTCTCGAATCTTTGTTGTTTCCAAGTACAGTTCTGCTGTCAACGCTGCACAACCTTCAGGCGAACTTTTTAAGATTATCGAAGATAGCCAAGATAGCACAGGGACAACCTTCCGTTGGGAGCGATTTGCTAAAGGTGGAGAAGCCGGGGCAGAACCTGGAAATGGCTTTGCTAACGTAGATAACTTAGCATTTGATAGCCAGGGTAACATTTGGGGCGTTACTGATATGTCCACTGAAGCTCACAATGGTTTCACCACAGGTGCTAACCCAGAACCATTACGGATAGACCATAGGGTTGTGGGTGCTAACTCGCCCAGCCAAGATGATTCTAATTTCAATGTTGCGACTTCTAGCCTGATTGGAGTTTTTGGCAATAACTGGCTGTTCTTCATTCCTACTAGTGGTCTTGATGCTGGGGAAGTAGTACCCTTTGCTTATGGACCACCGCGTTGCGAGTTAACCGGACCTACTTTCGTTGGGGATACGCTGATTATTTCTGTACAGCACCCTGGTGAAGAGGTTCCATTCACCCCTCAGCAAACCCTGAGCCGAGAGATTGAAATATTGAACTTGGATGGCACTTTGTTTACTCAACAACGCAGTCTACCGCGTGGCAGTAACTGGCCCAGTAATATTGAGGGTAATTCTGAGGGACCACCACGTTCAGCAGTGATTGGGATTCGACGCAAAGAGTCTAGTGGTCGGTTTGTCTGATAATACAGCGCTTTTCATTTAGATAAACTACAAACCACATGGTAGGGGTACAGAGCAATGCTTTGTGCCCCTACACTGCATTGTGTTCTACTTATTAAGTAGTGAACACATAGCGTGTATACTAGCTCTTAAGTAGCTGCGTATTTTAGTACTCGTTTCCATTTCCAACACCATGCAGTCTCTACCAATATTTCTTTACCATTGGTGAATTTGATAAATTCTTTTTGAGTAGAAGGGCAGAATTGCCAGGCTTGTGGTTGCCCTAGGCATACATCAGAGAAGTTCTTTTTCTTCCTCTGTTGAAGATTATTTCCTGTAACATTTCGTAATTACTCCTTTCTTAACTGTCTTAACTGTCTTAACTGTCCCAAGCAATTATTTTCTAATTTTCTTAACTGTCTTAACTGTCTTAACTGTCTCAAGCAATTATTTCCCAATTTTCTTAACTGTCTTATCTGTCCTTGATTTTTCTCCTTAATACGGGTAAATATAGGTATAAGACAGTTGAGTTTGTTGGAGTTGGAAACTAGCGATTGAGGGAGTATTACCATCTGGAGTATTATCACTACGAATTTTGGCAATTATCACTAAAAGTGTTCAATTTAGTTTATTCAATTGCATATTTAGTAATAAAATTACTGAATATTCCTTTAAATAGAGATTGAAGCTGGAATTCAGGTAAATCTACAGTAACAATTAATTATAATTTTAGAAAATACCGACTATGAACTGGTGGAACCCAATAAGCCAACGTTCTATTTCCTACAATTTTTTTACGAAAATCTCTAATCGTGCTGAGGTCGTAATGATTGGTGGTTGGTGTGCTGTACTACTGCAACTATATCATCCTTTGATTGCAGCAGGAATAAGGGATCACAGCCAATTTCAATCTGAGCCATTCAAGCGTGTTTTTCGCACGATGCTATTTCTAGAAATCATCCTTAATGGTTCAAGTCAAGAGAAAGATGAGATAATATCCTGGCTAAAACGAATTCATATCCCAGTAAAAGGCACTTTACAGACTGAAGGAAGCGTAGCAAATCTATCACCGGAAATACCGTATGGTTTTACGGAAGAGTTACAAATTTGGGTCTTAGCAACATTGGTTTTTGCCTTCTTACAATTCCATGAAGTCTTGGGTACAAAATTAAACAAAGATGAAAAGGACTTAATTTGCAACGAGTTTATGATGATTGCTCATCGACTGGGAGTACCACGAGAGCGGTTACCACAAACCTATGCAGAGTATGAGCAATACTTCATTCAAACTATCAACGAACTGAAAGTGTCACCCACCACTATGGCACAGGTGGCTCAGGTATTAGCACTTCCAGGCATGGGGAGCAATAAAGTGTTTCGGTTGATAGTTAATGGAGCTGCATTACTAGGATTTTCATTGCTCCCAGAGCAAATACGTAAGAACTTGAAAATTCAATTCTCTGTTTCACAAAGGCTATTGCAAGTTGTATTTTCCCTTCTCATTCGAGTTTTTTATCGACTGTTCCCAGCAATTACAATTCACCGATTTCTATTATGGCTATGCCAAATTGATCCTTCACTAAATCCATTGCTTAAAGGAACACTAAACCAAATCCAGCAGAAAAATTTGTCATCACAGCAGTCTTTGACATGGTTTAGCGGCAGAAACCAACAACCGCAAATAGTACATCCTGCTAGTCTTGAAAAAGGTATAAAAATTTATGTCAAAGAACGAATCGAAATTGTTTGGCTGACAGCTTTTCAGCCTCTTCAAAAGTGGATTGATGAACGGCGTTGCAAATATTTACGCTACTGGTTGGCAAAACAAGCTGATAATTCTCGACCACAGCACCTGGGGATTATTATGGATGGGAACCGCCGCTTTGCCAAACAGCAGCAATTAGTTTCTTGGCGTGGTCATTACTTTGGTGCAAACAAACTACGTGATGTAGTCATATGGGCATTTACATCTGATGTAAAAGTATTGACTGTCTGGGCATTTTCTAAAGAGAACTTCCGTCGTCAAGATGAGGAGATCAATAACTTATTTCACTTAATGGAACAAGAGTTTCGCGCCCTGAAGTATAGCGCACTTGTGCATACTTGGCGCATAAGAGTACGTGTAATTGGGGAACGAGATTATTTGCCAATATCTCTACAAGAAGTTATTGATAACATCGAGAAAGAAACCGCGCAATATAACCAGTTCTTTTTACAGGTGGCAATGCCTTACGGAGGACGAGCCGAAATTGTATCGGCAGTGCGTACATACTTAAGTAGCATACCCGTTGATGAACTACCTACCCAGATTGCGTCTTTGCAGGAGGAAGCCATATCTCGTCATACTTATTTCGCACAGTTGGGTTTACCACCAATAGATTACATTCTACGTACAAGCAATGAATGGCGAACTAGCGGTTTTATGCTCTGGGATAGTGGATACAGCGAATTGTTTTTTTGTGAAGAACTTTGGCCGGACTTTTCGGAAGTCGCTTTTTTAAAATCACTACAGTCTTTTTACTTACGCCAGAGGCGGTTTGGTGCTTGAATATACTAGATACGATAACCCTAAACATCTTGCCAAGCATGAAAAGAATCTATCACGTAAACAACAAAAGCTAGCACGTAAACAAAAAGGGAGTAATTCAAGATACAAATATAGAAAACTAGTTGCCAAAGTGTACGAACGAATTAGCAACTCGCGGCAAGATTTTCTACACAAACTTAGTTACAAGTTAGTCAGCGATAGCCAAGCTGTTATAGTAGAAAATCTTCATCTTCTAGGCATGGTGAGCGCTTCGCGCACGCTACGCGAACGTAATCACAATCTGGCAAAAGCAATATCTGATTGTGGATGGGGAACATTCACTAACTTTTTAGCCTATAAGCTAGAACGCAAAGGTGCAAAGTTGGTTGAGATTGATAGATGGTTCCCTAGTTCCAAGCTCTGTTCTAATTGTTTCTATCAGATGGGTGAGATGCCGCTACAGGTGAGGGATTGGACTTGTCCTCATTGCCGTACTCATCATGATCGTGATGGCAATGCAGCCATCAATATTAGAACAGAAGGAATCAGATGGCTATTGGGGGAAGGTTCAGCCGTCTGGAGCTGTAGGAGGGGAGATAAGACCAAAGATGGGGCGAAAGTCTCATTTGCGGCACTCGCCTATGAGTACAGAAGCCCACGCTGTAACCGATAGGGTCAGCGTTGGGTAGTTCACCGAATTTCCACAAGCGTTCAATCAAGTTTAAGTTAGGAGAATAAGCAGTCAGATAAAGCAGTTCGATGTTCAACGATTGAGCCAACTCCATCACCACCGCACACTTCTGATACCGAGCATTATCCAACACCAGGGTAATTGGCATACTCAACCCTAAAGCAGCCAGCTCCCAACAGTAGTTCGCAAACACTTTGAGCATTGATGTAGGTTTCATTCGTGACCATAATTAACTCATGCGTTACGGCATTGAGGGCACCCAGGACATTGAAGCGTTGCCGTCCTGAACCAGATTTGATGAACAATCGCTCAAAGCACCACAAAAACCCAAGGTATGCACCCAAGACAAAGTGAGCCGCATCGACAAAGAACAGGGAGGGTTACAGACTAAAAATTAGATTATCCCGGATATAAAACTTGAATCTATCCCACTAATAATATTCTCTGAATCCAGAGATGAACGGTAGCAAGCTCAATGAATGCATCAAAATATACTTTAAAAGCTATCAAAACCGCCTCATCTCAGCAAGATGCTGGCACTCGCGATCGCTTTTCCCAAGGTAAACCTTTGTGGGCTAGAGCATTAGCCCAGTCTAGCCTAGAATTTGGCCCAACACCTCTGCGTATCATTTCTGGCAAAGTCCCGATGGGACTACGAGGAACATTCTATCAAAATGGTGCTGGTCTATTAGAACGGGGTGGTCAACGCTTAAATCATTGGTTTGATGGAGATGGTGGAATTTTAGCGGTTCACTTCACTGATCAAGGAGCAATCGGTCTATATCGTTACGTCAAAACTTCAGCTTTTGAAGCCGAACAAAGGGCTGGCAAGTTTCTTTACCCTGGATTTGGACAAAAGGCGCTGTTAGGTGGGGGAATACTAAGAAAAAATCCAGCCAATACAGCAGTTTTAGCCTTTCAAAATAAGTTACTAGCCCTGTGGGAAATAGGAAGCCCTTACGTGTTAGATCCCGAGACCCTGGAAACTTTAGGGGTTGAGCAGTTCAATAGTTTAACAAAAACAAAGCCATTTTCCCTTGCTTCTTGGCTGAGTTTAAATTTTCAGCCATTCTCTGCCCATCCTAAACAAGATCCAACAACTGGTCAAATCTATAACTTTGGCGTTAGCTATGGTGTTGTGCCCAAAATTAATCTTTATAAGATGAGTTCCAATGGGCACATTCGACGCCAAGCGAAAATTCCTTTGGGGCGATTCTCTATGCTCCATGACTTTTGCTTAGCCGGAAACTATCTAATCTTTTTCGTCCCCCCAATCGAGATTGATATATCAAGAGTGCTGCTAGGGCTAAAAAGTCCTAATGACTCAATCGAGTGGCACCCACACTTGGGTACTGACATTATCATTGTAGATTGTGAAACATTACAAGAAGTTGGTCGTTATCAAACTGAAGCTTGGTATCAATTGCATATCATTAATGGCTATGTAGACAAGGACGGATCGGCAGTCATCGACTTTGTACGCTATCCAGATTTGCAGCCGAATCAGCTGTTCGCACAAGCAATAACAGGTTGTCTTGATACGTCCCTGAATGGCAAGCCTTGGAGGCTACGGCTCAACCCCAAAAATGGCCAAGTGAGTGAGAATATTCAACTGCTGGATCTTGTTTGTGAATTTCCCAAAGTGTCTCCCTTTGAACTAGGCTCCACAACCCGACGAATGTATTTAAATGCCTGCGTTCCTGATAAAGCTAAAATTGGAAACGATATTTTTAACACTATTGTCTGCCTGAATGCAGATACTGGAAAAATCACCTTGGCTCAACCTGGTTCTGGCTGTTATCCAACCGAGCCGATTTATGTACCAGATAGATTTACTGACAATGAAGGCTGGATTCTCAGCGTTGTCTTTGATGGGAATCAAGACAAAAGTACAGTGCACATTTATGATGCTAAACAATTAGAACAAGAGCCAGTGTGCGTACTTGAACTTCCGCATATTGTGCCTTTTGGATTTCATGGGACTTGGCGAACCATCAGTTAAGCGACACCAAATCACAAGCTAATAAAAAAAGCTTGAGATTTAGTAAACAATCATCTTTTTATGAAATTTAATCAGACATTCTGATATGAATATGCAATCTGTAGAAAATGCCTATGAGTGCTGTCGTCAAGTCACAGCGAAACACGCAAAGACTTTTTACTTGGGCACTCTGTTGATGCCACCAGCTAAACGTCGAGCCATTTGGGCTATTTATGCTTGGTGTCGCCGCACTGATGACCTAGTGGATCAGTATCAGGCGAAGCCAACGACTCTAAGTACTTTAGCTGCTTGGGAAGAGGATTTAGAAGCCATTTTTGCAGGTAAACCGAAGGATGAACCAGATTTAGCTTTGGCAGACACTTTGGCACACTTTCCATTAGACATTCAACCGTTTCGAGATATGATTGCAGGGCAGCGAATGGACTTAGAACGCTGCCGCTACGAAAAATTTACCGACTTGCATTTATACTGTTACCGAGTCGCCGGTACAGTTGGGCTGATGTCCATGGCTGTCATGGGGGTGGAAAAAACCGGGGCAGATGTATCCCGAGAAGCAATTGCTTTGGGGATTGCTAATCAATTGACTAATATTCTGCGAGATGTGGGCGAAGATGCTGGCCGTGGTCGGATTTATATTCCCCTTCAAGAGTTAGCCCAGTTTAGTTATACTGAAGCTGATCTGTTGCAGGGAGTCATCGACGAACGGTGGCGGCAATTGATGCAATGGCAAATTCACAGAGCCAAACATTTCTATACCCTAGCTGAACAGGGAATTCCTACCTTGAGTCGGGATGCTCGATTGCCAGTTTTTGCCAGCCTAATGTTATACCGAAGGATATTGGATGTGATTGAGAGCAACGGCTATGATGTTTTCAACCGCAGGGCTTATGTTCCTATGCCCCGGAAGTTGTTGACTTTGCCAATAGCTTGGTGGAAAGTTTTAACAATACAAAAAAGTTCCAACAATTCACAAAGCGTTTTGACAACCAAATCTTGAGTATTTACTAGGTAGCTAATTCCTAGTCAAAAGCCTTCAATTTTAGACAAAGCTAGACACGTTTATCCTCATTTTCTGCAATTAATTGGTTCACATAAGGCTCCCGTATGAAAGTTTAGTCAGAAGCTGTCATCAATTGCCTCCTAGTGTCCAAGCGCTGCTAGGAAACTGGGAAATAATACGAAATTCGATATAGCAAAGTTGAAGCAATGACATCTTGTCGTTTGAACACTGAATTAGGAGATATTTGTTTATGCCTAGATGGACTGCACAGGAAAAAGAAGCGTATAGAACTGAAATATTTCAACGCCTTAACACAATCATGCCCTTGGTAATGTCGCAGTACAGTTCAATTGATTGGGCAGAGGAACTCAAAGGCTACCGTACTGACCACGAATATTACCCTGACTACATCCATGCGCCCATTCATGGGGTTACTGACGCGTACACGAACCCCCAGAACTGTCTTGGCTGGGATTGTGGTATAGATGTAATTTTGCAAAAGAGCCACAATGTTAGTTGCCAACAAATGCGTGAGCGTATGGCTGAACTGATTCCGCTTGATGCTCAAATTAATACTGTACTAGAGCTAGGTGCAGGCACGGCATCAGGAGCGCTAGCTCTGGCACGACGGTTCCCACAGGCGACTTTTAGTATTACTGATATTTCGCCTTATATGCTAGTCATTAGTAAGTATAAGTTTAGCAAAGCTGGGCTTGTCAACCGGGCAAAATTTGAGCAGGTTGACGCTACTGACACTGGCTATCCTGACAACTCTTTTGATCTGGTGACTGCATCACTGTTGTTCCACGAGATGCCGAAAGAGTGGACGCTGAAAACTCTCCAGGAGATGTATCGGATTACCAAGCCTGGTGGTTGGGTTTTATACACAGATACATATCGCGGTGAATATGCTTTGAATGTTTCTTTCCCAGAACCCTGGTTAAGTGACTTTGTCCAATTCAATTTTGAGTATGAGTTTGCTAAAGCAGGCTTTACAGAAATAGATTACATTCGCCACTCAGTTGGGTTATGGTACATCGTAGGTCGTAAGGGTCTTGATGGAATGCCACTAAGTTAAGGCTAAGAAGGTCTTTATAAAAGAAATTTTAAGTAGGGTGGGTGACACCGCTCCAGTAATTTAACGTCAAATCATAGTAATAATGGCGTCACCCACCAATCATCTGTGAGACTATGCTGCAAGGAAATATCGATAATATGAGTTCGTCAACGAGATTAACTAACGAGCAATTGCAGACAGAGGAAGGAATATTCCAATGGACAAAGCAGTGGTATCCTGTAGCTGCGGTAGAATATCTTGATCCTAAACGACCCCACGCCATGCAATTGCTGGGCAAGGATATTGTTTTGTGGCGTGATGGCTGTGGTAAATGGCGTTGCTTTGAAGACTTTTGTCCCCATCGACTAGTCCCGCTTTCTGAAGGTCGAGTTGAATCAGATGGTACACTTTTATGTGCCTACCATGCTTGGCGCTTTGATGCTCAAGGAAACTGTGTTAGTATGCCGCAGTCTAAAGATGAAGAGACTGCGGCTAAGCACTGTGAGAGCCAGAAATCCTGTGCAGTTGTGTATCCTACCCAAGAACGCCAAGGGCTATTATGGGTATGGGCTTCCTCAGGTGAGCAAGCCAAGGTAGAAAGCCAATTGGTGACACCATGCATCGTTCCAGAACTAGAAGATCACTCAGGTAGAGTCGTGAAGTCGTTTTGGAATTTCCGCGATTTGCCCTATGGATGGGAGTACTTTATGGAAAATGTTTCAGATCCTGCCCATGTACCTGTTTCCCATCACGGTATTACAGGCGATCGCTACAAAGATGCCAAGTACTACGACATGATTCCCGTGCGACAGATATCTACCCAAGAAGGGTTCGCCTTTGAAATTCAACCTACACAAGGCAACATAGTAGAGGCAATTCATGACTTTCAACCGCCCTGTTACATGAAAATTGCCTCCACCTCTAAAGATGGTACGCAGTTAATTCTGGCTTTGTATGCTACTCCAACTCGTCCTGGCTGGTGTCGTCATATTGGTTGCCAAGTGTTCGTCAAAAATCAAGAAGGGAAGATGCCCCAAGGTTTCTCCTTCTTTGGGCTACCACTGCCAACTTGGTTAGGTCATGTGTTAGCATCCCTATTCCTACACCAGGATATGGTATTTCTGCATTACCAAGAAAAAATTATTGCCCACAGGAGAAAGGGTAAATGGTTGGATGCTGTATTTACACCAAATCCTCAAGACAAGATGGTAATCACATTTCGTCAGTGGCTAGAGAAGCGCGCTGGCGGTGGTATCCCTTGGGTAGAAGCATATAGTCATGATGTACCTTCAGCAGAAAAAGACAAACAGAAACTCTTTGATGTCTGGACAACTCATACTCAGCACTGTACAGTTTGCCAAAATGCCTTAAAAAACATCAATCGCCTCACTGTGTTGGCTTACGTAGCTGCTGCTGTCTGCTTGTTTGTGGCAGTTATTTTGGATGCCAGAACAGTAGCGGTGCAACTTGCTTCAGGTACATCTATATTCACAGTTCCTCCAACAGGATTTTGGTTAACGCTTGCGGGTGGCATCCTGTTTGCAGTGCTAGGATACCAGCTAAAAAAGTTCAGTCGGCTATTCTATATCTATGAGTTTGAACACGCTCGTAATGAGTAATCGATAAAACGGATTAATCTGTAGCAAGTTGGAGCAATCTGGCTTGCTGATTACACCAGACTCAGCCTAGAACTGTTTATTCTAGGTCGTCCGCTTAAGGGTTATGACTTAATAGAGTTCGCTAGCTCTAAGCGTCGAGGTAGGAACATGGTCGCTTTATCCGATGCAACACCGCGCCTTATCAACAAGCCCTTAAGCATTGTCAAAGCAAACCATACCCCGCTCCGGGAGAGTTAATCAAATGATTACCAACTCAGTATTTGTTATTGACAAAAACGGAATACCGTTAAAACCAACTACGCCGGCACGGGCAAGGTTTCTTCAATCAAAAGAAAAAGCGAAAAAGTTTCGTCTCTATCCTTTCGTAATAATGTTAGATAAGGATGTTGACCATGAAGTAGAAAAATATTTAGAACTACGCATTGATCCAGGTAGCAAAGTTACTGGCTTTTCCTTAGTCGTTAAAGAAACTAACGAAGTTATTTGGGGAATGGAGCTAGAACATCGAGGTGAAGCTATTAAGCAAGATTTGATTAGTCGTGCTGGTTATCGTCGAGGTAGAAGATCGCGAAATTTGCGCTATCGCATGTGTCGATTCAATAGGAAAAAGCCAGCTATGTGGTTAGCACCTAGCTTGCGCCACAGATTGTTAACTGTTGAAACTTGGGTGAAACGACTCATAAAGTATGCGCCTATTGCATCAATTGCTATCGAAGAAGTTAAATTTGATATGCAAAAGATGGAATCACCAGACATTGAAGGTATTCAGTACCAGCAAGGTACTCTGGCAGGTTATACCATACGAGAAGCGTTGTTAGAAAAGTGGGGTAGACAGTGCGCTTACTGCACAGCTAAAGATGTTCCGCTACAAATTGAACATATTCACCCAAAATCTAAAGGAGGATCTGACCGCTTTGCAAATCTCACCTTAGCGTGTGAAAAGTGTAACAAGAAAAAAAGTAATAAATCTGTTGAAGAATTTCTGAAATGTAAGCCGGAAGTGTTGAAAAAGGTTAAAGCAACTCAGAAGAAATCTCTGAGTGATGCGGCGGCTGTTAATTCAACAAGAAAAGCTATTGTTCACATGGCACAGCAGTTTGATTTACCTGTTATTAGCTGTGACGCAGCCTCAACTAAAATGGTGCGAGTAGTAAATAATTTACCCAAGGAACATTGGATTGATGCTGCGTGTGTTAACGCTATCAGTTCAGTAAATCTTAGAGTTTGTCAACCATTGCGAGTAGTGGCTAAAGGTCACGGTTCTAGACAATCAAGACGTGTTAATGCCAGCGGCTTTCCTGTTATTACCAGTATCAAGAAAGACCTTGCTACAGGTAAGAAAATTGTCAAGACCATTGAAGCAAAGAAAGAATACACCCACACAACCGCAGGTGATTTTGTTTGGATCAAGCTAGAAAAAGACCGCAAGCACGTTAAGAAAGGGCGTTACAAGGCTAGAGTCAAAACCCCTACACAGCAAGGTGTAGAAATTGTTATTGATGGTCACCGCATTACGGTTAATCAAAAACACGTCACGTTCATTCATCGCAACGATGGTTATAGTTACGGTTTTGCGGCGATAAATACCGAATTACTCCAATAAAACGTTTTCTAATGATGAGACTAACGCTGTGTATCTGTCGCATTCTTTTTTCAAATTGATATAAGCTCCCATTTCTGCAAGTACCTGCGGGTAATGTCTGCCATTGAGGAGACATACCCAGCCAGAAACTTGCTTATTTTTTTAGCTTGCCATAATGTTCCCAGCTTTACATTTTTGGAACAAAACGCAAAGCAAAAATAAAACTGTAACGAAATTTACAAAATTCCTATCTTTTTTTAGAAAAAAGGCTACGCTAGGCATACACATCTAGTTCGCGAAGATACCGCGAATAGAAAAACTCTATACTTTCATAGTCTCTGCGGCGAGACCGCAAAGAGGAGAAAATCTTATGCTTTCATCGTCTGTTCGATCGCTGGAGGCTCCAACTCCTGCGCATATTTGCCCATATGACCAAGCCTGTAGTTACCTAGAACAAGCGGCAAAAGAATTGAACCTAGACCAAGGTCTTTTGGAGGTTCTCAGCCACCCGCGCAAGGTGGTCACGGTTTCCATCCCTGTAAAGCGGGATGACGGAGAAGTGCAGGTTCTGGCTGGACATCGGGTACAGCACTGCGATATTTTAGGTCCCTACAAAGGTGGTATTCGATACCACCCGGCGGTGACATTGCGCGAAGTCTCAGCCCTAGCAATGCTGATGACCTGGAAATGTGCGCTCTTGGGTATTCCCTACGGAGGTGCTAAGGGAGGTATTGCTTTAGACCCGAGACGCTACAGCGTTGGTGAACTAGAACGCATCACCCGTCGTTACACCAGTGAGTTGATTAAAGATATCGGTCCTTCGATAGATATTCCAGCACCAGATATGGGGACTTCTGCCCGTGAGATGGCTTGGATGATGGACACCTACTCTGTGAATGTCGGTCATGCTGTGCCTGGGGTTGTAACTGGTAAGCCGATTTCTATAGGTGGTTCGCGAGGACGAGAAATGGCAACCGGACGCGGTGCAATGTTGATTGTCCGCGAGGCGCTGGCAGACAAAGGTCAGTCACTGGTGGGAACGAGAGTAGCCATCCAAGGTTTCGGGAATGTCGGAAGTGCAGCGGCTTTGTTGCTACACCAAGCAGGAGCGAAAGTGATAGCTGTCTCTACTGGTTCTGGAGGAGTTTTTTGTGAAGATGGTCTAGATATCCTAGCTTTGAAAGCTTATGCTGCCGAAAACCGCAAGAGTGTTGTTGGTTTCCCGCAAGCAACACCAATTAGCAACGCAGACTTACTGACTTTGCCCTGCGATGTCTTGATTCCGGCAGCTTTGGAGAACCAGATCACTGAAGACAATGCGAATCAAGTCCAAGCAAAAATTATAGCAGAGGCGGCTAATGGTCCAGTTACTCTGTTGGCAAACCAAGCACTAGAGGCAAGGGGTATAACGGTTTTACCAGACATCTTGGCAAATGCTGGTGGTGTCGTTGTGAGTTATTTGGAGTGGGTGCAGGGTATTTCCTACATATTTTGGGATGAGGAGCGCGTTAATAAGGAGTTGGAATACTTAATGGTGCAGGCATATCGGCAAGTTATCCAGCAATCTCAGATACGGCAAATTCCTCTGAGGTTAGCAGCTTACACCCTGGGTGTCGGTCGTGTTGCTCAAGCACTGAGCGATCGCGGTCTTTATCCTTAATATTTTAGTTAGAACCGCAGATGCACGCAGATGATTTATCTGTGTGCATCTGTGTTTATATCAAGTTCGGATAATTAGTTATGATTCCCACGTTAACTGCACCCCACCCCTTTATCCCCTCCCCGCAAGCGGGGAGGGGACGTGAAGCGCAGCTTTACCGGGGTGGGGTTCTTAGGGGAATGATAAGTATTTAACCGGACATGATATTATTTGTCACTGCGTTGAAATGTCAATCAAAACTGATGTCAATATTTGTCTAGGTTTTAAATAGCAGATTGGTGCTGATTCTTTCCAATGATAAAACAGAAGAAACAATCAGGCACTGTGTATCTATGACAACAAACCTTAAACAACAAGCGCTATTACTTCTACGTCAGGCGCTGGATAACCCAACAGCTGATTTTCGCGTTGGACAATGGGAAGCAATTGAAGAGATAATCGAGAGGCGATCGCGTTTACTTGTCGTCCAACGCACTGGTTGGGGCAAAAGTCTAGTTTATTTTTTAGCAACGCGCTTGTTACGAGACGAAGGTGCTGGTTGTACTCTTTTGATTTCACCATTACTTGCTCTGATGCGAAACCAAATTGCAGCGGCACAACGAATTGGTGTACAAGCCGCTACAATTAACTCAAGCAATACAAATGAGTGGGAACTTGTACAAACCCAATTGCTAACAGGAAAAGTAGACATCCTGCTCATTTCTTCAGAAAGATTGGCTAACGACGAATTTCAGAGAAAGATTCTTTTACCGATATCTCAAAGAATAGGTTTGTTTGTTGTTGATGAAGCTCACTGTATATCCGACTGGGGACATGATTTTCGCCCTGATTATCGGCGGATTGTGAGAATTTTACAAGCATTGCCTCAAAACATCCCAGCCCTTGCCACAACCGCTACAGCGAATAATCGAGTGGTTGAAGATATTATGACTCAGTTGGGAGAAACATTGCGTGTGTCAAGAGGTGCTTTAACCAGAAAAAGTTTGCATTTGCAAAATATTTCTATACCGAGTCCAGCAGCAAGAATGGCATGGTTAGCAGAACATCTTCCTAATTTACCAGGAAGTGGTATTATTTACGCATTAACTGTTAGAAATGCTGACCGAGTTGCTGAGTGGTTAACAAGTCAAGGTGTTAATGCTAAAGCTTACCATAGTGAGTTAGACAGTGATGCTCGTGAGGCATTAGAAGACCAACTTCTCAAAAACCAAATCAAAGCATTAGTGGCAACGACAGCTTTAGGAATGGGTTTTGATAAACCAGATTTAGGATTTGTTATTCATTATCAACGCCCTGGTTCTGTTGTACACTATTATCAACAAGTAGGACGAGCAGGTAGAGCCGTAGACCAAGCATACGGGATTCTTCTAAGCGGTGATGAGGACGATGAAATTACCAACTACTTTATCAGGACTGCTTTCCCACCACAAATCCATACACAGCAGCTTTTAAATGTTCTTAATCAAGCAGAAGATGGTCTTTGTGTCCCACAATTGGAACAAAAACTTAATCTTTCTAAAGGGCAAATTGATAAAGTATTGAAACTGTTGTCGTTGGAATCTCCTGCTCCAGTCATTAAGCAAGATTCAAAATGGTATGCTACAGCAGCGAATTATCAACCCGACACAGAAAAGATTGAAAAAATCATACAAATCCGGCGTCAAGAACAAGCTAGAATGTTGGAATATATGCATAGCCAACAATGCTTGATGTCTTTTTTGGCAGCAGAGTTAGATGATCCAAATCCCAATGCTTGTGGCAAATGCGCCGTGTGTTTAGGCAAACCTTTATTACCTGAAACCTGCTCAATACAGCTTGTCAATCAAGCAATTCAGTATTTACGTCGTAGTGATCAAATCATTGAACCACGCAAAAGATGGGCTGCACAAGCGTTGCCAAATTATGGCTTTTCTGGCAACATTCAAAATAATTTAAAAGCAGAGGAGGGAAGAGCATTATCTCTATGGGGTGATGCAGGTTGGGGAGAATTAGTCAAACAGGGAAAATATCAAGATAATCATTTTGATGATGCACTTGTGCAGGGGACTTTTGAAATGATTCAACGTTGGCAACCGCAGCCCTTTCCCTCGTGGGTAACTTGTGTCCCCTCATTGAATCGTCCAGAACTTGTGCCGAATTTTGCTCAACGGCTAGCTGATAAATTAGGCATACCCTTTATGCCAATTGTGCGAAAAATTCGCGCTACTGAGTTACAAAAAAATATGAGCAACAGTTACCAACAAGCTAATAATTTGGATAGTGCCTTTGCGGTTGATTCTTGGAAAGGAATGAACGGTTCTGTTTTCTTAGTTGATGATATCGTTGATTCTCGTTGGACTTTGACTGTAGTTGCGGCACTTTTGCGTCGTGCTGGTTGTGGATTAATTTTCCCTGTGGCATTAGCACTTAATACATTCAGTCAAGGTGATTAGAAAATCATGTTAAATCATGTGCTACCGCCAGATACTCAAGCAATTTTGCTGTTGTGTGCCAGCTTTGGACAAAATCGTCAACTTGAACCTCAACCCCTAACCCTGAGTGAGTATAATTTTTTAGCTGAGTGGTTGCGGGAAAATCAGATGCGCCCAGCAGATTTACTTGAGACTACAGCAAAGCAACAGTTACAAAAAATAACTGATAGTAAAGTGAACCCCAACAGGTTGGTAGCTTTACTAGAACGGGGTGCAATGCTGAGTTTAGCAGTTGAGAAGTGGACAAATCAGGGACTGTGGGTGTTGGGACGAAGTGACACGAACTATCCCAAGCGCCTCAAGCAAAGACTGAGACATTTAGCACCAGCAATTCTCTACGGAGTTGGCAATATCGAACTGATTTCTACAGGAGGATTAGCAATTGTTGGTTCTCGAGATGTCGATGAAGAGGGGCTTGCCTACACTCAAAGAGTGGCGCAAACCTGTGCAGCACAAGAAATACAGGTGGTATCTGGTGGTGCGCGGGGAGTTGATCAAGCAGCAATGCTGGGGGTGTTGGATGCTGGGGGAACAGCTGTTGGTGTGCTGGCGGATAGTTTGAGTAAGGCGGCGGTTAACAGTAAGTATCGTCCCAACATCAGAGAGGGTAAACTTCTGTTGGTTTCGAGTTACGATCCTGATGCAGGTTTCAATACTGGCAATGCAATGGGGCGAAACAAATATATCTATGCTTTTGCTGATTATGCCCTTGTCGTCAGTTCGTCGGTGGGTAAAGGTGGTACTTGGGCGGGTGCTGCGGAAGTTCTCCAAAGGTTTAAGGATATCCCGGTTTTTGTAAGGATGCATCCAAATGTATTGGAAGGTAATCAACAACTATACAACATGGGAGCAAAATCTTTTCCAGTTGAACCTTGGAGTGATTCGTTGAGAAAACTTTTGGCAACAGCTGCATCTTGTGTTGAATCGGTACAGACTGCTGAAATCAAAACGACATCTCAAGAAACTGCAGAGACTCTCACGCATGAACCTTCACAAAGTGAAATCGTAAATTCTCACCCACAAGAAGTTTTATATAATCCTAAAGACATCTATGAAGCTGTTTTACCTTTCATTCTCAATCATTTACAACAGCCAATAGATGCAAAATCTCTTGCCGAATCTTTGAATGTCAGACAATCACAGTTGGAGGATTGGTTAAACAGGGCTGTTGTAGAGGGTAAGGTAAGAAAAACTAACAAGCCAGTTGCTTATGTCGTCAATAATTCAGCCACTCAACTTTCTTTTTTATAAGAACAGCTTGTGATATTGGGAAACGCAATGTTTTTTTCTTACAGCACTTTTCAAGTAAATAAACCACGCTTTAGGGGCACGGCAATGCCGTGCCCCTACGAAAATCTGTGGTTCAATTAACTGAAAATAGCTGTAAGATCAGGAAAAGTCAAAAGTTAAAAGAATTTTTAACTTTTGACTTTCTCTGTGTCCTCTCTCAGTCTTCAAGGCAATTTGTTTACTTAACTTTTTCTTTTGAAAGAGTCAAGCCATTCTTGGACTTGGGTTCTGGCGATATCGCGAGTGCCTAAACCAAAGGACAAGGCAATAGCAACTGCGATCGCCCCGACTAAAAGTCCAAAAGCTAAATTCACAATATCACTGGCAACACCAATTTGTTGCAGTGCCATTGCAGACACAAGCGCAATGATCGCAATCCGGGCTATCTGTCCTAAAATCCGTGCTTGGCGATCGCCTGAACTGGTAATGATGTTAAAGGCAAGATTTGCTAGATACAAACCTATAGCAAAGACTATCAATCCCGACAAAATCCGCCCCAACACTACCACAATGCCACCTACCAGTGCTGTCAGCGCCGGAATATTCAGAATATTCACCGCCGCCAAAGTTGCAAACAGCATAATGCCGACTAAGACAATAATGCCGACAATTTCGGATGGGGTGCGGGTTGTGAGTGAAGGTGCTGTTGATTCTTGTGGAATGACAACTCTTCTAGTAGGTGTTCGCAAACCCAGAGCAGAGAAAATATTGTTAAAGCCTATACTTGTGAGGATATTGGTCACCAGTTCCGCTAGAAATCGCCCAACGAAATAGGCAATAATCAAAATAGCGATCGCTGTAAAGATACCTGGTACTGCATTAAGTATTTGTTGCAGCATCGCGATCGCTGGTAGAGAAATTGCGTCAATTTGCAGCTGATTAAGTGCCGCAATTGCCACAGGAATCAAAATCAAGACATAGACAATTGTGCCAATAATCGTTGATAGGGATTGTGTTCCTGATGTTCCACTTAGTCCAACTTGCCTTCCCAAATTGTCGATTCCTGTTGTCGCCAACAAGTTCGTGACAATCCGACGCACCACGTTAGCTATAAACCAGCCAACTACAGCAATTAATGCCGCACCCAAGATATTGGGCAGAATTGAGATAATCTGTGTGACAAGAGTTTGTACTGGTAGTAATGCCTGGTTTAACCCTAGGCTATCAAGCAACGGAATGAGAAAGACTAAAAAGATAAACCAATACAGAGCATTGCCGATAGTCTCACTTACAGACAACTGATTGAGACTAGGAGTATCGTCTTGTGGTGTATTTAATCGTTCATCTATGCGCAACGCCCGCAGTCCGCGTACTGTTATCAGCCTGACCAAGGTAGCTACTAACCAGGCGATTCCTAGGATAACCACTGCACCCACAAATCTGGGTAAGAAGTCACCAATCTGATTGAGAAAACTGTTAAGCGGCTGAGAAGCTACCCTAAGTTGTAGCGTATCTAAAACGGCAACTATTGTTAAAAGCAGGATGGCCCAAAAGACTAAGGTGGAGATAATTTTCTCCACTTGCGGAACCTGCGTACCACCCGTTATCCCTGAAGCAATGCGGTTGTCTATATTGGTGCGATTGAGGAGGGAGCGCGTGACAGCAGCTGCAACAGCAGCAATCACCCAGCCAATTAATAAAATGAGCGCTGCTCCTAGCAAACGGGGCAGAAACTGAACCACCTGTTGCAGAGTTCCTTGCAGGTAATTGACCGTATCGGGTTGTTCCGATGGCAAGGTTGGTGATTGTGCCAAAAATTGCTGCACCCTCACTGACAAACCAACCTCCATCACCTCGGATATTCCTTGCCAAGTTGTGTTCATGGTTGTTCAGAATAAAAGTTGAGTGTTATCGCAGAAAACACCTTAGATGCTTCTGATGTGGATTACCCTGATAATCCTACATTCCGGTAAGTTTATCAGTATTTTGTCTATAAATTTACCAGTAAATTTATCAAACAAAGATGATATCTAGAGTTTTTTTTATTTTTTTTGTTGTTATTTCTTATGTCGTTTTATAAACAAGAAACTTTAGAATCATAGATAATTCATTATAAAAATTTCAATCCTTAGGTTATTTATCGTATTGTTGAAATCTGCTATATTAAACTCATTTTGCGTTACTCTAGGTGCAGCCATAGCAAGAAAGATGCGCAATGTCTCAAGTTTTTGAACAATCGATTCAAATTAATGCTACAGCCACAGTAGTGGAGCGCTGCATTACCGAACAAGCTCTCATGCATCGCTGGCTGAATCCTGTCTTACGTTGCGAGCCTATAGGTACGTGGAGTACCGATATCGGTAGTAAAAGTCGGTTCGTGATTCAAATACCAGTGATCAAACCTACATTAGATAGCACAGTTGTGAAAAGACAACCGGGTTTAGTTGTGTGGGAGTTTCAGGGTTTTTTTAAAGGGCGCGACACTTGGGAATGTCAACCGATAGACAAAGGAACGCGCCTTGTTAACCGCTTTGAATTCGAGATTCCCAACCCTTTAGTGAGTTGGGGTTTCCAAACGTTTGCCCAAAATTGGACAAAAGAAGATATGCAAGCTCAACTGCAACGCCTTAAGCGTGTTGCAGAGCAAGTACAGCAATTTGGATAGTCGTTATTTACAGCTATTTTCAGGTAAATAGACCACATTTGCCGTAGGGGCACAGCATTGCTGTGCCCTTACAGTGTGGTTCAAATACGTGAAAACTGCTGTAACAACAAAGAACCAGTAATCTACGTCAGAACTCAGAACTCTACCCCCCTATACCCCTACACCCCTACACCCATTCCTGGTGCGGGCTTGTCACCAATCAGAGCTTAAGTGCATTCTGAGTTCTGAGTTCTGGATTCTGTATTCTTCTTCAACTTATCCTCCCCCAAGAGAGTCAGTATCTGCCGAATTGCAGCAGCATCTTCAGCATGGGGAGCTTTTGCCAGATAAGCTTCCAAGTCGTTAGCAGCTTGATCAGATAGACCAAGTTCATAGCACAAAAGACCGCGATCGCGCAATTCTAGTGACGCGCCAGGAAACAGCAGTAAAATCCGTTCAACGGCTGCTAAAGCTTTTTCCAACTCCTGTTGATTCAAGTAAATATATTTCAGATTCGCCAACATCCGTGCCAAAATTTGCCTCTTACTCACTGTTGCTAAAAATTCCGGTTGTAGCTGCACGGGTTGTTGATAAAATTGAGTCAGACGTTCTTGGCAATCTTGGGGAAACATGATCTCGCCGCCATTGAACGTATCAATGAAAATTTCTGTATCCGCAATGTCAGGACGAATTAGAAAATGTCCTGGCATTCCTACCCCTACCATAGGAAAGTCTATTCTTCGGGCAAGCTCCAAGTAAACCAATGCCAAGGTTATAGGAATTCCCAAGCGCCGTTCAATGACATCATTTAAGTAGCTGTTACGCGGATCATAGTAATCTTCCACATTGCCAGCATATCCCAAGTCATCATAGAGATACTGATTGATACTTTGAATAACTCGCAGGGGATACCTCTGGGATGGCAAGCGTTCTTGTAGCTCCAAAGCCATTGTATCAAAGGCATTGAGGTATTCTTCTGGATCGATGTTAGGGTATTCTTCTTGTGCAATATATAAAGCTGCCTTTGCTAAGTCAATACGCTCATCAGGCTGCTGGATTTCTTGGTCAAAATATTGCCGCGCTGACGAGAAGTTCATAAGCAGATGTTGTTGAACACAGGTTTAAGAAAAAGATTGGAGCGGATTATATGCTTTTTTCTACTTCTATCTTAAACTTGGTACTGCAATTCAAAAAATGAAAATTCAACATTCAACTGACGGTTCAGCTAAAATATGGCATCCAAAACAGCTAGGACAGTTTCCAGCAGTAGGTTTTATCTCTGTTTCTCATAATTCCTATACAAATTAAAAGTTTGGCATCTTCTACAAAATCTGCTGAAATGCCCTTGAAAAATTATGAAGAAATTGCTACATCTTGCGAGATGACGTTAAGATACACAGTTTATACCTAAGTCTTTGTAGCGTGTGTTAGCGGGAGAGTACGGCACCATACCAAGATATTGGTGCGCGATTCCTACGGCATAACACAACCGCAATAAGCGCGAGAACTCAACACCGGCGGTTTGTGTTGTTCGCCTAGCGCCTGAGGAGGAGACTCTGTTCGCATCCATTGCATGGCGGAGCACCATAGCCATAGTTCGGTAGGGAGGAAGGAACATCCACACCCGGACACTTGTACACTAGGAAGAGCTATAATAGCTGCCTTCAAAGCATTCGTACCGCAGTAGAATTTCGCGCGAGTTCGTTGGTTAAATACGCAGCCTCGACGTATTTGCCGCGAACATCGCCAAGTCTGGTTACGTTTGGGCTTAGAAATTTACAAAGTCCCATTAAGAAGTTGATCGCGGACATTTGTAAGCATCAACACTTTGTAAGCAAGTGTATAGTTTATCTGCACTACTTTGAACCCACACCTTTTCACTACATATTTACCACTACCCAATTATCCTTAACTATGAATGAAAGAAACACCTTCTTTCCCCACTCCCTGTGTTTCTTCACAGAGCAATAGAAAATCAGACACCGCCTGACGGAACTCATGTTCAAGAACATCGAGAAATGAACCCTTTGATGTTTCTGTAAGCCACGGCTCGAGTACAGTAGAACGGAATACGGTGATAGAAGAGCCTGTTGCTCCAGACACTCCTAGTAGACGCTGCTTATAGTGTTCGATGAAAGCTTCTCCGTAATGAGCCGCGTCAAATTTAGTGGTACTGACGATGAGCTTATAACCGTAAATATCCTCACCTGGGTCAATGCTAAGTTTGTCATAGATAGCCCGATTGAGGCGATTTGCCAGATTTAAATCTGTGTTGAGCGAGCCATCTGGATGTTTGAAATTAAACGCGTAGGTGATGATATTTTGATCTGGACCGATTTCTGAAAGCAGATGTAGGGCTTCTTTGTCCCCCAACAGTTCATCATTACTTGCCTTATCGATTCTGTCCCGAATGAATTGAATTTGTTGCTCTACATCAGAACCGGAAATTTCTGCGGGAAGTCGAGGAACGGGAACAATTGTGAAACGGTCTTCCGGACTCGCCATACACAACAGTCGCGCATAAAGTTTCTTACAATTAAACAAAGCTTTGCCAATGATTCTGCCGTATCCACTCTTTGTGGGGCGAATAACCTTGTGGCTGAGATATACCGAAGCCGCTGCAGCTCCAGGCTTTGACCCCTCTAAGCCATAGATGCCAACCGTGGGTTCTGCTTCGCCGTGGTACATATAGGAGCAGCGAATGTCACCAAATCCCGCATTGCGGAATTGCGGTAGCACAACGCTCCGGCTGGGTATGGAATGTAGCCTGATTTATGAGGGTCTACCGTTATCGAATCAGCATTGCCCAGAACTTGGAACTGCTGAGTGACATACGAACTTAATCCAATCTCAGTAATCAGTTCTTCTTTTGTCTTAATCAGTTGTGGTGTGTTCGTCTCATCTTCGCGAAGAAGGGTGGCGAAATAACCGCCCCAAGCCGCATCAGCATGAACGGTAAATTCTAGTCCTTGGGAGCGCAACTCTTCTCGCAGCTCAAGAATATTCTTCAGGGGGTCAGTTGCACTTTCTTCGGTGCTTCCCATGACAGAAACCACTGTATAAACAGGTCTGCGTTCAGCTAGGCAATCTTGAAGAATCTTTTTGACTTCAGTGAAACTCATCCTGGCATCTTCATCCACAGGAACGTCAATCAGGTTTGACGCTCCAATTCCCAGCAATGCCGCTGTCTTTGGAAATGAGTAGTGTTTCGTTGCTGGTACCAGGAACACAGGTGCAGACTTGATGTCGCTGAGGAAGCGGCGTGAAAAATCCGCCATTCCAAGGTTTTGCAGTGAATATTTAAACAGAACATCTGTTAGGGTTTCACCAGAAATCTGATACTCCCGATACAGACGAGTTGGCAATGCCAAGATATCATCGCCTTTGAGGTTAAGCACTGACCAAGTGTCTAGTTCAATCAGAGGTTTTGACCCGCCAGTGGGTAGAGAAATATTGATATCTTTTGCAGCTTTTAATGACGGTTCATTTTGCAAAGCTGCTTGCAAGGCAAGGGGATAAAATTTCAAGTTTCTTGCTGCCCAAATTGCCTCAATGTTGGCAACAGTTCCACCACAAGTGATGTGTCCCCAAGGACGAATCGTCCCTTTTTTGATTTCTCCTTCATCTGGTAGCGTGTATCCCAGCATTCGGCAAAGGTCCTCTCCTACCAAGATTTCCAAAAGCGTTGTTGTCGTTGACGCTTCAAAAGTCACATTGTTGGGGTTGTACAGCATAGCTGCAAAGTAGCCCAGAAGAGAGGGCATAGTCGTATCCCAAAGCATATGCCCTTGGTAACGCATACTGAACAATGGTGTAGACTTCTTGAGAAATGCTAGCAGTGCACGGTAACTCTCCTTTAGAGTATCAATTGTTTCTAAATAATCCGATTGTCGCTTAATTTGTTCGGTAACATTAATTGGATCGCCAGGATGAAAGTTTCGACGCCAAAATGCGTGGTCACGAATAGCTTCTACAATTAAACTCTCAAACTCATCAGCATTTTCTGCTTTGCTTCCTAAAAACCATGCTTCAAATGATTGAGTTCCCAAACCTTCAAGGTTAGGTACTTCTCCAAATTCAAAGAACCTGTTAATTCCATTATTCTTTTTGCTTAAACCATTATTTTGAGAGTTTGGGTTGCTCATGCTCAGAAAAAATTACTCCTGAATTAATGTCTGCGTTCAGCGTAGAAAAAGTAATTAGGGGGTTGCTTAATATTCTTTTGGTGAGAGAACTCCATCTGCTTTAGTGCAACATAAAACAGATTTCATGTAAATGTTACTATCTTCGTTTGTAGGAATCTGATTAAAACCAAAAAACCAATTAAGTATGCACGATGAACCAGAGGGGTGCGGCGGCTGAAGTTAACACCCGCAAGCTGGAAAGATTGTATTTATCTACTATTGGCTGCTTTGCCAGTGCCAGCAAAATTGGCGGAACCACGTGGATACGGGTGATTTTGTGCTTTTCAATCAAGACTAACTCTACTGCTCGTTGCAATACAAATTCTGTCAACGGCTGGTCAGAAATAGGAGTGTTAGGATATGGACTGCCAAAGATCATAGAATTTCTTTTTTGAGCAAATATTAGAATTTAGTTTGCTTGTTGTTATGGTTGTCATTCTTTAACCTCTCTAAATTACTTGGGAAGCATAACACCACGCTCCCTCGTTTTTAATCTCTCCCATTTTTAATAAGAATGCAAGGACAGTTAAGACAGTTAAGACAGTTAAGATAATTAATAAGCAATATATATATATTAATCATGTCTGTATAAAATATACATATTTTTTTTCCTAGTCTTAAGTTGCTATAGAGTGTCAGTAAAAACAATCGTTCACAAAATTAAACTTCTTACACTAGTTAATTTGATGAAAATGAAACCACAGATGCACAACGGACACTTGCACGTCAGTCGCCTAGGTTGGGCTAACCCTCCCGCATAGCGCTGGCGCGACAACGGGGGAACCGCCGCAAAGCAGTGTCCTCCAGATAGACACAGATAAATAACTAGTTTGCATCTGTGGTTCCTAGAGACCCTATAGCCTTCTTGAAAGAGCGAGAACATGGAGAACACAAACACTGCAACTTCAGAACGCGTCTCGATACTCGACCAAATACCAGTATTAGATTCGCAACAGACCGCTTCTGCACCTTCTAACACTATCCCGGTGACGTTATATATTAATGGTGCAGAACACACTTTGCAGATTGATCCACGCGTCACACTACTTGATGTCCTGCGGGAATACATTGGACTAAGCGGTACGAAAAAGGGCTGTGATCATGGGCAGTGCGGTGCGTGTACTGTACTTGTTGAAGGACACCGTATCAACTCGTGCTTGGCGCTGGCTGTTTCATACGATCGCGAACAAATCACAACAATTGAGGGTTTAGCCGAGGGTGAAGATTTGCACCCAGTCCAAGAGGCATTTCTCCACCACGATGCTTTTCAGTGCGGTTACTGCACACCAGGGCAGATTATGTCTGCTGTGGGACTGCTTTTAGAAGGAAACGCGAAAACTGATGCTGAGATCAAAGAACAAATGAGCGGCAATATTTGCCGATGTGGTGCTTACGCAAATATCCTTGCGGCAGTTCGTGAATGCAATAACAATCAGAACTCGAACGCTTCAGCACCTCAAGCAAAATAACGGAGGCAAAACGGATGAACCCATTTACTTATGTACGCGCCGCTAACTCAGACGAGGCGATCGCAACGCTGAAGCGCGAGCCACAGGCAATGTTGATTGCAGGTGGCACCAATATGCTTGATTTAATGAAAGAAGGTGTGCATACACCAACTCAACTCGTAGATATTCGCAAACTGCCGTCTACGGAAATTGTGACCAAGGACGGTGGTATTCGTATGGGTGCGGCAGCACGTAACAGCGATGTTGCTTACAATTCCTTAGTTCAGGAACGTTATCCTGTGCTGTCAAAAGCCATTCTTGCGGGAGCCAGCGCTCAACTGCGGAATATGGCAACAGTTGGCGGAAACCTCAATTGTATAGAGCAGCCCAACAGGCAATTTCAACCGAAAACGGACGAGTTTTCCTCAAAAACGAGCCATCCCGAGGAGAAACTTACGCAGAGATTCTACAGCGAAATAATTTGCCAGTAGTTGAAGTTGAAGCGATCGCAAACACCGCTGCCTCAGAGTCACAACAAAGCTCAGACAACAAAGTCGTAAGAATCTGCGTTGGTAAAAACGAAAACTCTGACTGGCAGCAGTATGCGTTTCAATCTTTTGGCGCACAGTTTGCTGAGGTGCGTATCCACCCACGTTTAGGTCAAGTCCGTGTCACGCGCTTCGTCAGCGCCATTGATGTTGGACGTATCCTTAACCACAAGACCGCACGTAGTCAAATCCTCGGCGGTATCACCTTTGGGTTAGGCATGGCATTAATGGAAGAGACAGTACTCGACCAGAACAGCGGTCGCTTGGTAGTGCGTAACTTAGCTGATTACCACGTTCCTGTTCACGCAGATATCGGAGACATTGACGTGATATTTATCGATAAACCCGACCCGCACATCAGTAAAATGGGCGTACGCGGTGTTGGCGAAATCGGGATTACTGGCGTTGCTGCAGCAGTTGCCAATGCCATCTATCATGCAACAGGAAAGCGCATCCGCGACCTGCCAATTACTCCTGACAAGCTGCTGTAAGGGGACTAGTAGTCTTTCATAGTTCGTAGTAAGCGCTTTAGCGCTAAAGCGCCTACTACAAACCCCAATTCCTAGTCAATCTCCTAAAAACATGAAAGAATTACAAGATATCGTTACCGACTTCCTTACAATCAAAAGCTGTGGTCAAATTGCAGCTCTTGCCACAGTTGTCAAGGTCAAAGGTTCTACTTACCGACGACCTGGTGCTAGAATGCTCATGTCCCAAGATGGTTGCATGACAGGCTCTATTAGTGGCGGTTGTCTGGAAAGTGACGTTTTTGAACACGCCAAACAAGTCATGGCTTCAGGTGAACCAACCTTAGTGAAATATGATCCAGAAGTTGCAGAGGAAATTATCTGGGCGCTTGGGCTAGGTTGCAATGGCGCAGTTCATGTTCTCATTGAGCCTTTGGATAAACAATTAACATTTATCACCGAGTGTCTTAATAACAGACATTCAGGAGTTTTGGCAACAGTTTTCTGTGTAGAAGGTCAACTTCAGGCAAAGGTGGGAAATCACTTGATGCTTTACCCAGATAAAAATATTACTAATGAAATTGCAGACTCTATTTTGACTCAAGCTGTGATTTCGGATGCTCAACTCGTCTTGCAACACCAAAAGTCTAAAGTTAAGATTTACAATCTACCAGCAGGTCGTGCAGAAGTTTTGATTGAATTCATCCAACCGCCAACACCACTGCTCATTTTTGGGGCAGGTCAAGACGCTATGCCTGTTGTACACTTTGCTAAAGAGCTAGGTTGGCACGTTACTGTCGTAGACCATCGACCTACCTATCTCACCCCAGAAAAATTTCCTTATGCTGATAACTTGATTCTCACGAGTGCAGAAGCTGCTTATAAACGTGTGTTGTTAGAAGATAGCACAGTAGCTATTGTGATGACACACAACTACTTCCATGATCGCGAACTCCTCAAAATGTTGCTGCCATCTGCGGTACGCTACATTGGTGTTCTCGGTCCAAAACGCAGAACCGCAGAATTACTTGAAGATTTGCAGGCGGAGGGAATTGTCTACACTCAAGAACAACTGAGCCGATTATACGCTCCTGTTGGTATTGATATGGGTGCTGATACACCAGTGGAAATTGCGCTTTCCATTGTTGCTGAGATTCAAGCTGTCCTTACCAAACGCGCTGGTGGGTTGTTGAGAGACAGAAAAGCACCGATTCATCATCCTATTGATGAACCAGATGTTCAAGCAATCCAGCCGAGTCAGCAACACATTAGTATATGATAAACCCGCTTCAGGTAGAGAAAACTACCTCACCTATTGCGGCGATCGTTCTGGCAGCTGGCGCATCAACTCGCATGGGTCAGCCTAAACAACTACTACAATTTGAAGGGCATACCTTTCTGCGTCACACTCTAGAGGTTGTCGTCGCCTCAGTTTGTCAGCCAATTGTCGTTGTGCTAGGGGCATATGCGGAAAAAATGCGCCAAGAGGTTAATCAGCTTCCGGTTATGGTGGTAGAAAATCCACAGTGGCACGAGGGGATGGGCGCTTCAATTCAAGTTGGTATGACAGCACTAAACCCTGCTAGTGAAGAAATTGAGGGAGTCGTGCTGACACTTTGCGACCAGCCATTCGTTTCATCTAATGTTATCAATCAACTTGTCGCTGCTTACCATTCTACAGGTCAGGGGATTATTGCTTCTGAATATGCCGGAACATTGGGTGTACCCGCTCTTTTTAGCCGCAAGTTTTTTTCAGACCTGATGAATTTACAACCTACATCAGGAGCAAAACAAGTCATCAAGAAATACTCTCATGAGGTCTTTCCTGTCCCCTTTGCGGCAGGTGCCATTGATATCGATACACCACAGGACTATCAAAACATAGTGGAAGGATGAGAACCCCTGAAGATGTAGTTTGACGCACGGAGGAAAACTACATCTGTGCTTTAAGCCAGGGGATGAAATCCGACCCATAGGGCTTTAGCCCTATGTTTCTTTTTCGACGTACATTCTAATGGCTTCTCGAATCAAGTCGTTAATAGATCTTTCTGTTTGTGTTGATATTTTCTTTAATTGTTCATACTCTTTGTCGGATAGTCTTAGATTGTAACGTTGCATAACCCCATTGACGTGTTAATATGGGATTAGTTTAACACTACAGGATGAAAGACTCCAATAACAAACGTAGGGTTAAGCGCTATGAACCATGACAATTGAAGATATGAGGTTGTGTTGAAAAGTCTTTCAAGAGCCATCAACACGTAAAATCTTCATGGTTGGAAGATCTAAAGTAGCCGCACAGCCTGAAAGGGTCGAGGCGGGTAGGACTGCTTGAACCAGTCAACGTGTTTTATAAAAACATGAGACAATGTTGCGCAGTGAGGCTTTTAGCCCACGTAGCAACAACAGTCTAGAATCCACGTTTTTCAAAGCGTGGAGAGTTCAAGAGAGATTACAAACTCCCAAGGATTGACCTCCCACCGTTGATTATCAGTACAGCAGTTTTCAATTGGTTATGCCAAGTTGCGTTCATATTGATATCGGCAACACACCTGATCCTCAGTAAGCAATACGAGACGCTACGTATTTCCCATAAATCCACGTCGTCAAGAATGCAATAAAATCTCCTAAAAACCGAGCAGTTTTCTGTATTTTTTCTGAGAAAGTAGTTTATACTTGTTAACAGACTACACAAAACTAGGTAAAACACATGGCTGACATTGTTGATACTGCCGTTAATGCTGGTTCTTTCAGTACCCTAGTTGCTGCGGTCAAAGCTGCTGGTCTGGTAGATACTCTTAAAGGCGCTGGTCCATTCACCGTATTTGCACCTACTGATGAAGCTTTTGCTAAGCTCCCAGCAGGTACAGTAGACGCGTTGCTTAAGGACATTCCAAAGCTGAAGAAAATCCTGACGTATCATGTTGTTTCAGGCAAAGTCCTGGCTGCTGACGTGGTTAAGCTGAAGTCAGCTAAAACAGTTGAAGGAACGGAAGTCAAAATTGACGCTTCCAATGGCGTTAAGATCAATGATGCGAAAGTTGCAACACCAGATGTTGCTGCTGATAATGGTGTAATCCACATTATTGATACAGTGTTGATTCCTGCGTAAATAAACAAAGGACAATAGCGAATAGTATTTTTGGGGCAGCAACTACCTATAGTTGCTGCCCCAGATATGTATCTATTTTAGAAAGCACTTTTTATATCATGTCCGGTTGATTAGCTTGCCAAATTAACCAAAGCGTCCCCCGGAACCGGACTACGCGTGAGACTGATTTGCGATAATGCTCAGCAGTAAATACTGATAGTGTGATATTTATCTGACCAGGGTCTATGATCTCTTTCACAGTGCAGATCTGCATTCTGTTGTTGCAATACGCAACGATGCGATCGCCAATCTGGATATCCAACGCTTTAATTTTCAAGGACTACTTTACCTCATTAAGGAATCGGCGAAGCTTGCGCTGCATTCAGCACACTTGCTTATCTACATAAGTCACTAAATAGCTGTTTTTCCTTACTATTATCAGCAGGTTATCCCGCTTTGAATTGCCCTCTACACAACCCAAGGAAAAATATATTGCTAAATTTCACTTACGCAACAATTGCTATCCCTATTTATCATAACATATAAATTAGGCTTGTGATGATATCAAATTTCAAATTCTATTGTCAAGGTATTTTCTACCTAAAATACAGCAATTAGCAACAAGTGTAAGCCTCAAAGCTAGATATAGAGACTGTTTTACTCCTGTAAGCGCAAAGCGCCTCCGCTAGGCGTACAAAGCAGCGGGCAAGAAAGACCATATTCTAACTTCTGACGCCAATATTGCTGCTATATATAGGTGTATCCGGATGAAGTACAGGTTATCTGCGTGCAATGGTTTGTCCATCTGCCGTTCCTTAATTCTTTGATGTATTGCACCCAATTGAAAACCGCTATATAATATTATAATTTCTATTTCGCTAACTACCCTCAAAAAGCAACGAAAAGCCCCCGAATCAGGTCGGGGGCAAAGTCTATAAAAGAGTATTTTGCTCTTTTAGCTTTTGCCTGTCGCATTTCAAAGCTAAAAGAGTTCTATTTATGAAGCTTAGTAGCGGTTACGTCCGCCGCTGTAATTGCCTCGGTTCCCGCCATTAAAGGAACCTTTGTCTTCCCTGGGTCTTGCCTTATTTACTTTCAGGTCACGACCCATCCACTCTGCCCCATCAAGAGCTTCAATGGCTGCTGATTCTTCAGCATCTGTACCCATTTCCACAAAACCAAAGCCGCGTATCCGACCTGTTTCCCGGTCAGTAGGAAGCTGAACTCGCTTTACAGAACCATATTCTGCAAAAATAGCATTCAGATCGTCTTGTGTAACTTCGTAAGAGAGGTTACCTACATAAAGTGACATAAATTGTCTCCAAAATCATAAATGTGTAGAGATTTACGTTTCGGAGACAAGCCTGTCAAGACTAAAAGGAAAAAGCCTGTCAACACTATCACCGAATTCATTCTCATTTGCGATGATAACATACTACCTTGCCAAGACGGCGAGCTTGAAAAACTGTGATAAAAAGTCATATTTGGTAGCTAAGTACAGCATTTCATTAATTCGTAACGTTTTTAAACGCAGAGGGGCGCTCTCGGTAAACGCAAAGGTACACAGAGTCTTCGTTCAAGTTTTCGCTATGAACTTATGAAATCATGTACTAAGTGTTGTAATGCCAAATTTTTTTGGCTGATGCCCAACAGAAATATTTTTCATTGGTCGCACTTTTCTTATAGCTGTCCGTGCAGGAGTTGTGAGATTCTCGAATCGCTCCTGAGCCTTAGACGCAACGGTGAGGTAGCGTTATGCAGTCCTTGTTTCCCGACTCAGGCGATTAAGAATGATTTAGGACTGCTATGGCAATCCTATTATTAAGAGAAAGCTCAGTTTAAACCTTAGCTTTATTCCTCAAGTAGAGGCTACATCTCATTAAAAATGCATATACTGCAATTACCAAGCAATAATGCATTGATAAGCCCCTAGTATGAGATTTAACTAGGAGCTTTTTCTTAAGTTTTTCTTTATCTTAATTAAGGCATATGCCCTAAGTTCAGTAGCTATTCCAGTATTCCTCTAGGTCATTCATAAATAGTTCGGTTGGCAGATTGGATACCAAGAGTTGAATTGTTAACCTGTAAGTATCAAAGAAAAAGATTCATTCAATTTAACAACAATGAACATTCTTGCTTGGGTTGTATTAGGTCTTTTGGCTGGTGCTATTGCTAAAGCTATCTACCCCGGTCATCAAGGCGGTGGAATTTTAGGAACAATCTTGTTAGGAATTATTGGGGCTTTTGTTGGCGGTACTTTGGGCGTCTTCTTTACGACAGGTACCTTGAGCTTGGCGGCTCCTACTCTTAGCATACCCGGTATTGCTGTAGCCGTTATTGGTGCAATTGTTGCTGTTTTCTTGTGGAACCTCTTTACCCGTAGGGGTGCTGTCTGAGAAATGAAATCATAATCAATTTATAATAAGCCTCAGGGAGCTATTTAGTTATTATTTATCCCTGAATTTAACGATAAATATAGCGCTTCCCTGTAGTTAGGGAGGCGCTATTATTTTTGATCATTTTACACAAACTGATTTAGGATTGGTATAGCGGATCTCATATGGTGTTTGTTGAAGATATCGACTTGCAAATCACGCGTAAAGGAATGTTGGATAAACACGCTTGATTATGCTGGGTGGGGTCGCTTCATCAACATTATGATACGCGTATGTTGGAAACGCCAAGTTTACTTCGCCAAAGTTGACCACAAAGGAACAAGCCAAACTTGCCCCAACTGTGGAGCATATACTGAGAAAAAAAATTTGTTGCTATCTTGAAAAGAGCGGCTGAAATGACGCAAACACCTTGATAGTTCTTGTCATCCGGTATTTTCATGACTTTAGTTGTCAGCGATCGCACGAAGTGCCCGCATTCGGGCGATCGCCTCCTCCAGGTACGCTTTGCGCAATCGCCCAAAGAGCAGTCTGTTTGGGTATTGGCATATGCCCAAAGGCGAGCATCTACGCGTGAGAATCGGGACTGGGGAGTGAGGTAAATTGACAGAGTCGCCGAGTTGTTTGATAGAGGCGTACAGACGAGCGAAAATAGAGTATAACCTGCTTACCAATCGATAGCCTCAATCTTAAGGAGAAATTTAAGCGTAATAGAGGGGATCGTTCAGTGCTACTCTTGAAGATGACATGGCGTTCATCTTTATGTCTCTCTTGACCTTATTTGAAATATAGCTTCAATCATTAAGGCTCAGCATGGTCACCACTGCAGAAAAAACAAACGTTGGTTACATTACCCAAGTTATTGGTCCGGTTGTAGATGTGAAATTCCCCAACGGGAAAATGCCGCAAATCTACAACGCTTTGACCATCACAGGCACTAACGAAGCCGGACAACACATCTCAGTTACTACCGAAGTACAGCAGCTGCTAGGTGACAACCAAGTACGAACTGTTGCCATGAGTTCCACTGATGGCTTAGTGCGTGGTCTGGAAGTCGTTGATACTGGCGCTGCCATCAGTGTGCCTGTTGGTAAAGCCACGCTGGGTCGGATTTTCAACGTCCTCGGCGAACCGGTAGACAATAGAGGACCTGTCAATTCAGAAGAAAGATTGCCGATCCACCGCGATCCTCCCAAATTCACAGAGTTGGAAACCAAACCCTCTGTGTTTGAAACCGGGATTAAAGTTGTTGACCTGCTAACTCCCTATCGGCGCGGTGGTAAGATCGGTCTATTTGGCGGTGCTGGCGTAGGCAAAACCGTCATTATGATGGAGTTGATTAACAACATCGCCACACAACATGGTGGAGTGTCAGTGTTCGCTGGAGTGGGTGAACGCACCCGTGAAGGCAATGACCTCTACAACGAAATGATTGAATCTGGGGTGATCAATAAAGACAACCTCAACGAGTCGAAGATTGCCCTAGTCTACGGTCAAATGAACGAACCACCCGGAGCAAGAATGCGGGTTGGTTTGTCGGGATTGACAATAGCAGAGTACTTCCGCGATGTGAACAAGCAGGACGTGCTCCTGTTTGTTGACAACATCTTCCGGTTTGTGCAAGCAGGTTCAGAAGTGTCAGCTCTGTTGGGACGGATGCCTTCTGCGGTAGGATATCAGCCTACATTGGGAACCGACGTAGGTGCATTGCAAGAGCGCATCACCTCCACCAACGAAGGGTCAATTACCTCGATTCAAGCGGTGTACGTACCAGCAGATGACTTGACCGACCCCGCACCCGCTACCACCTTCGCTCACTTGGATGGAACAACGGTGCTGTCTCGCGGTTTGGCAGCTAAGGGAATTTATCCGGCTGTGGATCCCCTCGGTTCGACTTCTACCATGTTGCAACCCAACATTGTTGGCAACGAACACTACAATACTGCTCGTGCTGTACAATCCACTCTCCAGCGGTACAAGGAACTTCAGGACATCATCGCCATTCTCGGTTTGGATGAACTGTCTGAAGAAGACCGTCTGATTGTGGCGCGTGCGCGGAAAGTTGAGCGTTTCCTGTCTCAGCCGTTCTTTGTGGCAGAAGTATTTACTGGTTCTCCTGGTAAGTATGTGAAGCTGGAAGATACTATCAAAGGCTTCCAGAAGATTTTAGCTGGTGAGTTGGATGACCTGCCAGAGCAGGCTTTCTACTTGGTTGGCGATATTAACGAAGCGATCGCCAAAGCCGAAAAACTCAAAGGTTAATCATTAGTCCGAGCGTCCTTAGTCCTTGGTTCTTATGCAAAGGACTAAGGATAGATGACAAATGAGAATTGACAAAGGACAAGTGACAAAGGACAAATGACATTAACTGTTCGTGTAATTTCCCCAGATAAAACAGTGTGGGATGCTGCGGCTGAAGAAGTCGTTTTGCCCAGTACGACTGGTCAGCTTGGTATTCTCAGCGGACACGCGCCACTATTAACTGCGCTAGATACGGGTGTGATGCGAGTCCGTTCTAGTAAAAATCAGGATTGGGTGGCGATCGCTTTGTCAGGTGGCTTCGCTGAAGTCGAACAAGATGAAGTCACAATTCTGGTAAACGGTGCTGAGCGTGGTGACAAAATTAACCTAGAGGAAGCCCGTGCTGCTTATAACGAAGCAGAAACCCGTTTCAATCAGGTAAAACCAGACGACAGACAAGCACAAATTCAAGCAACTCAGGCTTACAAACGCGCTCGCGCCCGTTTTCAAGCTGCTGGCGGTTTGGTCTAAGTTTCAAAGCAAAGACGAGGCAGCTTAAGAGTAGGGTGGGCAATGCTCACCCTATTAATTTAATATAATTAAAAAAAGTATTAAGTTTTATAAACTATTAGGGTAAGTTTAGGAAATGAATCAGAGCCACAAGGAAGTCTTACCTTAGATCATTAGTTGCCCAGAGGGGCACAAAAAATGAAAGGCTTTCAATACTTCCTTGGTGCGCGTAAACATAATAAGATATTTCGTTTGGCAGCATCTGCTGTAGCAACCTTGGCGCTGGCTGGTAGCATTCATTCTGCCAGTGCGACTCCCATAAAAACAACTACTGCACAAGAAATCACCTCCGCATCAACTCAGTTAGCTCAGACAAAACCAACAGTTGCCCAAATCCCAACTAGCACTACTAACAGTCAACTCATACCAATGTCACCCTGGGGAATCATCCCCATTGTTGTTGTCGGCGGTTTAGTGATATTTGTCCCCCTGTTCTTTGGGGGACTCGTGGTGATTGGCGAACGTGAAGTTGGTATTGTCGTCAAAAAATTTGCTATTTCCGGACGCGGACTGCCAGCCGGACGACTGATTGCTCTCAACGGTGAAGCAGGCTTGCAAGCGGATACTCTTGCTCCTGGCTGGCACTGGGGTTATTTGCCTTGGCAGTACTCGGTTCGCAAAGAGCCGGTAGTCGTTGTCCCTCAAGGTGAAATCGCCCTGCTTGTGGCGGCAGATGGCGCATCCAATCCTCCAGAGCGTATTTTAGGTAAAATCGTAGATTGCGACAATTTCCAAGATGCCCGCAAATTCCTTACCCAAGGTGGGGAAAAAGGTCGTCAGATGGGCTTTTTTAACAGCAGGTACGTACCGCATCAACACTGCCCTATTTAAGATCATCATGGCGGGAAATGCTAGCCAGCATGGCATGAATCCCGAATATTTGCGGGTGTACAGCGTTTCTTCTGATAAAGTTGGTATCGTCACGACCCTCGACGGTATGCCAATTCCCGCAGGTGAAATAGCAGGTCCAATAATTAGCGGACACGACAACTTCCAGAATGGGCAGAAATTCATTGATGGGGGTGGGCGACGAGGTTTGCAAGAGCAAATACTGCTTTCTGGTTCTTGGAACCTGAACCCTTGGTTCGTCCACGTTGAACAAGTGCCAATGACGGAAATTCCCATTGGCTATGTGGGTGTGGTGATTTCTTTTGTAGGCAAGGCACACGAAGATGTTAGCGGTGCAGCCTTCACCCACGGTAATTTGGTGAATACTGGACACAAAGGCGTGTGGGTGGAACCACTGTATCCAGGTAAGCACCCGCTCAACACCCGCGTCATGAAGATTGAACTGGTACCGACGACCAACATCGTATTAAACTGGTCAGGTCGCACCGAACGCCACAGTTATGATGTTAAACTAGCTTCCCTAACAGTACGTTCTAGAGACGGGTTTGCCTTTGATTTAGAAGTGGCGCAAATTATTCATGTGGGCGCTTTGGATGCTCCCAAGGTGATTTCGCGTGTGGGTTCGATGCAGAATTTAGTTGATCATGTGTTAGAACCGACCATTGGCAACTATTTCCGCAACTCGGCTCAAGATTATACAGTACTAGACTTCCTCAGCGCCCGAAGCGAGCGGCAAGCTGAGGCTGCTGAGTTTATTAAAACGGCGATACGAGCTTATGACGTGCAAGCGATTGACACCCTCATTGGTGATATTTTGCCGCCTGCGATACTAATGCAGACGCAGACAGACCGGAAAATTGCAGAAGAGCAACGCAAAACGTTTGAAGTTCAACAACTGGCGCAAACGCAACGCCAACAACTTGTTCGGGAGACGGCTTTGGCTGAGATCCAGCAAGAAATGGTGCAGTCAGAGCAAGGTGTGAAAATTGCTGAACTTAAAGCAAAGGCTGACATCCAGCAAGAAACGGTGAAGTCAGAGCAAGGTGTGAAAATTGCCGAACTTAAGGCGAATGCCAAAATTAAAGAAATGACGGGTGAGGCTGAGGCGATCCGCTTAAGAGCGACAGCAGAATCTGAGTCTGTGCGGTTAAGAGCCGGTGGTGAAGCTGAGTCTGTGCGTCTGAAAGGGCTTGCAGAAGCAGAAGCCATCCGCGCCACAGGTAACGCAAAAGCCGAAGCATACGGCGCTGGTGTGGAAGCTTTGGGAGAACATGGTTATACGGCAATGCAGCTGATGCAGATTATTGGCGATCGCCATGTCCGTCTGATTCCAGATGTCTTGGTTGGCGGTAATAATAATGGCAGCACCAACGGCTTGGTAGATGGGCTACTGTCAATGATTTTATGGAATCAAACTGCCAAGCCTGGTGAAACAACAATACCTTTGCAACCAAAACTACAATCACCAATCCCACCATCAAACGGTCATCAGCCTGTAGTTGTTGAATTTCCCTTGGATGGAAACGCCGGTTAGTCGGACTAGTTTCACGCAAAGACGCCCACAGGGCGTCTTTGCTTACGTTCTCACAACTTTATCATCCTGGCTGCGACTATAAATTGACCGCAGTAAGACCTAACCTATAGCGCTTTACAGTATTAATGAATGGTGGTAGCTTCTAGACACTTGGGGGAGATTAATTCAGATACACTGCTCAAGAAAAGAGACTCAACATGGGACCTTTAGATTTTGTGAAGCTACTAGAGAATTCCATCAACGAACCGGGCTTAGGATGGACTCTCTGCTTCATAGGAGAAGATCAATCGAACAAACTTGCAGAACTCACGCAAGAATTAAGAGGAGAATTTTCCACGACAGGCGATGGAAAAGAGATTTTATCTGGTTTTTCCTATTGGGGCATAGGTCCAACGATCGCTTGGGATCATGCTTGTAATGATAGATTCTATCTCGTGATGAAAGAGAGTATAGAGTCCTTTAGATCTCGATGGTATCAAATTCATTCCAATAGTATAAAAGGTCAGGAATATCATTACGTTAGTTTAGGTGTAGGCACAGGGGAAAAAGACCAATTCATTTTGAGTTTCTTGCTCAACGGCAATCCCAACCTACTCTATTTTCCAGTAGATATGAGTTCGGAGATGTTAAGGCTAGGCGTTCAACAGGCAACTCAAGGAGCACAATTAAAGGGTAGTCATGTGCTACCAATTCAAATCGACTTTTCAATAGAGAGAAATGTTAGTGAGTTACGGAAACTGCTTGACCGAGTTCTCAATGATAGTCCTGTTCTATTTTCTTTGCTTGGAAACACATTAGCTAATTTTCAACAAGACACAGAGTTGCTGCAAACTCTTTCTAAACTCATGCGACGTGAGGATAAGCTTCTTATAGAAGTCGCGACTACTGAAGACTTAAACGAAGAAGCAGCGCAAAAGGCGGCGCAAGAGTACGCGAAGACCAAGTCGTTTAGAGAGTTTGTCACAAGTGCGTTGCTTCAAAATACTGATTTACATATCGACTTGAATAGCGTATTTTTTGAAGGTTCTATAGAAACAGATAAAGCAATTCTAATCAAAATACTATATCGCAACTTAACTGGAAACAAAATTCAAGTGGTATTACCTGACCGATCAGTTATGAATTTTGAAGACCAAGATACGATTCGTTTATATCTAACTCGGAAGTATACTTCTGCTGGTATTGAGAAAATCATTTCAGACAGCAACTTGGCGCTTGTTGATAGCCTACATATAAGCTTGGAACCACGTAATAGGAATAGATTTGGTATGAATTTGATCCTGCTTGCCCCTCACTCTTCAGGAATTAACAATAAATCTCCAGTGGCACGTGATATATGGTCTAAACGATAAAAGCTAGCAAAGTATCAGACTGCACAAACAACACACGGTGTAAGTATGAAAAGCCTAGTGACCTTGATCACGTTTTTCCCTCTACTTCTTGGATTTATTTTAGCCACTGTTTGGTGGACTAGAGAACCAAATGATTTTGAACCACTACTGACAGCTCTTGGATTATTGGCAACAATTACAGGAATTTTTGGCGAACGATTAGCATCAGCGATCGAAAAGAGGAGAGAATTGCTGCGTGCCTTACTAAATGAATGCATATCAAATGTAACAATTTTATCTGATGGACGATTCAACCCAAAGTTACATAAACAGGGGCGACCGATAGTCTTTCCGCGATTAATGATGTCAGTTACTGAAACAGCGATCGTATCTGGTGTCTTTGCAGAGCGTAAAGATAGAGAGTTGTTTTCGCTTTTACATCAGTGGCGGCATACTGTCAACGAGTTCAACCATAGATTAGATATTACCGAGTTGCGTACATTTACAAACCTGTCACCACAAGAGATTCACTCACTATATGAAGCACTACAAGAATCAAAAGAGTTTAATGATGCACTGACTTTGACCAAACATCTGGCAACCGTTTTGAAGTCAAAATATCCGAAAGGCATTGCTGGTAGTGAAGGTCTATCTAAAATTGTGTTATAAACTTTGCTTATAAAAAAACGTTATCGTTTACTTAAACAAATTGGTCAAGGGGGATTTGGCAAAACCTTCCTCGCTGTGGATGAGGGACAATCGCCTGCAATTCCTTGTGTCGTTCAACAATTTGGGCTGCAAAACCAAACGTTTAAAACTTTTGAGCAAAAAGCACAGCGCCTAGAGGAATTAGGCAAGCATCCACAAATTCCTGTACTGGCACATTTTGAAGAAAACCACCACTTATATTTAGTGCAGGAGTTTATTGAAGGCACGAATTTAGCTAACTTGGTGGAGAAGGAGGGAGCCTTCTGTGAAACTCAAATATGGCAACTTTTAGAGAATTTGGGGCAAGTTCTCAAATATATTCATAATCACAACCTTATCCACTGCAATATAAAACCGGAAAATATTATTCTTAAATCCCCTTCTAATTTCATAGGGGGGAAGGATCTGGTTTTGGTTGATTTTGCCGCTGCTAGAACTGTGACGTCAATTGACCTAACAAGTGAAAGTTGTATTGGTAGCGCAGAATATGCTGCTCCAGAGCAAATTCAGGGGAAACCTATAGTTGCTAGTGACCTTTACAGCCTAGGTGTAACTTGTATTTACTTACTTACCCAAATTCCTCCTTTTGATTTATTTGATGTTGTTGATGATTGTTGGGTTTGGCGACAGTATCTAACTACAAAGGTCAGTGAACACTTGGGTAAAATTCTTGACAAGCTTGTGCAAAAAGACTTTACCCAACGCTTTCAATCTGCTGATGAAGTCATGCAAGCGATGGGTATTCACTGCCCATCAGTTAATCACTCTATTAATCACTCTATCACTCCACCTCCGCGCATCTTGTGGCAATGCTCACATACCCTGACTGGCCATCCCGGTATGTTAAGTGCTGTAAATTCAATTGCTATAAGCCCTGACGGCAATATTTTAGCTAGTGGTCATGACAACAAAACTATCAAATTATGGGATTTAAATAGCAAAAAACAAGCATATACCTTCGGCGGACATTGCCAAGCTGTGAAATCTGTAGCCTTTAGTCCGGATGGAAAAATTCTGGCAACGGCTAGCGATGATAAAACTATTAAATTGTGGAATGTCAACACACTTGAGGAAATTTGCACTCTCTTTGCACACACTCATGCAGTAAAATCAGTTGCTTTCAGCCCAGATGGTGAACTACTAGCTAGTGGTAGCTGGGATAAAACTGTCAAACTTTGGGATGTCAAGACTGGAGAAGAAATTTGTACTGTCAGTGGACACCAATTACAGGTGAGTGCAGTGGCGTTTAGTCCTGAGGGTCAGCTTCTGGCTAGTGCTAGTTTTGACAGAACTATTCGCTTGTGGTCAAAGGGAGAATTGAAAAACCGCCCACACTACACCTTCTTAGGTACCCTTTCCGGTCATGCATGGGCGGTTTTGACAGTCGCCTTCAGTCCCAATGGTAAGGTTGTAGTGACTGGCAGCGATGATAACACTATTAAATTGTGGGAAGTAAACACTGGTCAGGTCATTGGCACTCTTTCAGCCCATTCCTGGTCGGTGGTCACATTGGCTTTCAGTGGCGATGGAGAAACACTGATTAGTGGAAGTAAAGACAAGATAGTCAAACTTTGGAACGTCAGCACAAAACAGGAAGTTGCAACTCTCTCTGGTCATGTAGACTCAGTGTCTACCGTTGCTATTAGCCCTGATGCACAACTGATTGCTAGTGGCAGCAGGGATAAAACCATCAAACTCTGGGAGCTTGTTCAACAGTAGAGGAGTTCATTATCCAGCTTTAGGCGCTACCTGTAAAGCCAACTTCCGGAAATCTTAACTGAGCTTCAGCCATCGGGCGGTTTCTGCCTTCTTCTTGCCAGTAGTTAATCACTTCTGTGGCTTTATTCAGCAATTCCACGCGATCGAGTTCAGTAATCCAGTGTTTTGACTCTAGCTCCTTTTTTAACTCTTCCCAAGCATCATTCCTTGGCCAGAAAAAGTACTTAGTCAAAGGACTTGTGCCTTTGCCTACGACTTGATCGACTGCCAAAGCGACGTTTTCGTCTAACCACAGTATCTTCAAAATAAACTTGGACAATCACACCTCCCCTGGAGTATCCAGGCAACACTCATTAACGTATGCGACGCCCTTTGGGCGCGAGAAAAGCACCATCGCTCGTATACGCCCAAAGGGTAACTTTCGCGAAACCCTCTCCCTAAAGCTTCGCTTCGGGGCAACCAGGCGAAACCTGGTTTAGGCGTAGGGCGCGCTCCGCGATCGCTTATTCTAACGCAATATCTACCAGCTTTCCAAATTAGGAAAATGACTATTGACTAATGAAGATGTACAGACGCTTTCATGAGAGCGCGTCTCTACAATAACTAATGACTAATGACTCATAACTCATAACTATGACCGAAAAACCCTCAACAAAAGCAATAGTCGTTTTTGATATTGACGGCGTTGTGCGCGATGTCGGTGGTTCTTATCGACGAGCGATCGCAGATACTGTAGAGCATTTTACACAGGGGGCGTATCGCCCAACATCACTCGATATAGATCGGCTCAAGTCTGAAGGCACTTGGAATAATGATTGGGAAGCATCCCAAGAATTGATTTACCGCTATTTTGAAACTCAATCCTACTCCCGCGAGCAATTGCAACTCGACTACAACGCCATTGTTGCCTTTTTTCAATCGCGTTATCGAGGATCAGACCCCCAAAATTGGACGGGATATATCTGCAATGAACCCTTATTGCTACATTCTAGCTACTTAGAGGAACTGACAAAAGCTGAGATTCCTTGGGGATTTTTTAGCGGTGCGACTCGCGCTTCTGCTACCTATATTTTGGAAACACGTCTCGGTTTAAAGTCTCCAGTATTAATCGCAATGGAAGATGCACCAGGTAAACCAGATCCCACTGGACTTTTTGCTACCGTTCGCTTGTTGGACTCCTACGAGCAAGAAAAAAGTAAAAATTTTGACAAATTAACGCCAGTAGTGTATGTGGGGGATACGGTAGCTGATATGTACACGGTGGAAAACGCACGTTTGAGGGAACCTTCGCGAACTTGGATTGGTGTTGGTGTTTTACCCCCTCACGTACAGCAAATAGTAGCACGTCGTGATGCGTATGCTGAAAAATTGCTAGATGCAGGAGCATCTATGGTTTTCACCAACGTACAACATCTGAGTCCGCTTAGAATTGAGGAACTACTGAACGAAACAGGTTTTAGACACGTGTAGGTGGTATTTTGTGAGGTTAGGGGTGCAGTGCCTAGCGCCTCTATCCCCTAACCTCAACAGATCAGCTGTAAGTCTTATGAAAATTTGGCAAGCCGATTTTTATCGTCGTCCGCAGACAGAAGCATCTGAACAAGCTATGTGGGAGTTGTTGATTTGTGACGCAACTCGTAGCTTTCAGTATCAGGCAACTTGTCCGCAGTCGCAAGCAAGTTCAAGTTGGGTTGCTTCTCAACTTCAGCAAGCAGCTGGAGAACAACTGCCAAATGTGATTCAGGTATTTCGTCCTCAGTCTTTAAGTTTAATACAACAAGCTGGACGCAGTTTAGGCATTTCTGTGGAACCAACTCGCCGCACTTTGGCATTAAAACAGTGGTTGCAAGAAAAGCAATATCCTATATCTTTGGATAAACCACCCCCAATGCCATTAGCAGAAAATCTTTGGGGAGAAGAATGGCGTTTTGCTTCACTGACTGCTGGTGATGTGGTAGAGGTATTTGGCGATCGCCCTATCCCAATTCTCGAAATGCCAGAATACCTCCTATTGATCAATCTTGGTTTAGCATCAACGCTACCCGTTCCCGGTGTCATCATTTATGGTGGAAGGCTATCAATGCGTTTAGCACGGTGGTTGCAACAAGCCCATCCCGTCGCACTTAATTACATTGCGGGTGCGCCTGATGGGTTAGTTTTAGAAGCTGGTTTGGTTGACAGATGGATTGTTGCCACGTTTGAAGATAAACAAGTGGGAGTTGCTGCTAAAACCTATGAACAGCGCAAGCAGCAAAGCCGAGGATTACATTTTTTGTTAGTGCAACCCGATGATTCTGGGATGACTTACACCGGCTTTTGGTTGTTACGTGAGGAGATATACTGACAAAAGATTGAGCAGCAGCAAAGATTGGCTTTACCAGAAAGTCTCACTTTGTCTTAGCCCGCACGTGCTTCACCATTGCAATCAAGGTTTGATGGGCATCTTCCGCATCTGCTAAAACATGGTCAAACTGTATGCGTACTGGTACAACTTCCCCGTTCATCTGTGCGTCTAAATTCATACCTTGAGCATCAATAGACACCATTTCTGCTGCTGTTGCGTTAGCTAAACTGCCAAAAGCTTGAGCGTAAAGAAGCACCGCGTCTGCATGATCCTCGTTCATATGATTGCAAATGCGCGAACTGACTTCAGGTGGAAACTGGAAAGACACGGCAAACTCCAACTTGCTAATAAAGTATCTGCGTGTATTGTAGGTCAGTCTGCTGAAAACTTTATACGGTACTTTGCTCTTTTATATATAAAAATGTTTTGTTGAGTCTTAATTTCCTTTGGTTACTTTTTAACAGTTACCAGTTATCAAGTACCCGCAGTACCAGTTATCAGTTTTATCGTTGGGGAAAACACCACACCAAGAGTACCCCCAGAGCGTTGGTGGCGGGTTTAAATCCCCCACCAAAGCGAGCCGTCACTGCGTAGGTAGCTGTTCACTGATTTAATTTTTAAATTCTTACAATCAAGCAACATCTCCAGTGAAAATACTGATGTCAAAGTTTGAGGACAAACTACAGTTTAAAAATTTATTTTCTCTATCAAAAAATTAAATGAAATCTTATTGCTTTACATAGTGCAACCAGAGGAGGATTGTTGTTTACACTTATTTAAATTAGCCTTAATTATATGGAATTTATACTTTTGAGCTTTATTTTACCGACATTTACGAAATTAGTTGATTCCATACTGTAGCACAAGTATTAGGGAAAGTTATTGAACCACACAGCTGATGAGCGCAACTAGCTACCGCCGAATTATAATTGGGGACGTACATGGTCACTATGAAGGTTTAATGACATTGTTGGAGGCAATAGCCCCCACATCAGACGATCAAGTCTATTTTCTTGGAGACTTAATTGATCGCGGACCCCAAAGTGCATATGTAGTCAATTTTGTCAAGAAAAGTTGCTATCACTGTCTGCTGGGGAATCATGAGCAGATGTTATTAAACATTTTTACCAACGGACAAGTTCCCACCTCAATGGTACAAGCATGGTTGTATAGTGGAGGGCAAGCAACGGTAGCCAGTTACCAACAAGCCACAATACCTCATGACCATGTGGAATGGTTTAAAGGTTTGCCCACATATCTTGACTTGGGAGATATTTTGTTGGCTCATGCTGGTGTTGATCCCTCAATTCCGATGAGAGAACAAACTGCTGAACAGCTTTGCTGGGTGCGCGACAAATTTCACAGCATGGAAAAACCCTATCTGCCTAATAAGCTGATTATCGTCGGTCACACGATTACCTTTACCCTCCCTGGTGTAAATCCTGGTAAACTGGCACAAGGACAAGGATGGCTCGACATCGATACTGGGGCTTATCATCCCCGAAGTGGCTGGTTGACTGGGCTTGATGTTACAAATCAACTGGTTTATCAAGTCAATGTCCATAATAAAAGTCTGCGCACCTTAGCTTTAGAAGAAGCGGTGACAATTGTCGATCCAGCCAGAGTTGAGGCTGAACGCTGCAACAGACGACGTGGATAAGTGGTTACTGCTATTGACTACCTGAGCAATGCTTTGATCTTTGCTTGATAACTAGCATTATCCAAACCAGTACTTCCACTACTAGGTTGGGCGTTGATAGCACTTTGCAAAGCTTTAATGCGATCGCCTGTTGCAGGGTGGGTACTTAAAAATGAGGGAGTACCAGAGCTCTTTTTCAGGAGTTTTTGCATGAAAGAAACCATCCCCGATTGAGCATAACCAGTGCGTGTAAGAGTTGTTAATCCTCTTTTATCAGCATCAAATTCATCTTCACGACTGCGAGGACGGTTAAGGGCTAAGTCTACACCAATCCCCACAGCTTGATTGCGGTCTAACCCAGCCGCTGATGCCAAACCACTTGCAAGTGCTTTTTGCCGCATCTGTCTTACTAAGTGCTTCCCGCCAATGTGACCAATTTCATGACCGATAACACTCGCTAATTCCGCTTCATTTTCTGCGGTTTTCAGCAAGCCTGTGTTGACATACACAAAGCCCCCTAAAGTGGCAAAAGCGTTGATACTGTCATCATCAACGACTTGGAAGGTATACGGGAGATCCGGGCGATCGCTATTGGCTGCCAGACGCCGACCAAGTTGTGTTACATAATCATTAACTGCGGAATTGCGGTAAAGTCGAACTTGACTGCTCACCAACTGCTGATTAATCTGCTTGCCAAGATCAACCTCTTGCCGAAGTGAGATATTAGACAACTGAATGACTTGGACTCCTTGTAAAATGAGAGGCAATAACCGTTCAGCATCAATAGCCCTAGCGGTGATTGGTGTAAATAAGCATAACGATAAGGCAACGACGATGGAAATTAACGGATAAAACCAACGACGTCGAAAAAAACGGGGATTTATAGAAAAACGTTTCGTATTGATCATAAATCCGGTTTGAAAAGAGTTTTGGGGGAATCTAAAACTATAGGACGGATTCATAGCCCTATAAGTTGCATTCTAAAGTTGTTGCCAAGATAAAGCATATTTTCAAGGGCGACAGCAACTTAAAATAGCAAAAAGTCCGTCCGAAATTAGGAAGTTGTGATACACTGTCGCATAACCTCAACGCCTAGCTGGTTATATTGCCTATACTGCTACAATCAGTAACTTTACTCTTATCTGGAAAAACTTTTTATGGCTATTTTAGATTCCAAAGGTCGTTTATTCGGTAAAATTAACATCCTCGATTTAGGTGCTGCACTGGTCATTGTGCTGGTAATCTTAGGCATCTTTATCTTCCCTGGCGGTTCCGGCTCCGTTGCCCAAGTCGGTAGTAAAATAGTGCCTATCGAAGTAGACTTAATAGTTCGCGGATTAAACATCCTCGACACTCAACAGTTATATACACAAGGGTTTACAAAAGGTGGGAAAACTAACGTTATTATCCGTAATCAACCCCACGGTCAGATTGACATTAAGTCTGTGGAAGAGCTACCCAGAAACGTATTAGTTCCTCAACCTGATGGTTCTATTAAAGAATTGCCAGAGCCAAACAGAGCAAATAACTTTAGCAAAGATTTACGTTTAACTTTAGCAGGCAAAGCAAAAATTACTGACCAAGGACCAGTTCTAGGTAACAGTAAAGTAAAAATTGGAATGCCAATTGAGTTAGACGGCTTTAACTACAACTTTAACGCCACAGTCATTGATTTGAGATTACTAGAAAAGTAGCTTTTCATTTGTGTAGAGAAAAGCTGAAAAAATAGCGTCCTTACAGACGCTATTTTTTCAGTATAATTGTTAATCATGAATCATTTCGCCCTCAAAGCCTTTACCTTGTGGTTAATGTGTCTTGTTCTTGCCTGCACCCATGCGAAGGCAGAGAATCAGTGGACACCGCAAATGGAAGCAGAATTTCAACAGCGGTCAAAGTACGTAACTAAAAAACTGTCAGGAAGCAATTACGGAAATACTGCTTTTGAGGGCGAAAAAAAATCCTACCCCAAGGCAATGATTGATTTTCTTGCAGCAAATCAACAAAAATCAATCTCTTTCCTACAATCTGAAGACGCTGACGCGAAAAGTCACGCTCACACCTTGGGAATTGACTTGTACTCTGGCTTTACCCTCAAAAGTCAAGTGCGCAAATACTTTTATTTTGGCAAATATCTTGACCCAGCATATCGTCAGCGGATGAAACAAGCAATGCAAATTTGGACAGAGGTTGATCCGCTGACGCGCCGCTTTCCTAACCGTCAACAGTTCTGGGCAAACTCAACAGATAACTGCGATAGTTGGGTAGACTGTCGTAACACTGATAACCTAAAAGCCATGCGCGAAGTGGCTGTCTATTTATTTGCTGAAGAAACAGGAAACGAAGCAACACGCAAACTTTACAAAGAACGCATCACCAGAAATGTCAGCACTCTCTACAACATTGGACAAGGTGAATGGGATTCAGAAAACTACCTAGGACACGCCCTCACAACCTACGTCAATCTTTATGATTTCGCTAAAGATCCAGAAGTGAAATCATATGCTAAATCTGCACTAGATTGGTTCTTGACTTCCGGAGCGCTAAAATATTGGCGGGGAGGATTTGGTGGTCCTTCCAAACGCGATTACAGTGAGGGGAACTGTGTTTGGTGTTCCCTCGCTACCCATGAATTAGGATTGTACTTTGGTGATTCACCCCAAAAAGACCCCAAACCTTCCCCCGACTCGGTACACCTAATAACGAGCAGCTATCGTCCACCATCAGCAGTAGTCGCCTTAGCACGCAAGGAATTCCAAAAGCCAGCAGAACTCCTCAATTCCAAACCAACATATGAAAACTGGAAACCTGGAAGCGACGCTGCACCAGAGTTTTACGAAACTCTCTATTTTGGTAACACCTTCCAACTCGGTACATTAGCTCAAGGTTCCGGTGGAGACTGGAACGGCTTCAAAATGATGGCATACAATTCTCAACGCGGCGTCGATTATTTTATAGCTGCAACTGGAACAGACCCTACTAAAATTTCATCATCGTCTGTAGGTGGAGATAACATCGCTCAGTACCGCAATTTGGTTATTTGGCTGAACAACCAACCTAGAGTACCATTCCAATTTTTTTTGCCCAAGTCTGCCAAGCTAGAAACAAAGCAAGGCGTGACTTTCATCCGTTACGAAAAGACATGGTTAGCACTAACGCCAATCAACTTGAAAATTGAGGGAATGAACCCCGCAGCCACTGAGAAAATCCGCGATAAATATCCCGATGACCAAATTCTAACTGCTGTAGGCAACGGTGACACCGAAAGCGGATTTGCTTTAGAAATAAGCGAGAACAAAACTCACGCCGATTGGAATCGATTTCAGCAGTCTGTGCTGGAAAAGTCCCGTCTCAACCTGAATCAGATCAAAGATGGCGTCGTTGAGTATCAAGGTGTTTCGGGAAAAGTGAAGCTTCAATATCAAAAAGGATTACCGAAAGTTTGGCGGAACGGAAGTTTTCACGACTGGCGACAACACTACGGCGTCTATCAAAATGCTCAAGGTAGTAAAACGCCAATCTATCAAGGATGGAAACAAGGTGAGCTTGAAGTTACTGCGGGTGGCTATAAGTTTACAGGGGGTAGGCGGTAGGTAGCGTATGGGAGGTTTGTCTTATTCCCGTGCCCAACCGCTACAGCCTAACTAAGAATTCCCAGATTGAAATCAAGCTATAAGCAAACATTTCAACAGGAATCAGTTCTGCGAGTAACCAGCACTGTTAGATTATCTTTCTGAACTTTACAAGAACTCGCTTTTAGGCAAAGTTTAAGAATTGTTGTACAAAAGAATCAGGGTTGGGTTTACTAGGGAAAAATGCGGTAACCTAGCCTTCGGTAATGCGTTTGCCGAACGGAAAACCTCCCGCCCGCTTTTTAGGGTAGTATATGGAAAAATTCCATCTAATTTGTACTAGCCGGAACCCAGTATGCATGGATTACACATAAATCGGCTAATTGAGAGTGTCCACCAAGAGCTACTCCCCGGGTTCCGAATTGAGAGCGTCGATCCGCACGACCCGGTCGAAGTCCGCCATGTCCCCAAACCTTGGCAGCTTCTTGGCAGGGGGAACTACGCTGCGGTGCTCTATCACCCTGACTACCCAGACCTGGTGGTAAAGATTTACGCGCCTGGACGCCCTGGCTTTTTTGAAGAGGTGGAAGTCTATCGCCGCCTGGGTTCCCACCCTGCCTTCTCTGAATGTCTCTATGCTCGAGATGGCTTCTTAATCCTAAAGCGGCTGCATGGAGTGACCCTCTACGACTGTATGCACCGTGGTCTGCGGATACCAAAGCAGGTTATACGGGATATAGACTCTGCTCTAGAGTATGCCCGTAAGCGGGGTCTTCACCCCCATGACGTCCACGGTCGCAATGTGATGATGTACAAAGGCAGGGGACTCGTCGTAGACGTCTCGGACTTCCTCGATGAGGAGACTTGCTCAAAGTGGAATGACCTGAAGAGAGCCTATTACTGGCTGTACCGACCCCTCCTCTCCCCGCTTCGGTTACGGGTACCTTACTTTGTCCTGGATGTTGTCAGAAGGAGCTATCGCTTCTTGCGCCGCTTAGTTTCACGCTATTTGCACCCAAGGAAAAACTGAACAAAACACGCAAAGACATTGGCTTGATACCTGTTTTGTACTGCAAGGGAAAATCATTAGTGAAAGTGTAGGTTCTAAACCTACCAAGTCACGAACTAAAGCATTGGCAAAAATCTTCTGATTAAACCAATAGTCACAGCAGGGAGTTCCAATTGCGGTGTCAATCCCACATCATCTAACAACTGAAAAATACGGATGGCTTGCGGATTCAATTGCGCAAGACGACGACCAATTTCTGCAGGTGTAAGTTGGGACTTTTGACCCCAGATAATTGCAGTAGGAGTTGTCAGTTGTTGAATATATAGCGACAAATCAAAGGATAAGTCGCCACGTACAAAAGATAGCGCGGCGTATTCTGCATTGGGCTGCTGTGCTGACTCTAGGTAAGCATTGACAATTTCCTCATACACTCGAGGAGGTTGGGCAAATTGCCTTTGCTCTAAAAAGCTCCGAATACCTTCTTTTGTAGCGATTCCGGTGCTGTACAGCAATCTGTCAAGAACGGGAATGCTGATAATCTGGGCAAAAAAGTTTTTGGAGTCATCCTCACCAAAATCGGAGAGTCCAGCAGGTGCGCTGAGAATCAGGGATTTAAATAATTCGGGATGGGCGATCGCCACTCTGATGATCAATGCTGCTGTCAGGGAAGAAGCAATGACTGTGACTGGCTGATTGCAAGTTTGTTGCAAAAACTCGCGAATATTCGTCAAATAATCTTCAATCCTGTAATTTCGTGCAGGATGCTCGGATCTACCCCAACCTATCAAGTCCGGTGCGATGATCCGATACTCGGTGGCGAATCCTGGATAAACTTTTGACCACTCATATGCGGAAGATCCACCACCAAAGCCGTGCAGAAATACCAATGTTTCCTTATCTGTACTTCCAGTATTCTGCTCTTGCCAGGGTGATGCCTCATTAGTATAATACGTTACTTTACCTAAAGAGGTAATGAGCGAGCGTTGCTCAAATCCTAGTGGCTGAAACATAGATATTAATCACGAGTTATGAGTCGTTAATTTTTTTGCCCTACACCCGCCTCTGTTTCATCTTCCTCCCCATCTTCTTTGTTGTCCACTTTCCTTTACAAGCCCACCTACCCATACAAATACATCATATCGAAAGGCTGCTTATCTCTGCTTTTA
>NZ_JBAHYJ020000134.1:0-60774 GCF_036697665.2 Scytonema sp. PRP1 | reverse complement strand
CGTTGACCAACTTTGAGTAATTTTAATGAAACCCCTACACTTATTGTGGTTGGCAAACAGGACATTTTAACCCCAGTGAAACTTTCTGAGCAACTTGCTCAAGGTATTCCAAATGCCGAACTTGTCGTTCTTGACTGTGGTGGACACGGCTTCTTGGTAGAATCTGCGGATGTTGTGGCTACAGTTATGCTCAACTTCCTGAGAAAGCATAACCTGCACACCACAACCGCGTAGGTAGAGTAGCGGAACTAGAAGAAGCAATACAGGATATAGGGACATGGGAAAAAAGCAATTCAAAATTTAAAATTTAAAATTCAAAATTTCTCCCCATCTCCCTCATCTCTCCCATTTTCCTTTAGGCTGCTCGTATCCTTTGCAAAACAATGAAGCCCAAAAAGCAGATGATACCTATGGTAGTGGCAAGCATCTGTATCAAGGTCATGTTTTGTAGTCTCATCGCCAGCAAGTTACAAATCAAGGTAATTGACCAAAGAGTCAGCGCGGCGTGGCGTTGAGACAAGCCCCAAGCTAGTAAGCGGTGGTGCAGGTGGTCTTTCCCAGGGGTGCTGAGAGGATTTTTGCCCGCCATAAGCCGCCGAACAAACACTTGGGTGGTGTCGAGTACTGGTAACAGCAAAAACAGAACCGGCGCTACTAAAGAGACAGCGGTGGGTGCTTGGAGGTTACCTAAAATACTCGTAGCAGCTAGCACATAACCGAAAAAGTAGGCTCCGGCATCACCCATAATGATGCGCGAGGGGTGGAAGTTGTGGCGCAAGAAGCCCAACGCCGCACCCGCCAAAGCTGCTAGAACTAACGTTGCTGCTGCACGATTAGGAACCTGAGCGGAAACTGCTAACAAGCCCATGGCGGTGATAAAGCTGACTCCTCCCGCCAAACCGTCCATACCATCCATCAAGTTGACAGCATTGGTGATTCCTACTACCCACAGTACTGTTAGTAATACTGATAATGTAGAGTCAATGGGAGTACCAAAAGAAACTTCAATAGTGATACGATTAGCAACCAGCAACAGAGCCGTGAGGACCTGAATTAACAATCGAACAAGAGGGGGTAAACCAAATTGGTCGTCGATAAAGCCCACAAGAACTAGTATCGAACCCCCTAGAAGAATCGTCTGTACTTCAGCCAGTACCCTTTCGAGTTCGATAGGTCGTAAGAGACTAGCTAGTACCACTGCGGCAATTACTCCTGCATAAATAGCCAGACCCCCTGCATTAGGCAAAGGTTCTCGGTTAAGCCGTCGCGCATTAGGTTGGTCAGCCCAACCAACACGCAAGGCAAATTTGCGGACTGCCGGAATCAAACGCCAAGTTACACTACAAGCCAAAAGGAACGTAAATACTACCGCCAACCAGCCGGAACCGCTAGGGTCGGCAATACCGAGGGACCGAAGGGAGCTGTATATGTTCATCTCCCGATTTAACTATGATTGCCAATGTGCATAAGCATCAACTGTATACTAATCATTTTTTTCCTAACTATTTGTAACCTTATAAAAAGTTGCTTCTAATATAGAGTCATTCCGGAGGAAAGGGTATCGAGGGTAGGGGCATGACAGCCTTGCGCCCCTAAGGGGATAGGGTATAGGGTAAAGAAATTATTTTTTTATTTTGTACTTGGAATTTTGAATTGTCACTCGCCCGACACTCCAAAGCCTAAAATCATCTCTTAGAATCCAAGTTGGTACCAATAAGGTGAAGAGGACTGGGGAACTCGGGGTCCCCACTCCCTCCGGTCGTGGGGATTAGGGGCAATGGGGATTAGGGACCTTTGTTTGCTTTTCATCCAATTATGTGCAAGCCAACAAAGCCCAGACAAATATGCGTGGAAATTTTTCCCAGTCGCAAGTCGCCAGTCCCCAATCCCAGAGCCACGTTCCTCCCCGACCAACAAGTACGTATGATGGGGGAGAAACGCCGCTTTTGTGTTGAAGTCATTAGCACTCAGCGGTCAAGAGTGCTAAATTGTCTATTGGAAGCGCTAGAGAACACCAAACATGGCAAAAATTGTTTCATTTAATGAAGATTCGCGCCGGGCGTTAGAACGAGGCATTAATGCTCTTGCTGATGCCGTGAAAATTACCTTAGGACCAAAAGGTCGCAATGTTCTGTTAGAGAAAAAATTTGGTGCACCCCAAATTGTCAACGATGGTATCACCGTTGCCAAAGAAATTGAACTCGAAGACCCTTTAGAAAACACTGGCGCAAAACTCGTCCAGGAAGTGGCGTCAAAAACCAAAGATGTGGCTGGAGATGGCACCACCACTGCGACTGTGTTGGCGCAGGCGTTGATCAAAGAAGGTTTGAAGAATGTCGCCGCAGGTACTAACCCCATTGCCCTGAAGCGGGGAATCGACAAAACCGTCGAGGCGCTGGTGCAGGAAATTGCAGCAGTAGCCAAGCCAGTAGAAGGTGCGGCGATCGCCCAAGTTGCCACTGTCAGCGCGGGTAACGACGAAGAAGTCGGCAGAATGCTGGCTGAGGCGATGGACAAAGTCACCAAAGACGGTGTAATCACCGTTGAAGAATCCAAGTCTCTGACAACGGATTTAGAAGTTGTTGAGGGGATGCAGATAGACAGGGGTTACATCTCCCCCTACTTCATCACCAACAACGATCGCTTGACTGTAGAATTTGAAAATGCCCGTATCCTGATTACTGACAAGAAAATCAGCAGCATCCAAGATTTAATTCCAGTTTTGGAAAAAGTCGCCCGTTCCGGTCAACCGTTGCTGGTTATCGCCGAAGATGTGGAAGGGGAAGCTTTGGCAACTTTGGTGGTGAACAAAGCGCGAGGAGTGCTGAATGTCGCCGCTATTAAAGCGCCTGGGTTTGGCGATCGCCGCAAAGCATTGTTGCAAGACATTGCCATTCTCACCAACGGACAGCTGATTTCCGAAGAAATTGGCTTAAGCTTGGATACCGCTTCTTTGGAAACCCTGGGAACTGCCCGGAAAATCACGATTGACAAAGAAAATACCACCATCGTCGCTGCTGGTGACAACACAAAAGCAGACGTGGAAAAGCGAGTTGGTCAAATTCGCAGACAGCTCGAAGAAACAGATTCAGAATACGATAGAGAAAAACTGCAAGAACGCATCGCCAAGCTGGCTGGTGGAGTTGCGGTGATTAAAGTGGGGGCGGCAACAGAAACCGAACTCAAAGACCGCAAACTGCGGATTGAAGACGCCCTCAACGCTACCAAAGCGGCTGTGGAAGAAGGTATCGTTCCTGGTGGTGGAACAACTCTCATTCACTTGTCCAAAAAAGTGCAAGAGGTGAAAAACAGTCTTAACGCCGAAGAACAGATTGGCGCTGATATTGTAGCACGAGCGCTCGAAGCCCCCTTGCGTCAAATCGCAGACAATGCTGGTGCTGAAGGTTCTGTGATTGTCGCCAGAGTGCGGGAGAGTGATTTCAACGTTGGCTACAACGCTGCTACTGGCGAATTTGAGGACTTGATTGCTGCTGGAATCATCGACCCCGCAAAAGTCGTGCGTTCAGCTTTGCAAAACGCCGCTTCCATCGCTGGAATGGTTTTAACCACCGAAGCGATCGTGGTTGAGAAACCAGAGAAGAAACCCGCTGGCGGTGCGCCTGACATGGGCGGCATGGGCGGTATGGGCGGCATGGGCGGCATGGGCGGCATGGGCGGCATGGGCATGATGTAGTCCCGGTTTGCCATTGTTTGCCATTTTGTAGATACGCATTGTAGAGACGCGCCATGGCGCGTCTCTACATATCAGGAAAATCTCACTAAATTGCCAAATTTTCCTTCGCCCACAAAGCAGCTTGAGTACGATCGCGTAACCCCAACCGCCCCAAAATTTGCGTCACGTAGTTTTTCACCGTCCCTTCAGTCAGATGGAGGGTTTGGGCAATTTCCCGATTATTTTTACCTTCAGCAATCAGAGTTAAAACTTCTAATTCCCGTTCACTAAAACGTTGCTGTGGGGTATTTTGCTTCATAGTACCCGGAGAACGCAACTGAGCAAAAACTTTCGGTGCAATAGTCGGACCAAGTTGACAATGTCCTTGATCGAGAGTGCGAATTGCCGTTGCAAGTTGTGCTGAAGGTGTACTTTTAAGAAGATAGCCGAGTGCGCCTGCTTGTAGTGATTGCCAGATATACTCGTCTTCGTCAAAGGTAGTTAGCACAAGAATTCTAATCCAAGGAAAGCATTGATGAATTTCACGAGTTGCTACAACTCCGTCACAGACTGGCATTCGCACATCCATGAGAATGACATCTGGTTGTAGGGTTTGGGTAAGAGCGATCGCTTCTTTCCCATGACTCGCTTGTCCAACAATTTCCAAGTCCTCTTCTAACGCCAGCAAGGAGGCTAATCCTTGGCGAAAGAGTGGTTGGTCATCTACAAGCAATAATCGAATCATCTTAAGTAATTTTAGATTTTCGTTTTGGATTTTAATTTTAAATTTACTTGGCACGCTCGTTTTGACTCTGCCCAAGCCTAAAGGCAGGGCATTCACTTTTGAGTTCTGCCGTATTTCTTAGCTATTTTACTGTCGGGGGAAACGTATATCAGTTAGGGTAACAAAAAATAGGTATCCAACTTAATGGACTAAGGGAAGGTAAACCGTTCTAGCCCTACACTATTTAAAAATTATGTTAGATAAATTTGAAGTGTCCTCACATCACTTTGATGACGCTAGCTTCCTCCAAAGTAAAACCGATAAAATCTATCAAGACTTGAGCCAGGGTATTGACGTAGGATATGCGTTTCTTAAAACCTTTCACCAGCAAGCAAGATTCCTGATTGTGGGAGTCAGACTCGAAATTGAAAAGTCCTGCATTCATTATCATCAATTCGATGCGATGTGCAATGAGTTGCAGTTGCTTTACATCATCTTTGGTGAACTGGTGAAACTCAAATGTGCCGACGTGCAAGACGCCGATAACTCCCTGCTTAATGAGTAATGGAACGCCAATAAGTGATTTCAGACCCTTTGCACGTAGGATTGGACTAACAATCTCTATAGCTGACAAATCATTGACTATCATCGGCTCAATGTTTGCAGCGATACGACCCGCGAAACCTTGTCCGATGGGGATACGAACCTGTTGTTTGATTTCCTCTTCTAGTCCGATGGTGGCAGATACAAATAAATTCTGTTTGTCTGTAGTAGGTAGTAGCAGCGTGACAGTATCTACAGACATATATTTTTGTAGCCAATCGAACTGCTTTTTAATCGAAGGAACGAGCTGATTTTCTGTATTATCCTGTCGATTACTTACGAATATATTCCAGCTTTTGTAGGAGGTTAGTAAACCAGCGTAATCTCTCCATCTACGTGCTAATGATACTGGAATAAACGAGAGTACAAGTGCTGCTATAGTTCGTAGGTTCAACTTTTGTTGGATCAAAGCATGGAAAAGATAGGATCGTGCTTTTGCTGGCTGTTCAACTTGCACCAAGCCAATAGCCAAAGTTGTATGTGCCTGTAACCATTTCTCCCGAAAATAACTCTTGAACTCTTGTAGCTGCTCATCTTGCATAAATTGGCGGTAGCAGTAGATACCAGCTTTCCCAGCCCGAATCTTTGATTGAATGCTCATATCGCCATTAGCAAACGTTTCCGATTGAAAATGCACACGGTATCTGCTTAATCTTTCTGGCGAATAATATGCTGCACCACCATTGCGGCAAGCAAGGTAGGTTAAGTACAGATCCCAGTATGCTCCCATTTCGGGGAGAAAATCATTCCATTCAATAGCATCCTTACGGATGACGGTAGCCAGGGCAGAGGGAACAGCTTGATGGACAAGCGCTATTTCATAAAAAGGCTGGTAAACTCCTTCTTTTAGCTGGTCTCGCTTCCATCGCTGAGTATTTTCCTCTGTAGCAGCATAATCAATTTTGCCAGCCGAGTCCATTATGTAATGATCGCTGAAAGCGATGACCAAATCTGGATTGGCATCAAGATGCGGAACAAGCTTTTCTAAAAAGTTTTCATTCCAAATATCATCGTCATTCAGGCTAGCAACATATTTCCCTCGTGCTTCCTTAAATGCAGCTATAACATTGCGGGATCTTCCTAAATTTTTTGCATTGCGCCGGAATCGGATTCGTGGATCTTGAAAAGATTCAATCGTTTTTGCGGGGCTTTCAGTACTACAATCATCAGACACAATAATCTCAATATTTTTATACGTTTGTTGTACAGCACTTGCGATCGCTTGTATAAGAAAATTTGGGCGATTATAAGTTGGGATAATAACGCTAACTAGAGAGTGTTGTGAATCAAGATTTAGCGACATAGTCTTAAGTGGATGGAAGTGTCGCTTATCATTGTCGTAGCTTAAATTGTTGATGTTCTGAGATTTACCGAAAGTTCGCAAAACTTTTACAAACTTGAATGCAAAAATCTCCTTTTTTGACCTAGCAACCTCGCGCGCCGCATGGCGGGTGGGGAATGGGAGCATGCGGAGTTAAAGTGGAATCATGGCTTGAATTTGAGTTCCCTCACCAACACTACTCTTAATCTTCAGTTCCCCTCCCAAAATGTGAACTCTCTCCTGCATTCCTCGCAGTCCAAAACCTGTGTGAGGTGCGCTGACTTCAAAGCCTTGTCCATTATCAGTTAGTTTTAGAATAATCGCATTGGGTGTTTGATAACCTTTGAGACTGACAACACTAGCCGAGGCGTGTTTTTGAATATTCGTTAGTCCTTCCTGCACAATACAATAAAGTTGGTGGCTAGTTTGAACAGGTAATTGCGGAAGTTTCACATCGAGCTGAATGACAAATGCTTGGTTTCGTCCAACTTGTTCCACCAAGGTACTGAGCGCTTCATTAAGATTAAAATTAGTCTGTCGCATTGTTTGCACAGACCGCCTGACTTCAGATAAGCACTGATTGGTTAAATCTTTGGCAATATCCAAAGACTTTGCAGCTTGAATGGGATCGCGTTGGTACAATTTTTGAGCGAGTTCCAATTGCACATCCAATGTTGTGAGAGAATGTCCCAAAGAATCATGTATTTCACGAGCAATGCGAGTTCGTTCCAAAGTTGCAGCTAACGTTTCTACCTGTTGGGTGAGAACCTCTGCTTTTTGTCTGCTTTTTTGCTCTGCAATGATCACAAAGGCAAATAAAATAACAAAGGTACTAGCTGCTAGGTAGCTACTAGTGTCGTTGATAATATTCCTGCTAATTATAGAATTTACGTCATATAATCGAGCTATACGTTGAGCAATATGGGCACGATCAAACTCAATGATTGAAGGTAAACTGCAAAGCCAGACAACATTCCAAAGTATTCCAGTGGCGATCGCAGTGATGACTAGTTCTTTTCTCTTAAGTAAAAAGCAGCCTTTTGTCAGCACAAGATACAGTAACATATCTAGTCGCCAATTGACTGCTCTGGCAGACATGATTGGTAATATTTCTAATAATATATAAGCTCGTCTTTGCCAAATTGGGCGATTCATCGGCAATAGAAAACTTAATAAAGTCGATACACTCAGAGACGCAAAAATAACATAAGTAGGTATAAGTTGGGACGCATAAACATCTTTAGGGCGATTCACTATTATGAGGAAAAAGTAGACAACCAAAAGCGTCCACTCTACATATTGCAAAGTCCGACGGATAGAAGAAGTTGTGGCGATTGGATTCATTGGAGTCTATCGCGTGAAGTAACAGGGGAAATCAAAACATACAGCACATTGTTCGTGCATGAAGTACAATGCTCTTGTCTAAAAGCCAGACAGAAAGCCCTTTTTACGGATGACGGATGACGGATGACGAATGATTCTGCTGTATCTTGGGCAGGCTTGCCATCATGAAAACATAACATTTGTCATCAATACGCATGAGCCTATATGATTTTTTATACAGTATAAATAGAAATATTACACTAGTACAGCAGGGCGTAAATAATACCGAATTGCGTTCATCGCTGCAACTACCCCCCCGCTCTCCAAGTTCGCAAAGAAGGGCGGGGGGTGACGTAATTGAGTTTAATGTCGTTTCAGATATTGTATTAATATTTTTGAAGTAGTTTGTCTTGCAAGGGCAAACTGTTTTTTTGATAGTATTGCTAATTTATAGCGGTTCTCGGCTGTATTCAAGGTAGCTGTTGTGAGGTAGATATCTTACCTGCCTTTAACACAGCACAGACAAGACGCCTTTGTTATAAGAAAATCAGAACTGTCATGCATTCAATTGAAAAATGCACTACAGTACTACATAAAACTTTGATTGACTTGTAATTGTAAAATAACTGACAAATAATGAAAGAAATTAACCACATTGTCCTCTCTCAAGACCAAAACTCAAGAGTCCGAAGTCTTTAACAAAGAACTTATGACGAATGACTAATGATTCAACCAGGTAAAAGTTCATGGTAAGAAAACTCCGCCGCTCGCTTCAAGTCGTTCCTAAACCTTATAACGAAGATGACTTCTATCACCAACCAGGAACCATACCAGGAACCATCATTATTCCCACAGATGCTTCACCACCAAAAATTACGTTGATTGACTATCATGCCAGCGATGTCATTCGTAAAGAACTGAAGACCCCGGAAGAGTGCACCCCCTATCTAGATAGGGAATCTGTTTCTTGGGTGGAAGTGCAAGGTTTAGGGGATGAAGACATTTTGCGACGCCTGGGAAAGGTGTTTGCTCTACATCCTTTGGTATTAGAAGATATTGTTAATGTGGCAGAGCGTCCAAAAATAGAGGAATATGAAGACCATTTGGTGATTATTTGCCGAATGGTTGTGCCAAAGGAAAGAAGATATGGGTTTTATAGTGAGCAAGTGAGTTTCGTATTGGGGAAACATTACTTGCTCACAGTACAGGAAGAGCCAGATCATGATTGTTTGGAAGGAGTGCGATCGCGAATTTGCAACAATAAAGGCACTATCCGCAAGCGCAAAGCAGATTATTTAGCTTACGCTTTGTTAGATGCAATTGTCGATGGCTTTTTTCCAGTTCTAGAGCGTTATGGTGAGCAAATCGAAGATTTAGAGGAAGAAGTCATAGTAAACCCCACCCGGCAAACACTACAAAAAATTTATCACGTTAGGCGAGAATTACTACAGCTGCGTCGCTACATCTGGCCCCAACGGGATGCAATTAATTCTCTGATTCGCGATGGCAATGAACTTATTTGTGAGGAGGTGAGAATTTACCTGCGGGATTGTTACGACCATACAGTGCAAGTGATGGATATGGTAGAAACTTACCGGGAACTTGCATCAGGGTTGATGGATGTTTATCTTTCGGCAGTAGGTAACAGAATGAATGAAATCATGAAGTTTTTGACAGTGATGTCGTCAATTTTTATTCCGCTCACTTTTATTGCCGGAATTTATGGGATGAACTTCAATACTGAAAAATCGCCATATAATATGCCAGAACTCAATTGGTATTGGGGTTATTTTCTGTGCTTAGGATTGATGGCTGCGATCGCATTTATTTTGGTATTCATTTTCTGGCGGCGCGGCTGGTTCCAAAATTTTTCAAAAATTAATCTTGATTCCAAAACTTGAGATGATCAGTAAGTTGAGTCACAAAAATTAGTACAGGGAGTTAATATACAAAGTTATGAGAACCGGCGACAACAATTTAGTTATTCTGACACTTTATATAATTGGCATTACTTACACCTTTAACCAGATGGTGGAATCAATCGATGAACAAGTAAAGATTGATTTCAAGAAAGCATCTGTAGACCAACAACTGAAAGAACAAAATCTCCAAAACACAATTGGGATTAGTTTTGGGGGACTGGCAAAGACGTACCCAATTGACAAACCACAATCTTTGTCGATTAACATTGAAAATAAATCCCAGGATTTAGCAATATACGTTGATTGGGACAATTGCGCTTTTGAAGAATTTGACGGAACCTCCAAGCGAGTCATTCGGATGTCACCAGACATAACCCGTGACTTAGCTGTATTACAAACTCCCAGTCTGATTGTCCCTGGTAAAACACTGAGAGAATCAGTCTCATCTGAAAGTGTTTTCCAACTGGATGCAATAACTAGAACATATACAGCAACGAAAAACTCGGTGGCTAACGTCCTCAAATGGAAAACAAGCCCTGTAAAGGCACAAAAAAAACAATTTAATGAGTTTATAACCAGAAAACGCAACTTTGAGTTTTCGCTAGATTTAGTGTTTCGGTTAGCTGAAACAAATGTGGGTGTCGCTCAGGGTAGGAATATCCCTCCCCTATGCATTGTCAAGTGTCCTTTCACTGTTAGGAAACTACCTTGGACGTATGCCTTGCCTTGGAATAAGATGCGGTAAACCAAAACTACTGGTTTGGTCATTCAAAGACTACACTGGATATTAGGAGAGAGTAGGCGCAGGCGGTTGCAGATCAGTTTCGTTGAAGCTGGTTTGAGGAAAGTCCGGGCTCCCGAAAGACCAAACCTGCTGGGTAACGCCCAGTGCGAGCGATCGCGAGGATAGTGCCACAGAAAGATACCGCCAAAATCAGTGAACAGTTATCAGTAAACAGTAAACAGGGAATACCTGATAACTGATAACTGATACCTGATAACTGAAAAAGGTAAGGGTGCAAAGGTGCGGTAAGAGCGCACCAGCACGACCGAGAGGTCGTGGCTCGGTAAACCCCGGTTGGGAGCAAGGTCACAAGGAACTACGGTTGGTCTTTTACCAGTTCCGTCATAAGAGCCGCTTGAGGCGTCTGGTAACAGGCGTCCCAGATAGATAACTGCCCTCTAAATGTAGAGACGTAGTATGCTACATTTCTACAAAAGAGAACAGAACCCGGCTTACGTTCCGACTCTCTCCCTCTTTTTGTCCTTTGTTATTTGTCCTTAGTCCTTTGTTCATGAACAATGACTAATGGCTGATGACTAATGACTAATGACTAATAACTAATGAGCATCGCTTATCCACGCCGTCAACGGCAACTCGAAAGCTTAGTCAGAAAATTTGGTCTGCCAGCAGACGCAGCTATAAAGTGGGAGCTGCTGGACTTAGCGCTGACTCATCCTACTGTCTCTGAGTCGGCAAATTATGAACATCTGGAGTTTGTCGGCGATGCAGTCGTGCGATTAGTGGCAGCCATTGTATTATGGGAGACATATCCCAATTGCCCAGTCGGAGATTTTGCCGCAATTCGTTCTGTGTTGGTGAGCGATCGCATGCTCGCCCAACTAGCAAGAGAATACGGCTTGGAGCTATACTTACTCGTTGCTGGCAGTGCAACCGCTGATAAAGTTGGTCAGGAGTCACGACTGGCAGATGCCTTTGAAGCAGTCTTAGGTGCGCTTTATTTGAGTACAAACAATCTCGAACTCATCCGCTCTTGGCTAGACCCTCACTTTAAACAACTTGCAGCAGAAATTCGCCTCGATCCAGCTAGATTTAACTATAAAGCCGCTCTACAAGAATGGACTCAAGCAAAGTATAAAGTATTACCAGAATATCGAGTCGTGGAAATGAACCAACCGCAGCACAATCAAGAGCGTTTTCTTGCTGAGGTGTGGTTGCACGAACAAAAGCTAGGTGAAGGAAAGGGACGCTCGATCAAAGCTGCCGAACAAGCTGCCGCAAAAGTAGCTTTTTTAGCACTTGACACTCAGGAAAAATCCTGATAGGAAACGGTGAAGGAGACTGGGGATTAGGGATTAGGGATTGGGGATCCTTGTTAAAAATCGAAAAATTATGTCCGGGGCAACAAAGCCCGGATCTAATGCGTGGAAATTTTTCCCCAACAACCGTCACGAGACAGGGATGACTAATAACTAATGACTAATGACTAATGACTAATGACTAATAACTAATGACTAAGAAAATTAAAATTGCTGTCGTTGGCGTTGGACGTTGGGGCGTACATTTGCTACGGAATTTTTTGGAACATCCGCAAGCTGAGGTAGTAGCAGTCATAGATCCGAACTCACAACGTCTAGCAGAGGTGAAACAGCAGCATAACTTAGATGACAAGGTACTACTGACAACCGAGTGGCACTCGATACAGCAAGTAACGGATTTAGAAGCAGTAGTTATTGCTACTCCTGCTAGCACGCATTACTCCTTAATTACCGACGCCTTGCATTGGGGTTACCACGTTTTAGCAGAAAAGCCTTTAACTCTCAACTCAGCAGAATGTCGAGAACTGTGCCTGCTTGCAGAAAAACAGCAACGACAACTGATAGTTGACCACACCTACTTATTTCACCCAGTCGTTGAACGAGGGAAAGCTGTCGTTCAGACGAGTCAATTAGGTGATTTACGCTACGGATACGCTACCCGTACCCATTTAGGACCAGTCCGCCAAGATGTTGACGCGCTCTGGGACTTAGCCATTCACGATATTGCCATTTTCAATTCTTGGCTAAATCAGATACCTGTGAAAGTGCAAGCAACGGGTACGGTGTGGCTGCAACCGGGAGCAGGTACTGGGGATTGGGGACTGGGGACTGGGGACTGGGTAGGTAGTAATTCCCCCTCATCCGCCTCATCTCCCTCATCCCCCTCGTCCTCCTCATCTCCCTCATCCTCCTCATCCTCCTCATCCCCCTCATCAGTGTCACCTCAAACCGAAGGATTAGCCGACTTAATCTGGGCGACGCTGACTTATCCGAATAACTTTCAAGCGTACATTCACCTGTGTTGGCTCAATCCCGATAAACAACGACGGCTTGGAGTTGTCGGAAGCCTAGGTAGTCTAATTTTTGATGAAATGTCCCCGACATCACCTCTGACGCTACTACAGGGTGAGTTTGAACGTCAGGAAAAACGATTTATTCCTGTGAATCAAAGGCAACAAGTGCTGCAAATAGAAACAGGCGAACCTTTACGGCGGGTGTGCAACCACTTTATGACCTGTGTGCTTGATAATACTCCCTCACAGGTTTCATCTGGCTGGATAGGAACGCAGTTAGTGCAAATTCTTGCTGCTTTGACAGAATCTCTCAATAACGGCGGCAAACCTGTTTTTCTTGATGCAAATGAGTACTGATATTCTACGATTTTGCATTTTGCATATTCAATTTTGAATTCTTTAACTCTTTGTTCACAGAAGATGGGAAGCGGTTTTTTTTCAGAGCAACTTCTTCTGCTGTTTGCTTCATTCCTCTTGCTGCTTGATCTCCAGAGGAAATGCTCAGATTTCCTGAATTTTCTTGCCTTCCTGAACCAGGTAACAATGAGGCATCAATTAAAGGCAAAGTAATGGTCACTGTTGTGCCTTGGTTAAGACCTGCACTCTTGAGAGTGATGGTACCTCCCATAAGTTCAATTAAGTTTCGTGAAATTGCAAGTCCCAGTCCTGTACCACCAAACTTACGTGAAGTTGAATCCTCCACCATCACGAAAGGACGAAAGAGTTTTTGCTGTTGAGCCGGATCAATCCCTAGCCCTGTATCTGTAACAGAAACAAGAACTTCAGATTTATCATGACTACGTTGAATGTCTGTGGAAATTGTAATGCTTCCCTCATCAGTAAACTTAGTTGCATTACCGATGACATTAATAAGCACTTGTTTCAGCTTTGCGGCATCAGCATTAACTGGAATTAGCTCATTCAACTGAGGAATATTCAACTGCAAGCCTTTTTGTTGAACATTCACTGATTGTATATTAATAACTTCTTTAAGGACTTGTCGAAGGTCAATAGGTTGCAAGACGACGGAGAGCTTGCCTGCTTCTATTCTGGAAATGTCAAGTAAATCATTAATAATGCCTAACAGGTGAATAGCTGTGTCATCGGCACGCTTGAGAAACTCTAATTCTTCTTCGCGGTCATCGCACATACCATCTCGAACCAGACGAACGCAATTAATGATAATATTTAGCGGATTTCTCAACTCATGGGAAGTCGTAGCTAAAAAATGAGTTTTCACCTGGTTGGCGGCTTTTGCTTCTTTCCATGCTATTTCTAATTCTTCTGCCCAAGCTTTCAATCGCTCAACCATTTGTTCGAGTGCTTGCGCCAATTGGTTAAACTCTCTAATTTTAAAGTTGTCAGGAATCGGTTCTGCTGATTGATTTAAATGAAGATTTATAGCGTAGTCTCGCAATTGTTCTACAGGACGTGCTAAGTAACGAGCTAAATACAGCGACGCCAAAACACTTGCGCCAATCAAGCCACATGTTAAAACAAAAAGGATAAGTTTGATTCCCCTAAGACCATACAAAGCATTCTCCAAAGGTGTAACGGCTATAATAACCCATTGTTTCTGTTGTCCTTGTTTTATGGGACTGGGAATAGCAGTATAACCAGCAAGTAATTCTTTATCCTCATTTTCAAAAAAGAAATGGAGAAAATACTGCTTGCCTGCAAGAGCCGTTGTCACAATTTTTTTGAGTCGAGAAGCATCTCCATGTTGCTCGATATTAGTGCCAATACGGCTGGCAATTGGATGTGACAAAATTGTTCCATCATCAGCAATAACTATCGTAGAGCCTGTTAGCAAACCAGGCTTAGTTTTGATTTTTTCTTGTAGTATTGTTGTTCGGAAAATCAAGGCATAACGTAAGCCTTCTATACTATCATAGACAGGAGCAGATAACAGTAATTGCAGTTGATTTCGTAAATCTCTCCTACCAGTTGTTCCTATCTTTGGTGGTAATGTTACCTCGACATTAACCCCATCACTGGGTATGGGAGATTTGAATTCACCGATGGGTTGATCGCCGCAAGTACTTGCAACGATGTCACCACTTTGCGGCTTTGTCAGTTGAATGCAGTCTATTTGCCTTGGTAGTTGTCGTGCTAGCTGGTTGAGAAATCGTTGTATCTCACTACGTGAACCTGACTGGAGCACCGTTGTTTGACTTGCACTTAGTAAGTTGGTTTTTAAAGCAGCGCTTGCTTCTACAATCTTTTCTCCCTTGATGATGGCACTTTCTGTTAAATTTTGACGCGCAGTTTCCAGCAGGCTAGAGCGTGCGTTTTTATAGGCTACAATCTCCCCTATTAATAATACTGGAACCGACAAAAGCAAAATTTTCGACACTAAAATCCGACGAAAGGATGATTGACGGGGTTTAGCCATCGGCTGTCTCTCTTGGTATGTGCCATCCAAAACAGCAACTCTAAGTAATTAGAGCAGCGAGTGTCATTGAGGAGCGAAAAATCCTTATTTCATAACCATCTTAAAAATATAAAATACTTTAATATCGAAAAGAAGCCCAGGATACAAACACTCATAGAAACTACCTGCTACGACCGTTGTTGCATATGTTGTTGCATATGTTGTTGCATATGAATATTAAAGATGAAATTGGGAGATGGGAGGTTTCCAGCATCACTATTTTTGAAAATTAATATTCCCTAGAGAAAACATAAAAAATATCAAACCTACCCAATGGTACAACACCGTCCTCATACTACTGTAGTTTTGGCGATGAGTGCAGATGGCAAGATAGCAGATGTTAGGCGATCGCCAGCTCGGTTTGGCTCCAAAACTGATAAAGCACACCTGGAAGAGCAAATCGCCATAGCTGATGCTGTTTTATTCGGTGCTAGTACACTCCGCGCCTACGGTACAACACTAACCGTAACGCATCCACAACTGCTGCAACAACGAACTCAGGCGGGAAAGCCCCCCCAGCCAGTCCATATAGTAATTACACATTCTAGCAACCTGAATCCGGAAATGCGCTTCTTTCAGCAGCCAGTCAACCGTTGGTTGCTGACGACAACACAAGGAGCGCTTTTTTGGAAAGGACGCAGAGAATTTGAGCAAATTTTGGTTTTTGAAACACCAACAGCAAAAGTTGACATTCTTGCAGCCTTACAACATTTAACAACTTTGGGCATAAAACGCTTAGCTATCTTGGGCGGTGGTGAATTAGTCGCTTCTATGCTGGAATTGGATTTAATCGATGAATTTTGGCTCACCATCTGTCCGTTGATTATAGGCGGTTCTACCGCACCGACACCAGTACAAGGTAGCGGATTTTTACCTGAGTGTGCTAAGCGTCTGCAACTTATGGCAGTTCACACCGTTGAGATGGAAGTGTTTCTGCATTATCGCCTGCAACGATCGACAGATTAGATTACGCTAAATAAAGCTTGTGCTAAATTTTGTATCTTTGAAACCTCCAATGGTGGAACAACTAAAGCCTCGCCATTCTGTTGCTTGGATTAATAAAATTGCTGAAGTTCCCCAAAATGCTTGGGATGCTTTAGCATTGCCACTTAAAACCCCATTTTTAGAGTGGGAGTGGTTGAAAAATCTGGAAACCTCCCAAAGCGCCGCAGCTAAGACTGGCTGGTTACCGAATCACTTAACTGTATGGCGAGACAGAACGCTCATTGCTGCTGCCCCACTATACCTGAAAGGACATAGTTATGGCGAATTTGTTTTCGACCACCAATGGGCAGACTTAGCACAACGCATTGGTGTGGAGTATTACCCGAAAATGCTGGGAATGGCTCCATTTACCCCGGCTGAAGGCTATCGGTTCTTGATTGCACCAGGAGAAGATGAAGATGAGATAACGGCAATAATGCTGCATGAAATTGATGCTTTCTGCACCAAACACCGCATCTCTGGCTGTCATTTTCTCTATGTAGATCCCGAATGGCGTCCGATTTTGGAACGCCACGGCTTCACAAGTTGGCTACACCACAGCTACATCTGGGAAAATCTTGGGTTTAACACTTTTGATGACTACTTGGGAGTGTTCAACGCCAACCAGCGTCGCAACATTAAGCGCGAACGCAAAGCAGTGGAAAAAGCTGGTTTGAAACTACAAGCGGTTACTGGGGATGAAATTCCCAAGTCGTTGTTTCCTTTGATGTATGAGTTCTACGCTGATACCTGTGACAAATTTGGCTGGTGGGGTAGCAAGTACTTAACGAAAAAGTTTTTTGAACAGCTACACACCCATTACCGCCATCGAGTTGTGTTTTTTGCAGCATACAGCGAGCTAGATCATCGTCAACCAGTGGGGATGTCTTTTTGTCTATTTAAGGGCGACAGGATGTATGGACGCTACTGGGGTTCTTTCCAAGAGATAGATTGCTTGCATTTTGATGCTTGCTATTATGCACCTGTAGAGTGGGGAATAGCCAACGGTATCCAAATTTTTGACCCTGGTGCTGGCGGACGCCACAAAAAGCGTCGCGGTTTCCCTGCTGCTCCCAATCACAGTTTGCACCGCTTTTACAATAATCGTTTGGCACAAATTTTGCGCAATTACATTAGTGAGGTTAATGAGTTAGAACAGCAGGAAATTGAGGCAATAAATGCGGAGTTGCCGTTTACTAATAGAAGTGATTAAAACACTCAACACTGAACAGTACCAGCCGCAGTGAACAGGCGTATGATGGGGGATGCGCTCACCGCCACCAACGCCTTCCACGCTCTTAGTGTGGTGTTTCCCCCTCTAAGCGATGAAACTGATAACTGATAACTGATAACTGTTAAAATGAACCGCCAAAATGCTTGTTTATGCGTATCCCTCACGGGGCGCTTTGCGACTGGGCAGTTTGCCGTTAGGCTAGAACGCCCAGGAAGATAAGAATTACACTTGAGAAGGGGTGAAAAACCCCTAAAGCAAGTTGATTTCTATGGTGACTATGGATTTGAGTGTTGAAGGCTTGGCAGCGATTGACGATAAACTTTCTGGGCGTCATATTGACCTTGATCCTGGTGGGTATTTCATTATTTATCTGAATCGGGAGGAGGGATTAATTTATGCCAAGCATTTCACAAATGTGATTGATGAGCGTGGTTTAGCTGTTGATCCGGAAACTGGAAAGGTGATTCCAGCACGGGGAAAGGTGGAACGCACTCACACAACTGTATTTAGTGGGAGAACGGCAAAGGAACTGTCTGTGAAAATTTTTGAAGAACAAGAGCTCCCTCCTGTGACTCAGTTAAACCATGCGGCTTATTTGGGTCGAGAGTTTGTCCGAGCTGAGATTGCTTTACTGACAGGACAAGAGTATGTGCAAGATTAATTGGGAGTAGTTAGTAGTTAGTTGTTGACTACTAAGCACTAACTACTAAGCACTAACTGTTAGAAGATGGCTGAAACACCTGGTAGATGTAGTAAGTCGCCATTGGGATAATGGTGGCGGCAATTAAAAGTCCGATCACCCAAGCCGTTGCGTTACCTTTATCAGTTTCTTCTGCCTTCTTAAAGGTGCCTTCTACCTGCACATTGTCGGCGATTTGAGGTGGTCCAGGATCTGGTTCGCCAGATAGCACCGCGACTAGGCGATCGCTTGCATCTAAAAACGCCTGGTTATATTTGTTACCACCCCGCAATGGTGCCATCAAGGTTTCAGAAGCGACACTAAAAGCGGTTTCATCTGGCAACAAAGACTTCACTTTATCGCCAGTGATAATTGCTCCACCGTTCGTGACACTGTCAATCATCAATATTGTTTGATTTGCCTGTGCTTCCTTTGTGGGAAACCATTTTTCAAACAATGCCTTGGTGAAACTCTCGGGGGTTTCACCATAGTCAAGACGACGAACTGTGACAATTCTTACTTCATTTCCGGTTTTATTTGCCAAATTTTCCAGGGTGCTGCTAATCTTGCCTTCATTTAGACGGCTGATCACTTCAGCTTGATCCACCACCCAGGTATGTTCCCCACTTGTAATAGTTGGTATTTCATATACACCTGTAGCCGAAGCGGATGTGGCAAATAGTAAAGAAGCTAGAATGACCATCACTGAAGGCAGAACTAGCCGTTGGATGCGTTTTTTCCAGCCATAGACTCGGTTGAGGAGCTGTTTCATGGGATTTACCAAAAGACAGACTTGCACCAAAAAAATACTACATAACCACTGGCAAAGTCTCGCTATTTACGCGTGGTTATGAGCGAACACTGTTAATCTAATCACTTCTAGCTTAAATCGTAACCAGCACAAAATTAGCAGCTTTTTAAGCCAATTTGTTTGTACTTCCGCCTTGCGGTGGTTGTAAATCGCTTGAGTGCAATACAAGCATCCAGTGCGTGAGGGGTTCAGCGCTGCATGGCGTTGGAGTTTCCGAGGACAGTTCGCAGGAGGGTTTCCCTCCGGAAGAAACTGTCCGTCCCGTTGTGTCATTTAATTACTAAGATTTTCTTCCTCACTCTCCGCAGTTCCCCACGCCCTCCGTTAGGTGTCAATGGCATTGTTCAGAATATTTATAAATAGTTAATTTATAAGTCCGGTATCTAAGATCTTGCAAGAGTTGCAACAGTGAGTCGTCAGAGGCTCTTGTTGGGTGCAAGATCTGATTAATAAAATTAAGGGGCTTGAAACCGTTACTCAAATTCAACTAAAATTTTTCATTCAAAATTTCTTAATTAGTTTTGAATTTTGAATTTTGAATTTGAGCGTGATTGCGCGGAGCGCAGTGCTATGCAGGGCAATCGTGGTTCAAGTGATGTTTTCAGTAAATCTATTCAAGACAATTTTATAGATTTGTGTTAATTTAACCTACTTTTTAACTCTGAAGGCAACGACAAGCACCAACATTATTGCAGCACAGAAAACATCAGGAAATAATACTTTAAGTATTATTTTTGCCATAGCAATGCTATCAAAATATTTTCTACTTAAGTATTAACAAAATATTTGCATAAATCATATTTTAATCTAAATAATAAATTAATAAAATTTTTAAATATTAGCAGTTATGCTAGTAGGAATTTAAGCAAAAACTAAACTTTGTATCTTGCTCAGTCACACTTAGTAAAACACGCAAGTCATGAAACGTCTGGAGCACGTTGATCCTGTTTTTGACCAACTATTTGCTAAAATACCCCCGGAAATTACTGATACTTTCACAGAGGAGCAACTAGAAGCCATCAAAAAAGCTTTTGGCTCTCGTAATTGGGGTCGTCATCCTCTGGACTTGCGAGTTTCCGTTCCCATACCAGGACTACGGTTTTATTTGGTGTTATTAGCTGGTTCGGAACGTCGCTCGAAACAGCGCTTGCAATATGAAAAAAGCGTATATCCTCTTTGGACTCCTGGTAATATTGTGTTCCTCACAGGATTTTTGATTATCCTATTGACTTCTAGCTTCACGACTTTTTCCTTTTTATTTTCCTTACTGACTTCCGTACCCACTTCGCCCTACCCTACATCAATTCCCTGGCTTCACAATAAGTTTGAATGTGAACGCACCGGTAGAAATTGGAGAGACGGAAATTGTTGGGATTCTGAACACAATCCTATGTTCTAAAGCCTACTCCTAGTGACAAGAAAAACAATATGCCTCAAAACCGTTTCACCAAAGATTCTTCCAGAACTGACCCTTTTGTACAAGACTTTTTCGCCCGCATTCCTCCTAAAACAGTAACGACTTTTACCGATACTTAATTAGCTGCGCTCAAACAGGTCTTTAAGGAGCGCATTAGCAAACGTCATGCTGTGGATATTAAGCTTTCGATGCCATTTTTTAAACAAGGCTTTTATATAGTTTTGTTGTTAGGCAAGGAAAAGCGAGCAAAAAAGCGTCTACAAGCTGCAATTTCCCAACCTGTAAACAGTATTTTACTGACAATATCGGGGTTGGTGTTAATAACTTCTTTGGTTGGTTCGCTCTGCATATTTAAAATGACGTCAGGAATGAATTTGTTTCCAAATCAAAAAATTCAAATAAAAAAATCTAAGAGTTTGCCGAATATTTAATCGACTTTTAGATTTAGCAATGGTGCAGCTACCAAGCGTCTGGGGGGAAATTATCATCCCCCATTTGGATGAAATCGCCTAATTTCTTGTGAAAATATAGGCAGAGGATAGGCAAATTAATCAAAAATGACTGACAAAGATGGTAACTTGCGGATTTCTTCGCGTACACTCATAAGGACTTTACCGAGATGATTGTGACCCGTTTTCTCTGCTCCGCAACCCCAGAAATAATCGGTTGGGGAGTTTTCTACAATCAGGTTGTCACCCGTGGTTAAAAGGATTTCTCTAATATCGGTATGCGTAAGAAACTTTTTGAGTACAGCTTCTCGCATCACTTGAGTTTTGACCTCCTCCCAGTCCACACGAATTTGGTGCGTGGGGTCCCGTCCTAGTGCCGCAGCGAGTTCTGGTGTCTCAGCATTATGGATCAGAGGTATAATGACCGCATCTGAGGTTCCAACAAACTTTTGAGCTTGATAATAATGCTCAACTGTTGACCAATAGAGGCCCTGCATAATGATTCCATGAGGAGAAAAATTGGAAAAACAGCCATAAGGCTGCCAAACCTTGTAAAAGTAAATAGTCATTTGAAAATTGTTGTTTTATACTTCAATATCTATCATCACCGTAGATACTAGCAAGAAGTGGTTTGCTTTGAATTCCACCACAGTACTTGTCTAAAGGCAGAAGATTGCTTTCAAAATAGAGTTCTATGGTGATAGAAAAGTGTGTTTGAGAGGTTGATGATGGAGGCGAAGAGTGAAAAGAGCAACCAACGTGCCCCGTTGATTGTTGCTGGAATTTTCCTTGGTGTGGGTCTTGGTGGGTTCTTTGATGGCATTGTACTGCATCAGATTCTTCAGTGGCACCATATGTTGAGCAATGTTCGACCTATGACCACAATTTCTAATATAGATGTCAATACAGTTTGGGACGGCTTATTTCACGCCTTTGATTGGATAATGACTGTGATTGGAGTGGTGTTGCTGTGGCGGGCTGGAGCGCGTGAAGATGTTCCTTGGTTATCCAACATCTACTTTGGGTCAATACTGATGGGTGCTGGTTTGTTCAACTTGGTTGAAGGAGTGATTGACCATCATATTCTTGGCATCCATCATGTAAAACCAGGACCGCATCAGTTAGCTTGGGATTTGGGATTTCTTGCGGTCGGTGCGCTTCTTGTTGTCGTTGGGTGGGTAATGGTACAAAAGAACGGTAAAAGTAATGATGAATTATGATTGCTAAATGTTGAAAAATTTCATAATTCATAACCTTACTAAGTACAGAATTTCACAAGTTCGTAACGAATTAATTTCAGAAAGGCTCTGCGTTACTCTGCGTTGACTCCGCGTCCCTCTGCGTTTTAAAACGCTACGAATTAATGCAAAGCTGTACTAAGTAGGTCGGTACAAATAAAGTTAACGAGTTTCGGCAGTCATTAGGAGCCAGTACTGCAGGAGGGTTTCCCGACAGAGGCAACTGGCAGCCTTATGAGACTTTGATAATCACTCACGAGCAATTGTGTTTTGGCAATGCTGAAATTTCGGCAGACAATTATGAGCATTGTCAGCAAGCGTATCAGGAGATTTCCAACACATCAAACGCTCAAACCGTCTGGCTTGGATTGGGGCGATCGCCTTGGGAGTTATGGTAATACTTAGCTTCTTTGCAGCTCCAACCAGCAGCAACATCAATAGTGGTTCCACTTACAACCGCGCTCCCGATGGTTACGGCGCTTGGTATGCTTATATGGAAAAGCAAAAAACTGGTATCAAGCGCTGGCAAAAGCCTTTTAGTGATTTCAATACAGAAAAACGTGCCACTCTATTACAAATCAACAGCCAATTGACACAGCCTGATCTGGATAGTGAAGAGAAAAAATGGCTAGAAAAAGGCAATACTTTGATTATTTTGGGTGTGGGGGCGGCGAGTACAGCAGCAGACTTCACCACCATGCACAAATCTCCAGTTGGAGATGTCAAAATACAGACGCGACGACGGCGACAGATCAAAGCTCAAGAAAAGGTTTCTTTGGGCGATCGCTTTGGTGCTGTTGTGTGGGAAAAAAATTACGGTCAAGGAAAAGCTATTTTTTCTACAACTCCCTACTTAGCTGCTAATGCCTACCAAGATGAGCAAAGTAATTTTCAGTATTTATCAGAATATATAAATAACAATAATGAGCGAAACCAATCCTGTCTTAAATCGCCTCAGTCAAGAACTGAATCGAGTTGTGGTTGGTCAATCCACCCTCATTCAGCAATACGGTTCAGTTAAGCCTCAAAGTCAGGTAAAGTAAGGATTGTTCTCAAGAATGGAAATAGAGTGTGGTGCATCTTAAGGATTTCTCATTGCTGTCTCCTAAGATATAAAGTGGTGATTTACTGAAAGCGATAGAGACAGCTATTCCATCAACGGCTATCGAGCAGGCGAGCCTCCTGACGGAGGAGCTTCGCTAACGCTACAACCAAAGCTTGCGAACAGAGAAATCGGTCATTACCAGCACAGTTGGTAGTGTGCCTGGTAATTGCAATGAGCCTCTGGTCGAAAGACTCAATGCGGGGTGTACTTAAGAATTTAATTGATGGTCTATCGGAGGCATGGGTTAAGGTTGGTAAAAAAAGCGCGAGTACCTTGTAAATCAGCAATTACACAAGCTCGACAGCGATTAGGGACAAGGGTAATGAGTAATTTATTTTATCAATTAGCACAACTATTTCAGAACAAGCAAAGTCTGTCAGCGAGCAATTGCTACAAATAGCCGATTTGTCAGCCATACTACCTGACGATTTTGCTGTTATTAGGGAATATTTAGTTAGACGCAGTGCAATGCTAGCAAAGGCAAGAGCCTCAGTAGCTCTGCGACTAGCTAAGGATATTCAAGCAATGATTCACTTAGAAAAGATACCAGAAGCTGTCACCCCAGATGTGTTTTTAGAAGCTATTTACCTTGCATATCAAAAATTTTCTGACTTTAAATTTTAGGCTGCAAGAGACTAAGGATGACTGAATGTTTAAGCACTAAAATCTAAACTGGGCCAGTCTGGTTGGCGATAATAGCGCGTCATATCGTCAAACTTCCGGAGTTCGGCACGATGTATGGTCAATTCTGGGGAATTCTCTGTCCATTTCTGATTCAACTGAGAAAACATGGTAGCAAGGCGATCGCGGTCTAGACTCGGTGAAATGTCTCCAAAATAGCCCAATGTCACATGTGCTGTGAAATGATAATGTTGTTCAATTCCCAATGCCATTAAGTTGGAATTTTGATAAATTGCGCGACGCAGGTTAACAACTTGCTCGTAGCAGGCTTCGTCCTGAGGTACCAAACAAACGCCTACAGCTCTTGGCATCACTACGAGTCCCTGAAGAAGCCAGCGAATGGGATGAGTTTGCCGCTGCATTGATTGTTGATACTGCTCAAAGATTTGCCCAACGCAAGAGCGTAGCTGTTCTTCAAATTGTGGATTCTTTTCGCAAGCATCATGGTAAGCACTATCCCAAATCAAGTCCGCCAAAGTCAAATGAAAGCTAGCAGGAGGTACAAGCACAATCCAATCAGAATTTACACTGAACTGTAAAAGTTCCTGTTGGTAAACCTGTAAGCGTGCGTAGAAAGTAGAGTTGTCTGTTTCTTCTTCCCAAGGTGGAGTAATCACCGTATAGCCAGGAAAAGGTTCTGCTTGCCTTACTCCCTCGGAATTAGGCTGAAATTTAGAAGATTCCTGGATATGCTGGATCTGAGTTTTACACGCTTCTGGTAGCGTCATCCGCGCTAAACGATTTAAGTAAGTTTGATATTTGTCGTCCAACCTTCATATCCTCGAACTCCACGCTTATTGATTGTAGGCAAAACTACTGCGATTAAATAAGCAATTTAAAAACTATTTAGCTTTTTTAAGGTGGTAGGGTGATGAGAGGGATGAGCGGGATGAGGGGGATGAGGAAATATGCATGACAATCTCTGGGCTGAACCCATAGGGATTGTTAAGAGTCAATTCTAGTTACAGTGAGGTTCCCTATGGTTGTCTACTTTTACTGGGGTGAGGATGATTTTGCTATAGAAAAGGCGGTTGCACTTGTGCGCGATCGCGTCCTAAATCCCTTATGGACAAGTTTTAACTACACAGTACTGCCTCCAGATCTACCGGATGCGCCGATCCAAGCATTAAATCAAGTGATGACACCACCTTTTGGAGCCGGTGGACGCTTAGTATGGCTTGCAAATACTACCCTTTGCCAGCAATGTTCAGACAATGTGCTCTCTGAATTGGTAAGAACTCTACCAGTCATCCCGGAAAATTCATTTTTGTTGCTCACTAGTAGTCACAAACCAGACGAACGCCTCAAATCTACCAAAATTTTGAAAAAATTTGCCCAATTCCAAGAATTTCCTTTAATCCCGCCTTGGAAGACCGAACTATTGGTGCAGTCTGTCACTCAAGCTGCTCAAACAGTAGGAGTGAAACTGACTCACTCAAGTGTAGAGATGTTGGCAGAAAGTGTAGGCAATGATACACGCCTTCTGCACAACGAGTTAGAGAAATTACGGCTTTATGCTCAAGATAGCAATCAGGCTTTAGATACAGACGCCGTCGCTCAGTTAGTCCAAAATACAACTCAGAATAGCCTACAATTAGCAGCAGCAATCAGAACAGGCGACACAGCTAGAGCTTTAGCGATATTGACCGACATCATCAATGCTTGTGAGCCTCCTTTGCGAATAGTTGCTACGCTTATTGGTCAATTTCGCACTTGGTTATGGGTCAAGCTGATGATAGAAAATGGTGAGCGCAATTCACAAGTTATTGCCAAAGCTGCGGAGATAGGCAACCCCAATCGCATTTACTATTTACAAAAAGAAATACAATCGGTTTCTGTGCAGCAACTTATTGCCAGTTTACCTATATTGTTAGATTTGGAAGTTAGTCTCAAACAAGGAGCTTCAGAGATGTCAGCACTACAGACTAAAGTTATAGAGCTTTGTCAAGTATGTCGAGGAACTTGACAACAGAAACAAACATTTGATGCTTTGGGTGTTTTCTGGAACTTCTCACTCCTAAAATAATTCACAGTGATTAACATATCCCGACTGTAGTTGTTTCATAAAGCAAATGAGAAGATATTACCATCGCTTTTTCCGACTTAGTCTAGTTCGGATACTTTCCCAATCTTTGTTCGTAGGCGTTATTGCGACTGCCAGTTTGGTTTCTAGTACTTTAGTTTTGAGTTCAAAAGCCGATGCTCAAGCTCCACAATCAGTTAACCCTAATGAACTTAGAAGTTACGCTAAAGCTATGTTAACAATGGAGCCACGGCGTCAACAAGCCTTTGATGAAATAAAAAAAATTATTGGTAACGGCGAAGTTCCTAAGATTGTTTGTAACGATAAGAACAGCTTAGGTGGTCTTCCTGGCAAGGCTAGAGATATTGCTGTGAATTACTGCCAAAGCTATCAAAAAGTAGTTGAAGAAAATGGTCTCACTATTGATAGATACAACACGATTACTACACAGGTACAAAGTAACGAAGATTTAAAACGACAGATGTACAATCTACTACTTCGCCTACAAAAAAATCCATAATTTCTGTTGGTACCATCGAAAAAAGATGAAATATTTTCCAAGTAAAAATTGATGAAACTCGTTTCAACCGCAAAGGAGGAGATGTGATAACTCCAAACTTAAATAACTCAATAAGTGGTTGAACCATGAATGACCCTAAATATATTTAGGAGTTGATTGTGAATGAGTAATTATTTAGTATGGACGCAGACAGTATGTATTGCGTCACTGTGTAGTTGCACACAGTGGTTGATACATAGTCACGTAAGTAGACAGGCGCAAATAAATTGAGCTATATAAAGATTTGTAAAAACGCCTGAAACCCTTACTAATGAACGGCAGGTGCTTTATGCCGGGGAACCCGTCCACCGCACTGCCTCCTAATGACTAATGACTGCCTTAACAAGTAAACTTTATTTGTACCGACCTACTTATTGCAGAGAAAGCTTTTTAAGAATCGGAATCTTAGGTATTCAATTTAGCAGAAAAAGTCTCCTTAGCAAAAATACACCTTTAGCTTAAAAAACTCTCTCTTGCGGTGGTACAGACACCGTTTCAATTTTGATACGAGCTATCTGATAGTTTGGAATTGTAACATTGCCATGAGCAAACATACAATGATAACCAATATGCTTATGTATAAATGTGTCTTTAGCAGCGCCTGCGTAAGTACTGAATCTTTCTGAGAAGAAAACTCCTACTTGATTGGCTGATAATTCATCATTCACGTCAACACCTGCACCAATCACTTCAGAACTGAACACAATGAAATCAGCACCAATGAAGTTACCTTCTGTGTCAAAAATTTGATGAGCAAGTTTGTCTTGATTAGCAACAAAAGTATCATTATCAATAATCACTGCCTTGTAGCTGAAGTAAATTTGACGTTTTATTTCAGTATTAATCGAGAAGGTAAATGATACAGTATTAGCCGCACTGGTATTACCCAATGGTCGAAATAGACCAACAATGATTCCTTGAAAAAGACCAGAACCACTGGTTGTAAATTCTTGAGTTAGATTCATAAGATTGCCATCTTCAGCCGTTCGTTTGATACTTTGTCTCGTAGTATCTTCTAAATGTAAAGTATCAAAATTACCATCATGCAAACCAAACCAAAAATGGCTTATACATAATTCTTTTGGCGGCGTCAAGTTTTCAACTGTCAGCTTAAGAGTAGTCATTTTAACATGATTTTTAAATCCAGTCTCTGTATTTCTTTGCTTAAGCTGCTGCATGATATGATGTATTTTTTTTATTGACGACTTGCTTATTGTTTAGTTGCAGTAAAATCCTATTTTTTTAATACTAAAGTGCGTGTATATAGATATAGATACATAAAAATGTCACGCTGAACGTAACGTAGAAAAACATAGTCTCTTGCAAATACCCTTTGGCAAGCCGCAAGAACTAAGCATCTTTGCTTTGTCCAGAATGACATTTGAAATTTAAACTTGGTATGACTACCAAATATCCCGTTTCTGTAGTAATTACACGATAGATGATTTTCATATAGCAACAAAGTACCCTCAAGGGTACTCTTGGATGAATAGTAGTTGTTTCTAAAACGTAGACGCGTTCGGTGTGCCGTAGGCTACCGCCCTATGCATGAAGGTGCATATCCGTAGGGCTTTAGACGTCTTAGACGTATGCCTCCTGTCAATGAATTATGAATGCTAACTAATCTTCATTCTCACAATCTAAACAGGCTTGTCGCTTTGCGTGAATATTTTTCATGTGCTTTTTCACTGTATTTACAGTAATGTAAAGCTGAGCAGCAATCTCTTTGTAGCTGTATTTTGCTCGATAAAGATACCAAATTTCAGCTTCTCGCGGTGTCAATTCGTATTTTCTAACTTCAGCTAGTGCAACATTTTTCAAAGATTCACATTTATTTTCAATTATCACTAAAAGGCAAGAGCGGTTAAATCGGTCTAAGCTTAGCCATCTCGCCCTAACGCGAAAAATTTTTGACCGAGCTACTACAATTTCATTAGATAAAATTATGATTTTATTGGGGTAAAGGCTACGGTCTAGTAATGTTTTGCAAAGACGCCAGATAGCAGGTGGGATAAAATTGGAGTTGGAACTGTCTTGATTGAGTTGAGAAAGAATACGATAAGCAGATGTATTGGTGTAAATGAGTTCGCCCGTCTCGTTTAAGAGTAAGATACCGTCTTGTAAGTTTTCAATCACTTCTTCCAAAAAAGAAGCTTGCTGCGAATTATGCAACTTAATGGTATCTAGCTGTTGTGGTTGAACTAGTGTTTTTGCGGATATTTTTGTTAGGTTCATGGGAGATGCTTCAATTTTCACAACATTATTTAGTAGTTTGATTTGAATTGAAAAATGCACCTTGAATTGTCTTAAAAGTGTAGATGAATGACACATGAATATGCAGATGAGTGTGCCATTTATGACGTGCCACACTATCAGAGGAAACTTTTAAAAGTTTTTTTAGCCTTGTTGACAAGTTGATTGTAAATACAGCTCTTGAATGCTCTATTTCGGATGCAGATATTGCAAGAATTGAATTAATTTCTGTATAGGGAAATTCCTATAAAAGCATCTAGTAAATAAACATGATGCTTAGCAGTGATGAGTTTTTTAGTTTGAAGTTTGGTATCATGTCCGGATGAACACTTATAGCGGTTCTCAATTGAAAAGAATACAGTTTTAGACTCTTGTGGGATGGGCATCTTGCCCGTCCTACTATCCGGGCGGGCTTTCCTGCCCACCCCACAAAATTTGTATTGTACTCAAGTAAAAACCGCTATATAAGTCATTAAGCGGACATGATATGAGGTGTCAAGTACGCCCAACGAGGCTAGCAACGACTGTAGCTAACTCAGCAGGTTCAACAGGTTTAGGCAAATGCAGCTGATAACCTTCTTGAATGGCTCGCATTCTATCCTCTGGTCTGGCATATGCTGTTAATGCTGCTGCTGGAATCTTTCCGCCTTGCTGTGGTGAGGAGATGTCTCCAGCACGTTCAAGCGATCGCACTTTGCGGATCAAAGAATAACCATCTTCCTCTGGCATTCCGATGTCGCTTACCAAAACATCTGGTTTCCATTGTGTCATGGTATTGAGTGCTTCCCGTGCTGAACCCACCGCCTTGACTTCGGCTTGGCACTGTTGCAGTACAGTGACCAGAAAATCTCGGGTATCAGCTTCGTCGTCTACAACCAACACCCGCACGCCGTCAAGGGAAACATATGGATCTGAGGTTTGGGAGTCAGGTTCAGCAGGCGGTTGTGCAATCAATTGGCTTGTTCCCTTGTCCGCTTGTCCCCTTGTCCTCTTATCTTCATTATTGAGCAGCGCTAACTTGACTGTGAACGTAGCACCTTGCCCTTGACCTGGGCTTTCTACCTGGACGGTACCGCCATGCAGTTCTACTAAATGACGCACAATTGCTAACCCCAGCCCCAGTCCACCATGTGCCCTTGTGCTGGAACTATCAGCTTGACGAAAACGGTCAAAGACGTATGGCAGAAAATCGGAACTAATACCGATACCCGTGTCGCTTACCGAGATTTGGGCATATTGTGGGGTGTGGGATGAGGGGGATACCAGTCCGTTCTCTTCCTTATCACCTTCTTTGGCTACCCTAAGCTGCACTTCTACTCGACCACCTTGGGGTGTAAACTTGATGGCATTAGATAGCAGATTCCAAATGACTTGCTGCAAACGCTCTGCATCGCCAGAAACCAAGAATTTGGGTTTTTGAATTTTCGATTTTAAATTATTAGATAAATGATGAGGTTGCTCCTCGGCGAATTTTAGATTTTGAGTGTGAGAAAATTCTGGATTTTCATCAGTATTACCCAAGCCATTCTCTAAAACATAAAAATTTAAATCGATTTCTTTTGCCTCAGCAGCCAAGCGTACGGTTTCAAGGGCGGCATCAATGATGGCAACGAGGTCGCAAGCGCGGACATTAAGCCGTAACTTGCCTCTAATCATCCGCGAGATATCTAGTAAATCTTCAATGAGCTGCGTCTGCGCCTTAGCGTTTCGTTCTATTGTCTCTAATGCCCGAGCGACCTTGGTTGGATCTAGCTGGCGACGGGAACGTAAAAGCTGCGCCCAACCCAGGATAGCGTTGAGGGGCGATCGCAACTCGTGAGACAAGATTGCCAAAAATTCATCTTTCATGCGGTTTGCCTCTCTCAACTGCTCAGTTTGCTGTTGTAAAGAAGCAATCAAGCCAGCGCGTTCCATTGCGATCGCAATCTGGTCGCAAACTGCTTGCATCATCCCTATTTCATTTTGAGTAAAATTGGACCGCTTACGGCTGCCAAAGGCAAGAGTCCCCAGAAGCCGTCCCTGCGCTATTAAAGGGTAGCTGTAATATGCTGTAATCCCCACAGAGCGGATAAACGTTGTTTTTGGATCAGTGGATTGCTGCACATTTTCCACAGCTATTGAACGACGCTCTTGTGCTGTCGTGCCGCACACCCCTTCACCAAACTTCATCCACTCAACTTGTTTTCCCAATTCTTCTGTCACACCACTATAGGATGCCAGTTGCAATACCTGCTTATCTTCATCAACTAAATAATTAAAGTAAACATCTAAACGAATTTGTTCCGAGAGTTTTCTAAACAACCCATCAATCAATGCCACAGGCTGCTGACTTGATAGTAAATCACTTGCTGTGCTGAATAATAACTGCAGCCTTCTATAACCCAATGAAAGCGCTTTTTCGACCTTCTTGAGATTGCTAATGTCTTGAAATACCAAGACACAGGTCGCTGGATGACCATGCATCGCGCTTAGGGTATCAGCAAATATCAGCAGGGAACGCACACCCACAGGGGTGTGCCAGTCGAGTTCAAATCCCTCAATACGTTCGCCACGGGCAACTCGCATGCCTGGAGCCTGTTCTGCTGGGATAGTATTTCCCGCCGCATCGGTGGAGTAGTAATAAGTACCATAGTCTTGGGATGATTCTGCCTTAGGGAATTTGCCGCCAGCCACAACGTCCGCAGCAACGTTGGCGAAAGTGACCTTTGCTGTTCCTGGTTCTATCAACAGCATCGGCATTGGCATGAGGTTGAGCAAATCTTCGAGCCATTTTTGCTGATTCCGGAGTGTTTCCTCCACCTGCTTACGCTCTGTGATGTCGTTAGTAAAGGCAAGAATTTGTTCTATTTCACCGTTTTCATCCAAAAGCGGCAGATATTTGATTTCTGTGGTGAATGTGCCGTAATCGGGTAAGGTGATTGTGGCTTCTGTTGTTTGTAAGGTGCGGGTTTCTTGCGCCTTAATTAAAGTGGGAAGATAAGCTTGTGTTGCCTCAGAGGGAAAAATTTCCTCGTCAGTGCGTCCAAGAATTTCCTCTTTTGGTTTTTTAATGCGCTGCAATGCGGCTGTATTGACAAACTGTAACCGCCGATGAGCATCGTAAATCGCAAAGACATCAGGAATGTTATCAAGTGCCAAACGGAATCTTTCTTGGGTCTGGCGCAGTGCTTGCTCTGCTTGTTTGCGAGCGCTCAAATCCAAGATAAAAGCCACCGACTCCTCGCGCTTTTCGCCTAGTAACGAGTAACCAACTAAAACTGGGACGCGGCTACCATCCTTACGAATGTACTCTTTTTCGTAAGGCGTACAAGCACCTTTCTCCGTTGCTTCGGCAATGCGTTCTGCATCCAGGGGTAAATACTCTGGTGGTGTAATGTCAACCCAGCTGATTTTATCTGCTTGTAACTCCTCCCTTGTGTAGCCAATCATCCGCAGAAATTCGTCGTTGGCGTTGCGTACATGACCGTGAATGTCACCAAAAAGAATGCCGATGAGGTTAGCATCTACAAAACTATTGAGTTTTTCTTCATTTGCTTTGAGGGCTTCTTTAACGCGATCGCGTTGAATTCCCATGCGTTCCAGCGCCGCGACACTTTCCCAGATCAAGACGCAGAAACTGACAATCAGCACCACGACAAGCAGCGATACCGCGAATGCTGGCTCGTAAACTTCTGCTCTTAGTCCTTGGAGAATCAACCACCCCAGTACTAAAGGTACAGCGATCGCTGCTAGTAACAACCGACGTGCCAGCAAGCCGCCGTAAGTTTCGCTCGTGACTATCCGCATCAACCCTTCGTTGGGATGAGTCAACAGTACACCTACACAAAGCACTGTAAACGCCAGTGCGCTGTGTAACGCCATTGATGTACTGTAAGGAGGAAAGCCGTAGAGAATATCAACGCCGTAAACATAGCCGATTATCGCCTGTAAAGACATCAAAGCGACAATGAGGGCGAAAATCTGGGCATACCAATAGCTACGCCGAGTTTTTGGTTCACCCACAAGCTCCAACGCTCTGCCAATCAACAAAAAGTTCACTGCTGTGTTCCATCCCATTCGCCCTGGGTGGGATGTCATCAAAGCGTTAGGCGAGTCACGCAATAGCAATTCATCTATACCGAGATTCCAGCCGAACAAATATTGACTCAGTGTGAGCGCAGCAATGACGAGGACACTTGTTGCACACAGCCTCGATAAGAGTGAGGAGCCAGCGCCGTGCGGGGGTTCCCCCCGTTGAGGCGACTGGCGTGGGGATGAGGGGGTGATGGGAGTATTTTCTCCTCCTACTGCCCCTTGAGCCAGCCACAGGGACACGCCAGACAAAATGAAGCACACAGCTGCATTTGCCTTCATGGTCACACTGCTTAAAGAAAAGCAGTTTTTGATAAATTCTAGGTCGAGCCACCAGCCAAGTAGTACCAAGCAGCCGACAAATAGAGTGATTGCACTTGCAGTTTGTGCAACCACTGAATGTGAAGAGATTTGATCTGAATTTTGTTGGCGCAAGCGGTTGACTCTTAACATTGAACGCTTTTTAACCGCATCTATCTAGCGTGGTAATGTTTATTGTCGGCTGGGAAAATTTGATTCTCTATCCTAAGTCATTTATGCTTTTCATTAACTTTGTTTACATCTACCGTTGTACAGATTTTAAAATCATTGTGAGGGATTAAGGACAAGAAAAAAAGTAGGAACTGGTTAGTGATCTTGTGTTAATGATAATATTTTTCAGGCACATATAGTAATCCCTGCAGGAGTTGTGAAATACCTCCCCCTTTTTCTCCCGAAACAAGATCCCCGACAACTTTTACGAAGTCGGGGATCTGTGGCTTTCAGTTAGCAAAAAAAACACGAAGAAATATGCCTTATATGCAAGAACAGCTGATCAAGCAAATAATTTAAATCGGAGAAGTTGAGTTTCAATTGTTTGGGGCAAGATTTGACCAAGTTCTGTAGTGTCTTGAAATTGAAAAATTTGCGATGATGGTAAGTCAAAGGGAAATTGCCCCGGCAAGTCTGGGCGCTGCATTTGAGCTAGGAGAATTTGCTCGGATCGCTTACTTTGAATGGCATAGCCAATTTCAACACAGACATGGGGACTGGGAATCAATTGGGCAATTTCTTTAGTGTCGGTTTTAGCAACAGGCGTGGCGTCAGCAACAAACAACAAACTTCTATGAATTTTTCGCATGATTGTGCGGCTCAGTCGCAGAGAACCTTCCTTCGGGCGGTAGGACTCTATTAAAGACAAAGGTAAACGCGATCGCCTGTTCAAAATTTCCAAACTTTCAAGCAGCCCCTCTCGTAAAGCTTCACTAGCTGCTGGATACTCCGTTTGATGGCATAAAAAAATTGTGGGTTCTAACTGCGCTAACACAGTCTGCTTCGTGAAATATATTTCATGGCTTATCAAGTCAATATTAGCCACACAATAACCACCACTACCCTCAATATAGAACTCAACATTTTCTCCTGCCAGATAGCGCCCAAACCAAGTCGATTTCTTTACTTGCTCACTCTCTTCCAAAAAATCCGCTCTTAATCCTGATTTCAGGAGGCTTTTTTTATTGACGCGAATATCCGGCGGGCGTTTTTCCAGTTCTAAAATCGGCTCATAATTCTCTAGATACCATGCTCCCAGAGCAATAATTGACATAAGGCGCTATTTCAACTGTCTCTATCTATTCAACTTTGTACAAGCTTACACCTAGGTGCGCTTATTATGACAACAACACCCAACATTCTACTAGATGAGTTATTTCCTCTGTTTGTTCATTCTACCTAGGGTTGTACTGAGTTTCTCACTCTTCTTAAAAGCGATCGCTCCTCAGTTACAGTGCCCCCTGTATCTCTACATTTGAGGAAATATCATCATTCGAGATTGGGTGTTGCTGCCTTGTTGCGAGACAGATGTAGATTTAACAGCGTCTTTTACCTCTTTGCTTATTTTACGTCTAGCTGTTTTATCTGCCAGGTAAGCTTTTCAGCTTCAATTCTTAAGTTAGCACTTGTTGAATCTTAGGGGTTTTTATTGAAATATTAGTTTACTTTTTTAAGTAAACTAATATTTATAAAATCATGTTACTATCTGATATTTATATCGAGCAGACTATTATGAAAAATGAGCCAATACTCAATTATTGTTAAATTTTAGCAAAATTCGAGCAATTACCAAAATTTTGGTTGTGAGTTCCTGCTTCTTACTTCCTTGGGAACTGTTTGTGGGATAGCAACCGTCATAGGCGACAGCACCAAGGGGATGAGGATGAGCAAACAGCACTGCTCTCACCTCCTGCAGCGCGCTTACTCACTTCATCAGCGTACCGATCAAAAATATTCAGGGTGAGTACATGGTAGTGCGTCCGTCTCGGATTGTGGCTATCCGGGTAAAACCCATTTTTAGCTCTAGTGTGGAAAGATTTACCTAAATCATGAGAAAAACGCTTGCTTTTGTGTCATTAAGTTTAGGAATTGCCCTTATTAACCCGGTTTGGTCAGTTTTTGCTCAGCAGGTTCCTAACTTACCAGCGATACCAATACCAGTCCCAGGTCAACCTGAGAATTTGCCACCGCCACAACCCAGCCAACCCCAGGAGGTTCTGCCATCGTTAGTACCAGTAGATGTAGGAACAACTTGTAACAGTTCATACAGTTGCCTCGGTTGGGATGAACAAATTTGGGGTGGAAACGGCATTGGCGACCGCAACGCACTTTTGACGGCAATAGACAACAGTTTGCGTTACCTAACAACTGATAAAGCTATAGCAGTGTATCAGAATTATCCTATTAGAGAGATTACCCTTGAGCGCGTCCGTCGTAGTTTGCAACGTTTCCGCCAATTGGTTGTTAGCTCACAGTCACCAGCACAACTGCAAGCTGCTGTGAGTCGGGAGTTTGTTTTTTACAAATCAGTCGGGAACGATGGCAATGGGACTGTGAAGTTTACTGCTTACTACGAGCCTGTTTATTCCGCCAGTCGTGTTCGCACCTCAGCATATAAATATCCTGTTTATCGACTCCCGCCTAACTTCGACAAATGGGCTAAACCACACCCAAAACGGATTGAGTTAGAAGGAAAAGATGGTTTGCCAGACAATAAAAGCCCGTTACGAGGTTTGGAGTTATTTTGGTTTCGTAATCGTTTAGACGCATACATGGTTCAAATTCAAGGTTCTGCCCAACTCAAGTTAACTAATGGCACAACAACATCCGTTGGCTATGCAGGTGGAACAGATTACCCGTGGACAAGCATCGGGGGACAACTGGCAAAAGATGGCAAACTACCTTTAAAGGGTTTGACGATGCCAGTCTTGCTAAACTATTTCCAGCAAAATCCCAAAGAAATGAGTAATTATCTACCGCGCTGGGAACGCTTTGTCTTCTTCAAAGAAACTGGTGGTACACCTGCTACAGGAAGTATTCGTGTGCCAGTCACAGCAGAACGTTCGATTGCGACTGATAAATCTATTATGCCTCCAGGAGCATTGGCGCTGATTAATACCAGTTTGCCGTATCCTGCTCCGGGTGGAAAGCTAGCGTATCGTACTGTCAACCGCTACGTGCTTGATCAAGATACAGGAAGCGCTATCAAAGGACCAGGACGGGTTGATTATTTTATGGGAAGTGGCAAATTAGCTGGCGATCGCGCTGGTGTGACTGGCGGCAATGGCAGCCTATATTATTTGTTGTTGAAGCAGTAATTTTGACAAATCCTCGGGCTAAAGCCTTTGAGGATTCTTCCTTCACCCAGCATCACTGATTGATTTTGCTAGTTTGTGGTTTCTGACCATATTCTTAACTGCTAAGTTTTCTACAACTATGACTTGGTTCTCGTCAACTAATTTACGGCTTAGTTTGTGTAGAAAATCTTCACGACAAAGTAAAGCCGTCCTTTAGCGGAGTGGACGACGGGGTTTTAAACCCAAATTTTCAATAACTTTTCAATCTTGGTTCTTACAGGTCAATTTTCAAACTTATACCTGCCTGTAAATATACATTTGTAGCGTGTTTAGAACCGCAGATGCACGCAGATAATTTGTATGCATCTGACCGTACTTTCTCTTAAGGATTAAATATTATTCATCTACGTGCCAAGAACATAATCTTAATAAAAAGCGACTATTATTTTGCCATATCTAGAACTGGTGAAAAAATAACCATGAAATTCAGTGAAATTTTAGAAAAACTTGGTGACGCCGCCGCCTCCAGTAGCTTCTCCTTCAATAAAGATAATGACCCAGAAATTACAGGGTTAGCAGCAGTAGATGAAGCGACAAGCGGCACTCTCAGCTACATTGAAGGAGCAAGATTTGCTTCTATGGTCAGCAAAACCAGTGCCAGTGCTTTAATTTTGCCTTTAGATCAAACATTGCAGATACAAGCACAAGAACGGGGCATTGTTTGGATAGCAACAAAAGAACCAAGACTCCTATTTGCCAAAATTATCGCGTTGTTTTACCAACCTTGGCGTCCCACTCCAGAAATTCATCCTACTGCCGTTATTCACGCGACAGCAAAAATAGGTAACCAGGTGTACGTAGGTCCTCATGTTGTGATTCAGCAGGGAGCAGAAATTGGCAATGATGTGTGCGTTCATGCCAATGTCGTAATTTATCCAGATGCCAAAATAGGCGATCGCACCACCTTGCACGCTAATTGTACTATCCACGAACGGACTCGCATTGGTGCAGATTGTGTGATTCATAGTGGTGCTGTTATTGGTGCTGAAGGCTTTGGCTTTGTTCCTAGTTCAACTGGTTGGGTGAAGATGGAACAATCCGGCTACACAGTTTTAGAAGATGGTGTAGAAGTCGGCTGCAACAGCGCTATCGACCGCCCAGCGGTAGGAGAAACACGAGTAGGTCGCAATACCAAAATTGACAATATGGTTCAAATAGGTCACGGTTGCCAAATAGGTGCTGGTTGTGCGTTGGCAGGTCAGGTTGGTATGGCGGGAGGCGTGACGCTTGGCAATGGTGTTATTTTGGCTGGACAGGTGGGAGTTGCCAATCAGGTAAAGATTGGTGATCGGGCGATCGCATCTGCAAAAGCTGGAATTCATAATGATGTACCACCAGGAGAAATTGTCTCTGGAAGTCCAGCGATACCTCACAAACAATACTTGAAGGTGTCAGCTGTTCTCACCCGCATACCAGAGATGTATCAAGTCCTCAAACAGTTACAACGTAAATTTAACAATGGTAATGACTAATAGCGTTTCTCTATGAAGATGCGCCGCTAAGGGCTGCTTTTGCAGGCTTTGTTTGCTGAGTCGGCGATTTAGGCTATGAGTGAATAAAGTGCATCTGTTCGTACACTTTGGCTACTCTTTTTGTGTACTTATACCTTTTGCTCCCTTTGATTTTACGTGCTAGAACACCGATTCACTAATCCCAAAAACCCGGTTTCTGTTCCTGAAAAGATTAATTTTTCGTTGGCTGTAGAGACGCGCTGTTTGAAGCGTCTCTACAAAAAAACGGGTTTTTTAGCTCCAAGTCTGAATACTGAATTGGTGTTCTAGTTTTTGTAGTCTGCGCTTGAGAATTTTTTCTCGCTTTGCAAAATCCTGGGGAAAATGCCCCAAAATATGTTTAGGTCTTTATTGCCCCGGACATAATTTTTCGTTTGATATACCACTACCCCAATCCAAGAGTCCCCAATCCCCAGTCCCTTTTACAAATTATTTACGATTGCTATAATTCTTCGCCTATAAATATTTCTTGTTACTGACATACTTAATATCAAGTCTGGCTTTTAACAGTGAACAGTACCACCGGCAGTTATCAGTTAAATACGAGTGGTCGCGCGTCCCCCACCAAGAGCGACCGAAGGCTTTGGTGGCGCGTCTAAATTCCCCACCATACGCCGTTAGGACTGATAACTGATAACTGATAACTGTTTTAAGACTCTTCATTTTATTTATAGCCCTCGCCTTGAAGGCTTTGTACGTATCGCCTCAAGTTTTATCAGAAAAAAGCTGATTTTTAACTCAATATTAGCAAGCATCTAGCTGTCCATTTTGCTGTTAAGTTTCGCACTTCGCTTTGTTTGTTAACCAAGTCATAAAAGCAAAACAATTTTTTAGAATCAAATTTTAAGTATATATACTTAAAATTCTTTTTATATGAAAAAATGTATGTAAAATGCATATTTAATGATAGCTATGTTGCGGTTAATAGAGAAAAAGTAATCTAAATCTGGCTGAAGAAAAATATATGAGCAAAAACAGTATAATAACAAACATTCCGGAGGAAATGACTGACCAACTGGAAGTTGGAAATTGGATCATAAAGATTGGTTCACCTCAAGGCGCGACAGCGAATCTCGCAACCAAGGAAGAAAAATCGACTTGGCGATTGCGTTCCACTCCATTGTCCACTCCATTGATAGTTGAGCAGCCCTCAGATAGCATACTGAATCGACAACAATCAGTCAAAGAAGCTATTGCTGCCTTTCAAGCGGGACAATCGGTAGAATTTTACGGCACAGTCGGTGTTGGAAAAACAGTTTTATTGCGTAACTTGGCACAGAACAATCAAGTCAAATCACTTTTCCCTAGTGGTGTTATTAGCTTATCTCCTGTGCATCCAAATGTAGACGATTTACTTCAGTCTATATGGGATGCATTTTATGAAAGCAACATTCCCTATAAACCAACTTATAACCAAATCCGTCAACAACTTCAAGAAAAACAAGCTCTTGTGGTGCTAGATGATGATGGACTTATCCAAGATGAATTGGAAGAGCTGATGAATGCGGCTCATCAGTGTACCTTTTTGATCGCTTCGTCAACGCAGCGAATGAAAAAAAGGGGGCGCTCAATGTTGCTTTCTGGACTATCGATAAATGATACTCTGGCTTTAGTGGAAAGAGAACTGCAACGTTCTCTCAACACACAAGAACTCGCTGGGGCAAAATCGCTGTGTACTATTTTCAACGGGCATCCGATGAAAGTGCAGATAGCAGTGGCAAACATACTGGAAGAAGGGCGATCGCTTACGGAAGTTGTCAGTCTATTATCAACAGATGCTCCTGGGAACTATCTGCTTCAACAAATAGTCGCATCGCTATCAACATCACAAAGAATTATTCTGAGTTTATTAACTGTTATGGGTGGTGTTGGGCTTGAAAGTGAACAGATAATTCATATCACAGAAATTTCTGATGCTTTTAATATACTTGAGGGATTACGTAGGCGTAATCTCGTGCAGTTTGATGGTTCTCGATATCAGGTCAGTAAGACTGTAGTTGAACTTTTACCGCCAGAATGGAAGTTGACAGCACCTGTGGAAAAAGCAATCGCCTACTTTATAAATTGGGCGGAACGACACCAACAGCAACCCAACATTTTGTTATCCCAAACCGATGCGATCATACAAATTATAGAGATAGCAGTTAGAGAGAGTCGTTGGAAAGATGTCTTGCGCTTGGTAAAAGCAGTGGAAGAGACACTCGCTTTAAGTAAGCAATGGGGTTTGTGGGGGCAAGTTCTGTCTCGGGGATTACAAGCATCTCAAGCCGAAACAGATAAAGTTGCCCAAGTTTGGGCATTGCATCAATTAGGGACTCGTGCCCTTTGTTTAGAAGAAAACAGCACAGCTAAAGATTACCTTACTAAAGCAATACAATTACGGGAATCGCTTGATGACGCGATGGGAGTTGCAGCAACTCGCCACAATCTTAATTTATTAGAAAATTCTCCATCTTGGTCATCAACTCAAAATAGCCAGCGCCGAAATGTCAACGATTCCGCAAAAAACTTTACACAATCTCCCCTACCGACAACCAACGATACTAACCATCTCCTGACTCGAATGAATATAGTATCGTCACAGAACACTTCCCCCTCCGGCAAAAGTGTGTATAAAAAAGCCCTGCTGTTTCCAACAGGAATCATCACGACTGGAATTGTAGCCTCAGGCGGATTGCTTGCTTGGTTTAACTGGCATCGTTTCACACCCTTACCTTCACCAACATCCACCACCGCGCCGACAACGACTAAACGCTCACCCATTCCCAAACCGAAACCCACAGCACCCGCCAGACCATCACTGATTATCGAACCTCCATCCACACTTACTGTTCCACTGTCACCTCTTCCTGAAGTTATACCCAAAGTCAATCCACCGCTAACACCAAACATCCAAGACCAACAACCAATCGTTCCCAAACGTCAGAAGTCAAAAACAAAACCTACACCTGCACCCGCGACACCCACGACAACAGTTGCACCCACACTTAGACAACCCACTCCAGAAACAACTGTAGTACCAACGACAGAAGAAATCACACCTACTCCAACTTTCACGCCGCCGGCGATACCAAATTCTGAACAAAATCAACCGACCGTAGAACCTACACCTACTCCAATTACACCAATTCCAACTCCAGTACCGACACCAACAAGCGAAACCACACCTAACTCAGCGTTCACGATCACACCAACTGCCCAACCAAGCAACTTAACAATTGATAATAATCCAGTACCGACACCAACAGGCGAAACCACACCTACTACCCAATCAAGCAACTTAACAATTGATAATAATCCAGTACCGACACCAACAGGCGAAACCACAGCAGTTGCTCAACCAAGCAACTTAACAATTGATAATAATCCAGTACCGACACCAACAGGCGAAACCACAGCAGTTGCTCAACCAAGCAACTTAACAATTGATAATAATCCAGTACCGACACCAACAGGCGAAACCACAGCAGTTGCTCAACCAAGCAACTTAACAATTGATAATAATCCAGTACCGACACAAACAAGCGAAACCACACCTGCTTCAGCGTTCACGCTTACACCAATGGCGGAATCGCCCAACTCAACAATTGATCACAACACAGTAGTGATATCAATAACCGAAACCACACCTACTTCAGCGTTCACGCTCACACCAGTGACCCAACTGAGCAACGAAACAATTGATAACAATACAGAACCCAGAACACAGAATAACCCCTTTTCCACATCCCATCAAAAGTCAGACAGAATGACTGTAAAGATCTGGTGCGTTAGCGTTAGCTAACGCACCCTACAAGCTTTTGCTCACAATCCCAATTTTTCCGAAACTGGTTTCGTGGAAACGATGTGCCGTTGTAGACCGAGTTCTTTCGACTTACCCCAACTGCTAAAGCAATCAACTGGGGTAAATGCAGCACTGGTAAACCTAGTTTCTGTCCAATGACCTTTTCCACCTCTGGCTGACGCGAATCAAACTTAAGGTGGCACAAAGGACAAGGCGTAACCATACAATCAGCACCAGCTTCTAGCGCTTCTTGATATGTATCCCCGCCATTTTAAAAGATTGGGTCGTGGCGTAGCTGGAAAGCGGCCGACCGCAACAGTGCCGTACGACCTCTCTAAATGATGGGTCCTGGGCTACCGTGCAAAACACCCCACTTTCCCATTCCTTCCGGTCGGAAGGGGTCATCATAAGGCATGGCTTTGGCGCACGTAGGAGATAGCAGCCATAAAAAGCTGCACATTTTAATCCCGCTAAGTTGCGGGTAACACGTTTTTGAATTTCCTCAAACCGTAGTCTGTAATTAGGGCATAAAGGAGATGTTTGATTTCGGTCGTTCCGCGATAAGGTACACAGCCTTCTTTTTGCAGCAAGCCATTCACCTGTTCAATGTATGCTGGATTTGTTTTTTGGCATTCTTTGAGGCTTTCGTCAACATGACCAATCACACCCTGACAAGTGCTGCAATGGGTAAGCAGGGGTAGATTTAACTCTTCTGCTAAAGTAATATTGCGGGCATTAACCGTATCTTCCAACAGTTGGGAATCTTCCTTATAAGTGCCGGAACCACAGCAAGCAGCTTTTTTGAGTTCAACCAGTTCAATGTCCAAAGCTTGACTGAGGGCAACAGTTGATTGATGAAGCTCGCGGCAAGCTCCTTGGGCAACACAACCTGGGAAGTATGCGTATTTCAATGTATGGGTTAGCATAGTATTTTGGTTAGTCAATAACTGTTTTATCATTACTATTTAATGTTGGTAGCAAAGCTATCGATTTTGAAAATGCACCACAAAAATTTAATAAAAGTTGTAAAAGATCATTTTTTACACAGTGTAAGCGATCGCGTAGCACGTTCTACTCAAAGAACCGCTCTTGGAGTCGTTGTTCTATCGAAATTTAGAAATGGAACGGAATACAGATTTTCAATGAAGAAAATCCAAGACCAGTGTACGGACGATCGCGCTTTCCGTTAAGATCAATATGCTCAAAAACATATCCCCCATAAACAGCGGATTATAGCAACTTGTTGAGGAATTTTATCTATGAGCCAATCGGAAATTTTTGAAAAGGTCAAGAAAATTGTTGCCGATCAACTTAGCGTTGATGCCGAGACGGTGACACCACAATCGAATTTTGCTAATGATTTAGGGGCTGACTCCTTGGATACTGTTGAATTGGTCATGGCTTTGGAAGAAGAGTTTGACATTGAAATTCCCGATGAAGCTGCCGAAAAAATTACAACAGTTCAAGAGGCAGTTGACTATATTAACAACAAAGTTGCCACATCCGCCTAAAAAAGTGCTGAGTGCTGAGTAGCGAAAAGCCAGCGCTGTGCGGAGGTGTCTTTGATTGTAGACGCAACAGCGGCTTACCGTAACGGTAGCGACTGGCGTTGCCTCATTTGTAAAGAAAAATGACTCGGAACACATTGCTTGGAACTCGGGACTTTACTCAGGGCTCAGCATTCATGACTCAGCACTATTTTGTTCTGCCTGCATCAAGAGCCACTTAACTATTGTCATGACTGATTTTATACGTAAACGCGTTGTTGTCACTGGTGTTGGCGCGATTACACCGATTGGTAATACACCAGCCCAATATTGGGAAGGATTGATAAGCGGACGTAATGGCATTGGTGAAATCACCTTGTTCGATGCGTCTCGTCATGATTGTCGCATTGCTGGTGAAGTAAAAAACTTCGATCCGCATGAGTACATGGATCGTAAAGAAGCTAAGCGCATGGATCGCTTTGCTCAATTTGGCGTTTCTGCGGCAAAACAAGCTCTCGGCGACGCGCAGTTAGTCATCAATGACCTAAACGCAGAACAAATTGGCATCATTATTGGTTCTGGCGTTGGTGGTTTGAAGGTGATGGAAGAACAGCAAACAATCTACCTAAACCGTGGTCCCGACCGCTGCAGTCCTTTCATGATACCGATGATGATAGCCAACATGGCAGCAGGGTTGACAGCAATTCACACTGGTGCTAGGGGACCAAATTCCTGCTCAGTCACTGCTTGTGCCGCTGGCTCAAACGCCATAGGGGATGCTTTTCGCCTCATTCAAGGGGGATATGCCCAAGCAATGATTTGTGGCGGGTGTGAAGCGGCAATTACACCCTTGTCTTTGGCTGGATTTGCATCAGCTAGGACACTTTCGCTTCGTAATGATGATCCGGCTCATGCCAGCCGCCCATTTGACAAAGACCGCGACGGATTTGTCATGGGAGAAGGTGCGGGCATCTTAATTTTAGAAGAGCTACAGCACGCCCTCAGTCGCAAAGCCAGAATTTATGCAGAAATTGTTGGCTATGGCATGACTTGCGACGCTTACCATATGACCTCTCCAGTACCCGGAGGCGAAGGCGCAGCAAGAGCCATCCAACTGGCACTAAAAGACGCAGGACTAATGCCAGAACAGGTGAGCTATGTCAATGCTCATGGCACCAGTACGCCAGTCAATGATCCGACGGAAACCGCAGCAATTAAAAGAGCTTTGGGCGATCGCGCCTCAATAATACCAGTTAGCTCCACCAAATCAATGACAGGCCATCTATTGGGCGGGTCTGGTGGAATTGAAGCGGTAGCAACAGTACTGGCGATCGCCAATGACCAGATTCCACCGACAATTAATCTGGAAAACCCCGCTCCCGATTGTGACCTGGATTACGTGCCTAACACCAGCCGGAAAGCAAATGTTGAAGTTGCCCTATCCAATTCTTTTGGTTTTGGTGGTCATAATGTGACACTAGCCTTTAAGAAGTACGTCTAAAGTTGGAAATTTAAGATGCGTGTATCTGACTTCAGGCGTAATTAACAACGGTGTGAAAAGCGGGTGTAGGGCTGTTCGCTTGATAATTAAGTTCATTCAATACCGATAACAGGGGGATTCCCTCATAAAATTAATCCAAAATCCATAACAAAAATCCCAAAATATGCCGCTTGTCCGGCAACAAGTACCAATGGGATGATGAGGATACTGCATTGGGGATCTCAAGCAACACGGCAATAAGCGAATGACAACTCTAATTAGCAAAACCCGCCACTCAGCAGTTCGGTAGGAAGGAAGCGAGTTTTTCCCTTGGGAACCACCGGAAACTCGCAACGAAAATCCACACCCGGACAGTTTCTACAAAGGAACCCTTTTTGGAACTGTCCTCAAGAACCACGCTTGGGCGCAGTGTCCTCGCTTTTTGCCTCCCCTGTAGTGAAATTCACAGAGTGCTAACCCGTCGTAAAGAACAATCTCTTATTATGGCTGTTGCAACCCAAACCCTCGAAGAACTTTGTATTAACTCGATCCGCTTTCTGGCAATTGATGCCGTAGAAAAGGCAAAGTCTGGTCACCCAGGGCTGCCTATGGGCGCAGCGCCAATGGCTTTTGTGCTATGGGATCGCTTTATGCGGTATAACCCCAAAAATCCCAAGTGGTTCAACCGCGATCGCTTTGTTCTGTCTGCCGGTCACGGCTCTATGTTGCAGTATGCCCTGCTGTACCTGACAGGGTTCGACAGCGTGAGCATTGAAGATATTAAGCAATTCCGTCAGTGGGAATCCAAAACCCCCGGACACCCCGAAAACTTCATGACTCCAGGCGTGGAAGTTACCACAGGACCACTGGGGCAGGGAATTGCCAATGGAGTCGGTTTGGCGATCGCCGAAGCGCACCTTGCTGCAAAGTTCAACAAACCCGACGCCAAGATTGTTGACCATTATACCTACGTAATTTTAGGTGATGGCTGCAACATGGAAGGCGTTTCTGGTGAAGCTTGTTCTTACGCGGGACACTTAGGATTAGGCAAACTCATCGCTCTGTACGACGACAACCACATCTCCATCGATGGTTCTACAGATATCGCATTCACCGAAGATGTTTCCAAGCGGTTTGAAGCTTACGGTTGGCACGTACTGCACGTTCAAGATGGCAACACCGATTTAGAAGGAATTGCCAAAGCAATTGAAGAGGCAAAATCCGTCACCGATAAGCCTTCTTTTATTAAGGTAACAACCACCATTGGTTACGGTTCGCCCAATAAAGCAAACACCGCTGGTGTTCATGGTGCTGCCCTGGGTGGCGACGAAGTTAAACTCACCCGCGAAAACTTGGGTTGGGAACACGAGCCTTTTGTCGTTCCAGAAGATGCTCTTAAGCACTGGCGCAAAGCTGTTGAGCGCGGCGCAAACTACGAAGCTGAATGGAACAAAACCTTTGACACCTACAAAGGCAAGTATGCCCAAGAAGCGGCTGAATTTGAACGCTACACTAGCGCCAAACTGCCCGATGGTTGGGATAAGGTACTACCCAGCTACACCCCGGAAGACAAAGGAGTAGCCACCCGCAAACACTCAGAAACCTGCCTCAACAAACTGGCACCGGTTTTACCTGAGCTCATTGGTGGTTCAGCTGACTTGACTCACTCCAACCTTACAGAAATCAAAGGCTTTGGCGACTTTCAGCCAGGACAATACCAAAACCGCAACATCCACTTTGGCGTCCGGGAACACGGTATGGGCGCAATCTGTAACGGTATAGCGCTGCATGATTCTGGATTAATTCCCTACGGTGCTACATTCCTGATCTTCACAGACTACATGCGTGCTGCTATCCGCTTATCTGCCCTCTCCCAAGCTGGTGTGATTTGGGTGATGACGCACGACTCAATTGGGCAAGGTGAAGATGGTCCAACGCACCAACCGATTGAAACTCTCGCTTCCCTGCGAGCAATTCCTAAGCTAACGGTGATTCGCCCCGCAGACGGAAATGAAACTTCCGGTGCTTACAAAGTGGCGATTGAGAACGCGAAAGAAGACCGTCCCACCCTGTTGGCGTTCACCCGTCAAAATGTCCCGAACTTGGCAGGTACATCGATTGAGGGCGTGACCAAGGGTGGATACACGGTGGTCGATAGCGAGGGTACCCCGGATCTGATCCTCATTGGTACTGGTTCCGAATTGAGCCTCTGTGTAACCGCAGCCGAGAAACTCACCAGCGAAGGCAAGAAAGTCCGTGTTGTCTCGCTACCTTCGTGGGAACTATTTGAAGCACAAGATGCGGCTTATAAAGAGTCTATTCTGCCTAAAGCCGTCACCAAGCGTTTATCTGTAGAAGCTGCTGCCAGTTTCGGTTGGCACAAGTACGTGGGTACTGAAGGCGATACTGTTAGCATCGATCGCTTTGGTGCTTCAGCTCCAGGCGGTGTCTGTTTGGAGAAGTTTGGCTTCAGTGTTGATAATGTGTTAGCTAAAGCGAAACAATTGCTGGGTTAATTAGTAACAGACTATTCTCTTTCTTTTCAAGGTGGGCAATAAAGCCCACCTTTTTTTGTTTCATGAACCGTGTAGACGCCCAGAGGGTGCCTTCCTGTAGACCGCGAAGTAAGCGAGGCGTGAAAACACAAAGAAAGAAAAGAAGTTGTTATACCAATTCGACCTGAAGATGCTCTTAAAAAATGAGGCTCCGCCTCCCTAACTCGTTCCCAGGCTCAGCCTGGGAACAAGAAGTTGGATGCTCTGCATCCTGCTGCCTCGTTTGAAAATCCCATATTCCGCACAGATAAATTTGCAGCTACATCCCCACTGGCTACTCAAACTGCATCATCTTGTTAGACCAATCTTGCTTTTTGAGAGTATATAAATTACATATCTCATTATGGTAGGTTATCTTCCCTGAATAAATCATGCCTATTTTTATAAGAAGCTTTGATGAGGCAACATTTAACGGATCAACCAAGCCGATTAATTCTGGTAATGCCAATTTTTCAAATGCATATCGAACGCATTCCTTAAGAATCTCAGTTCCGTAGCCCAGTCCCCAATATTGCGGAAGAAGGGAAATCGCTAAATCATTTCTACCTAGGTCTTTTAGATATAATGGACCAGTGTTTCCAATAACATCACCAGAAGCCTTTAAGACAACAGCGTATCGACCATATCCATGTTTTGAATAATCGGCAATTGTTCTCGAAATGAGGAATTCCTCTGCTTGTCTTTTGTCTCTCAGCGGTTTTCCAATAAATTTCATTATGAGTGGATCTGATCTCAGTAAATAATAAGTGGAGATATCGCTTGGAGTCCATTTACGAACCATGGTTCTATTAGTTTCAAATAATATAGTATTCATTATTAATTAGTGTTACACTTCAGTTTTAAACACACTAACTGATGCTTGCAATTGCTGCGCGACTTCTACAGTTTGTTGTAAAGACGTAGACACAACGCGAGACGAATCAGCAGTGCGAACCGATGCTTTGGTAATTTCCTTCATTAAAAGAGAGACTGCTTGAGAAGTTTGAGCTTGAGACACTGTTGTCAGAGAAATCGACTCCACCAACTCGTCGATTTGACGAGACACTTCTACAATTCGCTCCATGCTTTGCTTAACGTCTTTGACTAGGTAAGCGCTTTCCACGACCTGAGTCGTTCCCTGTTCTATCGCTTCGACGACTGCGTTGGTTTCTAAGTGGAGATTTTGTACTATGTGTTCAATTTCTTTGGTCGCTTGGGCTGACTCGGCTGCTAAGCGACCGACTTCTTGCGCCACGACAATAAAGCCTTGATTTTCTTCACCAGCGCGGGAGGCTTCAATACTGGCATTGATAGATAATAAATTGGTTTGCAATCCGATTTGGTTAATTAAGGTGACAACTTTGGAAATCTCTTGGGATGATTCACCGAAACGTTTTATCTTTTCGGCTGTTTCAGTAATTGTCTGTTGTAAATTTAAGATGCTAGAAACAGTAAGCTCTATGACTTCACCTGCAGCCAAGGCAGTATTTGCAGATGCGCGAGCAACTTCTGCTGTTTGATGCGCACCATTGGCAACTTCTTGAATAGAGAGGCTCATTTGATCGACTGAATCAATGGTGCGGGTAATTTCTTCAGCCTGATTGAGTGCTTCATCTGCTAATTGATTGATAGCATGAGAGTTTTCCCCCACAGAAACATTGACTTGTTGGGCAGCTTGTTTCACTTGAATAACTATTTGCCGCAAGCTTTCGATGATCACATTCAAAAAGTCAGCGACTATCCCGATTTGACCGGTTGTAATTTCAGCCCGAGCTGTCAGGTCACCTTTGGCTACCTCTTGAACATCGCTAATAAGTTCTACAAGTTGATGTTGGAGAGTTTCTTTACTACGCTTCAATTCCTCTTCCGCCTGCTTGCGTGAAGTAATGTCCGATTGCACGCCGACAAAATTTATCACATTCCCAGTTACGTCTCGCACTGGAGAAATGCTTAATTCAGACCAGAACGTGGTGCCATCCTTGCGGTAATTCTTGATCACAACTTGACATTCACGCTCCTGTTGTACTGCTGTGCGTATTTCCTCAATAGTATCTGCGTCGGTGTCAGGTCCTTGCAGAAATCGGCAGTTACGCCCCAGCACTTCTTCTGGTAAATAGCCAGTGATGGTTTCAAATGCGGCATTGCAAAAGATGATAGGATTGTCTGGCTGACGCGGGTCTGTAATGAGAATGGCATTGCTAGCAGCGGCGATCGCACGGTCACGCACGCGCAGCACTTCCTGTGCGGTATTAAGTTCATGCAAAAGATTTGCTTGTTCTAGAGCAATGCTCACTTGAATGGCTAATTGCCCGAATAAATCAATTTCTGCCTTCTGCCAAATCCTAGATCCAGAACATTGGTGAGCGCACAATAAGCCCAAAAGCTGGTTATCACCTAAAATAGGTGCTACCACATTCGCCTTAATTTGAAAGTCTTCAAGAATCTGCCGATGACAGTCTGTAAAATTCGCCTCGTAAATGTTATTCGTAGCCTGGACTCGACCATTTTTGTACATTTCGATGTAATCTTCGCGAAACGGATCATGAACTGTTTTCCCTAAGGTTTTCATCCAACCAGATGCTACTGACTCGGCGATAATGGTGCCACTCCAATCAGGATTGAAGCGATAGACGATAACGCGGTCTAGATTTAGTGCTTTCCTGACTTCAGTGACGGCTGTGTTGAGGACATCGTCCAACTTAAGAGAACGCCGAATACGCAGGCTCACTTCTGTAAAGAGTTGCGATCGCTCAGCTTCTGCTTGTTGCTGTTTGAGGAGCATTGCTTGAGTCACCATTCGCCGATCCACGAAGGCAGTGAGCAGCGTACAACCCAGGATAATCAGCGTAGCAATGCCGATGCCCACAGCCAGCCAAGTGAAGGGAGGTTGCATTTCCTTGGCTGCTGTGCTTGCACTCCTCATCTGAGTTGGTGTGAAAGACGCAGCTGCCATCCCTGTGTAGTGCATCCCGGAAATTGCAGCCCCCATCACGAACGCACTCAAAATCTTGGGTCGTATACTGCCTTTACCAATCTGCAAACGCAGTTGAAAGGCAACCCACAGCGCTACTATTGACGCACTAATAGCGATGACTATAGAAAGCATAAACAGCACAGGCTGATACCGAGTCGCTGCTTGTATTCGCATTGCTAACATACCAACGTAGTGCATCGACGCAATGCCAATGCCCATCAGCACTCCACCAATTAGCAATCGTCGCTTACTCAAAATCTGGCGACTGGCAAGGAAAAGTGCGCCAAGTGAGGCAACAATAGCAGGGAATATTGAGAGCAGCACAATCAACACGTCATAGCTCATCGGTATCGGGAAACTGTAGGCGAGCATAGCAACAAAGTGCACCGACCAGATGCCCATTCCCATGACGATCGCGCCGCCAATTAACCATACAACTCTAGCCCCTGCCTGAGCTGCTGTTACCCGCCCAGCCAAATCAACCGCGGTGTACGAAGCAAGGACAGCTATCAGTATCGAAAGCGCCACAAGCCGTGGATCGTAAGTGCTACTCATCGCCACATCTGCCAGGAGCATCTATATTAACCTCATCTCAAACTGGATACTTGTGAAATCAGAAGTAAACTATGAGTACCCCTAAGACACCCATCAAGTGGGGCGCACTCATGGAGAGCGAAAAATCTTGACAAGCCACCTGACGGTGCTGATAAAAATGGCAGATGCAAAGTGCCGAAATCACACTTGTAAGAGAGCAAAATGCCTATTACAATAGAAAAATAATGCTATCATCTACCTTAAGTTATAAAAAATCATAATTTATTGCTCTTCAAATGTAAACATTTTTGATGCATCCGACTATATAGTATAATATATTACTTAAGTAAAGTTCTCCAGTTGCACTCTTAACTAGCAAATAGCCACTTATTTTTATTAGACGCAATTATTTGCCAGGTTGTGGATCACAATCTCAATATGCAAGCAAAAAACCTCTGAGTTCTGATTTCTCAGTTCTTTTTTAGTCAATCTTTTCTCAACTTCGTTCCACAATTCTTGCAGAATATAGCATCTGCATCGTGGAAAGACAAACCACATCCAGAACAAACGGTTTCCACCTGATTAGCCGTTTTGACTAATCGCTTGATCAAATCACCTACTTGCCAAGGAATGAGGGCAATACCTGTTAAAATCATCAACACTGTTAGCAGGCGACCTAGTTCAGAAATTGGAGTGACATCGCCAAAACCCACAGTTGTCATTGTCACAATGGAAAAATAAAAAGCATCCAAAAAAGTTGCAAAATTTTTTGGGTTAACAGGATGCTCTACTTGATAAATTAAACCTGAGTATACAAAAATAATTGCAAATAAAGTAAATAATATCCGTACAGAAATCAAAGTATCTTCTGTACTAATACCAAATAAAAATTTATTATCTATAAACCTGATTAACCGTAAAATTCGGAACCATCGCAGCAGTCGGATAAAACTGATAGCATCTGCACCTAGAAAAAATGGCAAAATTGCCATTAAGTCAATGATTGAATAGAAACTAAAGAAATACTTAATTTTATTTTCTTCACTCCATAGCCGTAGTAAATACTCGGCTGTAAAAAGTAGCAAAATTACCTGGTCTATACCATTTAAAAGTAGCCGTAAATTGTCAGGAATATTATAAGTTTGTGCTACAAAACTTACTGAAGATAGAAAAACCAGACCAGCAATGGTTAAATTCACAGATTTACCTACTGGTGTCTCCAAGTCTTGCAAGTAAAATGCTGTTTTTTCTCTGGTAAGTAACATAATTCACAGAAGCCACGTCTAACAAATACAGCACTATAGTTCTAAGTACCAAGTGCTGAACCTGTCATTTCTTATTTTTACCTCAGCGCTAATGATTTAGCACTGCTTAATGCAAGAAAAGTGAATGTGGTATATTTTTGATAATAATAATTTTCGGCTCTTAAGCTTATATGAACTCAGAAGAATTTATGCGTTTGGCGCTGGAAGAAGCAAAAAAAGGAGATGCACCTTACGGTGCTGTAATTGTTAAAGATAACCAAGTAGTTGCCCTAGCTTATAATACTGTGAAGCGAGACAGCGACCCTTCTGCCCATGCAGAGATTAATGTCATTCGCAATTTAACCGCTCAACTGCAAAACCCTTCTTTAGAAGGTTATACCATATATACCACTGGTGAACCTTGTCCGATGTGTGCAACTGCTTGCGTTTGGACGGGTATATCAGAAATTGTTTATGGTGCTTCTATTCAAGACTTAGTTTCTGTTAATCAATCTCAAATCAACATATCATGTGAAGAGGTTTTTGCTAAAAGCTTTAGAAAAATCAAGGTGCAAAGAGGCGTTTTAAGAGAAGAGTGTCTAAAATTATTCAAGTAGTTTCTCAGGTTTTAACAGTTATCAGTTATCAGTTATCAGTGAGCCAGCGCCCTTTGGAGGGTCTCCCGACCTAGGCGACTGGCTCTCCCGTTGGGTTATCAGTTTCATCCTTTGCATGTTTAAGTCCCCCACCAAGAGCACAGAAAGCGTTGGTGTCAGTACAACTATACCATACGCCTGGTCACTGTTCACTGTTCACTGTTCACTGTTTTAAGTAGCGTCATTTAAATAGGGCAAAAAAGAATTAGCAAAAATTGCAGCTTGGGTGCGATCGCGCAAATCTAAACGATTCAAAATATTCGTGACATGGTTCTTCACTGTCCCCTCAGAAATATAAAGTTGCTGTGCAATTTCTCGGTTATTAGCACCCGTAGCAATTAACCGCAAAACTTCTTTTTCTCTAGGAGTGAGTTCAGCTAAGCTAGGTGGCGGAGGCGTTGACTGAGTCGGCGTTACGCTAGAAAATTGAGTTAAAAGTTTTTTAACTATTCCTGGTCCTAATTGAGTGTATCCTTTGTAGATAGCACGAATAGCAACAGCTAACTCTTCTGAGGGTGTATCTTTGAGCAAATAACCCATTGCTCCATTTTGTAACGCCGCCTTCACATATTCATCATCATCAAAAGTTGTCAGCACTAAAACTTTAATTTCGGGAAAACGCTTTTGAATTTCCCGAGTTGCTGCAACACCATCCATAACAGGCATTCTTATATCTATAAGTACCACATCTGGGGACAATTCTCCAATGAGATGAATTGCAATTTCCCCATTTTCCGCGTCTCCCACTACTTCTAAATCCGGTTCTAATTCCAATAAAGCTTTTAATCCTTGACGAATTAAACTCTGGTCATCTACAAGTAAGACTTTAATCATGTTAGTCATGAGTCTCTAGATGAGTTACTAAAGACCTGGAAAGAGGAATAGTCGCTGTAATTTGGCAACCTGAACCAGGAGCGCTGTTAATATTAAAATAGCCTCCGAGTGCTAAAGTGCGATCGCGCATACTTTGAAGTCCAAAACCTGTAGTATTTTGCGTTAAATCAAACCCGATACCATTGTCCGAAATCCTCAACTGCAAACTGTTTTTAATCTTGGTTATTTCCAGTTTAATTTCTGTGGCTTGGGCATACTTACAGATATTTGTAAATGATTCTTGGACGATGCGGTAGATAGCAGTGCTTATTTCAACTGGGAGAGGGTGAGATAAGTGAATTTGACAAATTGGTGCGACACCAGTTGAACGCTGAACATTTTCTGCAAGTGAGGCGATCGCCTGTTCTAAAGATTGCTCTTGCAAAGGATGAGAACGCATAGTAGAAACTGATTGACGCACATCTTGTAGCGCCTTAGAACCTAACTCTTTTGCCTTTGCCAAGAAAGCTTGCGCTTTTGTTGGATTAGATTGCCAAAGCTTCAAACCAGTTTCTAATTGCAAATTTAAAGCTGTCAGAGAGTGTCCTAATGAATCGTGTATTTCACGAGCAATACGGTTGCGTTCTTCAAGAGTGGCTTGATTTTCAATTTGCAGAGCATATTGACGGAGTTTTTCATTAGCAATGGCTAGTTTTTCTCGGCTTTCTCGCTCAGATATAACTGCATTCATCATTAGTAAAACAAACAATAAAGCTAATCCGAATACCAGCACAAAGCTTAAAGTAAAAAACAAAAAACGCTCTTGTGATGCTGGTGATAATACTATGCGTGCAAATCGCCTTCTAAATGTTATCAAAAATAAAACAAATGATAAAGCTGTCACTACCAAGCGACCTGGTAACTGGAAAATTAAGCAACTACGAGTCACTAATATTACGTAAAAAAAAGGAAAAATTCGAGCAGTTCTTCCTCCGAAAAAATCAATTATTATAATTAAAAATATTTCTGCTGCGGTGTAAAGTATTTTAGTTATATGGTTACGAGTGGGCAATCTTAAACCCATCAAACCAAAAAGCATCAGACTACAAATTGTCAGTTCGGGAAACCTAGCCTGAAGTCGGGATGAGTGAGATGGTAGCGCTGCTGTCAAAGCAGCAAACGCTAGCAATATCCACTCCAAATAAAGGAGAAATCGAAAAGGATGATTGTTGAATTGAATCGGACGGGTCACAAAAATATACCCAAGTTCAACTAGTTATTATACTAAGCCTAAAAATCTGATTTTTCTGAGAAACAGGGTTGGCTATAGAGATTGCTCAGCTAATGCGCGTATATTTGTATGTTTTTGACTTTTATTTAGGTAAAAAGCAGAGAATTTACGGATTGACAAAAAAATATAATTTTCCAATCATTGGAAACAATTTCAACATTATTCATCCGATAACAAAAAACTTCAAGGTTGCCTGATGAATATCCTTGTATAGACCATGACTAAAGTCATGGTGTATTCGTGACTTTCTCCTCATGTCACCCTTAAACTTAAATTTTTATGATAGTAGTATCAAGCAGGAGAACAAGTGCGGTAGTTTATGAAACTCAAAAACTTATCACTCATTGGTGCGGCGATCGCCCTCAGTTTAAGTGCAACTTCCCTTGCAGTCAAAGCAGAGGCGAACTCCTCTTCACCCTTAGTTGTTGCACAATCTCAGGAAAAAGGGGGAGCAATGCAACGTTTGGGACTGACGGATGAACAAAAAGCCAAAATCAAAGAAATCCGCAGCAGTACCCGCGCTGAAATGGAGAAAATTCTCACTGAACAGCAACGAGAACAGTTAAAAACCGCTATGCAAAACCGCCAAGGAAAGCGGGGTGCGTTTGCTGCTTTGAATCTAACTGATGAGCAGAAAAACCAAATGCGTCAAATCATGCAGTCACAGAAAACCCAGATTGATGCAGTCCTGACTCCAGAGCAAAAACAGCAACTGCAAAAATCTCGGGAGGAAATGCGTGCTCGTCGTCAACAACGCAATCAGTAGCTGATCACCAGCGCCTTTGCCCAAGCTAGCAGATATCTGTCTTTTGGGCAATGGGCAGAATAAAAGAACAATAATGTCTATTGCTATCCAACGGCAACAGGAGCTTTTGCTAACTTACCATCTTCCATATAAACAATGCGATCGGCTATATCCAAGATACGATTGTCATGAGTCACCAACAAAATGGTACAATCTTGCTCTTTTGCTAGCTTATGCATCAGGTTCACCACATCTCGACCCGACTTACTATCAAGGGCGGCGGTAGGTTCGTCTGCGAGAACAATTTTGGGTTGACTCACCAGCGCACGGGCTATAGCCACCCGTTGTTTTTGTCCCCCCGACAGGTCATCCGGGTAGTAATTGAGACGATGCCCTAATCCTACCAAATCTAGCATCTCGGCTGAGCGTTTTTTCATCTGTTCTGGAGTAATACTCTTGTGCAGTTCCAAGCCCATCCTGACGTTTTGCAGCGCTGTTAAGCTACCGTGCAGGTTGTGTGCTTGGAAGATATAGCCGTGATTACGTCGCGCCAGTGTGAGTTGTCCTGCATTTGCACCACAAAGTTCTTGTCCTAATACCCGCAAACTCCCTTCCTGGGCTGAACGCAACCCACCTACCAAGGTCAAAAGTGTGGTTTTACCCGAACCAGACGGACCTGTCATAATAATAATTTCACCGGCGTTTATCTCCAAGTTGATGTCAAATAGCACTTGTTTGCGCAGTTGACCTTTACCAAAGTAGTGGTTGAGATTTTGAACAGATATGACAGATTTCATAGTCATTAGTCATTAATTTGTCATTTGTAGAGACGCGCCATGGCGCGTCTGTACATCTTCATTAGTCATTAGTTACTCTCCGCGTCCGGTGTGTCCTCTGTACAACATGAGTTTAGAACATATCAGCGGGGTCAGCAGATTGGACTTTGCGCGTAGCAATTGCGCCAGAAATCATACACATAATTATGGTCAGTACTTGTACCTGAATTGCTCTTGCCAAGGTCATGATCACTGGTAAATTGGTGGCGTTCCGCGTCATGGCGTACAGTCCAAAGGATACGCTGACACCTGGTAAAAAGCCTAACACCGCCATAATGATTGCTTCTTCAAACACCACTCCTAGCAAGTAGGCATTGCGATACCCCATTGCTTTGAAGGTGGCGTATTCTTTCATGTGAGCATTGACATCGGTGGAAAGGACTTGATATACGATAATCACCCCCACCAGAAAGCCCATTGTTACACCTAGGCTAAAAATAAAGCCGATCGCAGTGTTTGTTTGCCAATAGTTCTTCTCAAATTCAATAAATTCCTCTTTTGTCAAGACTTTGACATCATTCTTATCTGCTAAATGCGATTTTAAGGCAGTTGCGACTTGCTTTGGGTCATACCCTGGTTGTAGTTGAATCAAAGCCAAATTCACAGCCCCAGGTTCTTGTCTAGGAAATACTCGCAAAAAGTTCTGGTCGCTGGTTATTAAGGTACCATCAGCTATAAAGGAAGCTCCGACTTTAAATAAGCCATTAATGGTAATCGTCCGCCGTCCTATTTCGGTGGTGGCAGGTTTCCCCTGCTCAATTTGGGCAAATACGTTACTATACTCTCCTCTAGAACCACTGTCAAATAACATGGTATCTGGCAGCTTGATGGCGTTTAATTGGCTGTTCACCTCTGGTAAATTAAATGCTGGTTTATCGGGATTGATCCCCATAACGAGTATGCCAGTCTGTTTGCGCGTTTGAGGATTCTTCCAATCGATAAAGCCAAGATACATTCCCTCTGCTGACTTCACCCCCGGTATATCGATTGCCTGCAATAGTCGCCGCCGAGAAAATGTAGACAAATATGCCAGGTTACGTGCTTGGGGACTGAGGAGAAAAATGTCTGCCTCCATGCTGTGATGGAGTCTGGTGTTGCTGTCAAACAGCGCAGTCTGAAATCCCAGCTGCATGAACATGAGAACATCGGCAAAGGCAATGCCTGATAATGCTACCAAAAAACGGCTTTTCTGGTGACTCAGTTGCAGCCATCCTAATGGCGTTCGCCGCCGTAGTTGCTGAATTTGCTGGAAAATAAGTCCAATCACAGTTCAATTACCGCCCTTACTTGCAAATTGGAGAATCTCGCAGATTTCTGACTGGATGGCTCATCAAGTCGTACATGGACTTCCACGACTCTGGAATCAATATTGCTTGTGGGGTCGCTGTTAATAACATTCTGCCGTTGTACTTGCATCCCCAAACGATCCACAGTTCCCACCAATTGATCACTTAGGGACTCACTCTGTAGCTGCACTCGTTGCCCTAAACGCACTTTGTTAATATCACTTTGGTAAACTTCTGCAACTGCATACATCTGACTAATTTGCCCAACCTCTGCAATACCATCAGTTGTGGACACCAATTCTCCAGGACGGGTATTAATTTTGAGGACTTGACCATCTTGGGGCGATCGCACAAAAGCTTGTCTGAGATTTGCCTCTGCTCTTTTTACCGCTGCTATGGCACGATTGACTTCTGCCTGGGCTGCTGCTACATCCACAGAACGGACTTCCGCAATTTTATTTAAGGTCGCCCTGCCTTCTACTATTTCTTGTTCTCGGGATGTTTGGATACGTTTGAGATTGGCTCGTGCTTCTAGTACTTGTTGTTCTCGGGATGTTTCGATGCGTTTGAGGTTGGCTCGTGCTTGTGCTATTTGTTGCTGGGCTGTCGTAAGAGTCAAGCGCTTGCTATCCTGGAACGAAGCAGAAATTGCCCCTTGTTGATAAAGTGTTTGATAGCGTCGGTATTCCGCTAGGGCATTGTTTAGCTGTGCCTCCAGTTGACCAATCGTTGCTTTTTGTGCCTCGATTTCCGTACCTCTTTCTGCCTCTAAGCGAGCAAGGGTTGCTTTTTGCGCTTGAACTTCTGTGTCTTGTTCTGCTTGGAGGCGGGCAATAGCTGCTTTTTGCGCTTCTATTTCTCCCTGCTTGGCACCTGCTTTTACCTGCGCCAGATTTGCCTGAGCGACTCGTACCTGCTCTTGTGCTTCTGCTAGTGCTGCGGCGAGGCGATCGCGACTGTCCAAAATCGCAATCATCTGTCCTTCCTTCACCTGGCTTCCTTCCCGGACCAGCAATTTTTCAACTCGACTCCCTTCTGCCGATGCTGGCGCAGAAAGTTTAATGATTTCTCCCTTTGGTTCCAAGCGTCCCAGTGCTGTCACTGTTTTTACTTGCACTACTGGAATCGCCTGCTTCTTTACTGCTTCAGCGTTCGTATTTCGGGTTTTTTGTACCGTGTAAACACCTACTCCCCCTGCTGTTATAGTTGCCAATACAGCCATCAGAACAGGTGGACGGAAAATCGGTTTGAGAGGAGATGGACCCTCGAAATTGGAGTTTTCAAGCATAGTCTGCTACCATTGGGTGTAAAACTAAACGGTTTAGTCTTATTTCGTCTTATTTAGTCTTATAATATATCTAAACTAAACTGAATAGTTTAGTTATCTTCCTAGCAGTTTTCATTTGCACATATCAGGGCACAACAATTATCTTGCTCGTGCTTTGGTGGAGGTTGCCATCACTTGGAAACTGCTTGTCTTGGGTACACCCTAGCCACATACGTTATCTGAGGGAGGGTGGTGAAACCATACACCTTTAGTAGCATTTTAGGCAAATGTTTCAGCTTAATAGTATTCAAAATAAAAAAAAGAATGAAACTCAAAAAGATTATGCAAGTCTGGAACCTATGGTGAAATTGTTCTATTTGAATTTATAAATTTGTGCTTTCTGTACAAGAGTTGCACGCTTTACGTCCGGAAGCCGTAAAACATATTGTGAATTCTGTTTAAGTAATAATTAATACTTAATTTTCTCTATCTAAAGAGAGATTTAGAAAAGGTGCATTTTATGTTATTGAATTCCCAAAAATCAAGGAATTTATCGATAAGATTGTTTATACGACAGTATATTTGAAAAATGGTACGTGAAAGAGCTACTGAAGTTGAGCGCGACAGTTCATTAGATAAGGTTGAACAAATTTTACAAGGGGCGATGCATGAATTTCTCCTGCATGGCTATGCCGGTACTAGCATGGATAGGATAGCGGCGTGTGCTGGAGTTTCTAAAGCTACAGTTTACAGCCACTTTCAAGATAAACAAGGACTTTTTAAGGCGCTAGTAGAAAAACTGGCTCAAGAACGATTTCATTCCATCTTTGGTGCAGATCGGCTTGAGGGAGACCCGAAAATTGTCCTGCGCCGATTGGTAACAACAGCATTGAATGAAATGCTCAAAGATGAAGAGTTTCGTGCGTTTAAGCGAGTGGTAATTGGCGAGTCTGGTCGTTTTCCTGAGTTAGCCCAGTTGTGTATCGTATGCTTGATTAAACCGGCAATTGAGACTCTCAGTCAGTACCTAGCTTGTCACCCTGAACTCAACATACCTGATCCAGAGGCAACGGCACGAATTCTTCTCGGCTCATTGGTTCATTTTGTGATGACTCAGGAGATGATGAACGGTAAGGAAATTATTCCAATGGAGAGCGATCGCCTGGTTGATGCTTTGATACACCTGATTCTCAAGTCAGCCCAATGATATTGATTGTGGGAGCGACGCAGATACAAACTGTGCAGGTTGACTGCTTCCTATTTTCCTCCACATAATTCCCGCAACAAAAATGCATAAATTAGGTTGACCTATCCCTAAGTAAATAAATATCTTGTTCATAGTAGCCATTCCCCATCATCCAATATGGTTGTGGGGAATTTTGTTTTTGATACGAATTTTCTTTTTCACGCGAGCGCGCGGTGGTGGTCGCTGTAGCAGTCGAGCGGTTGGTCAGTGGCGGCGATTAAGCGATCGCGGGAATGAAATCGATAAAGCTAATCTCAGAAAATGCTGGAAATTTGAGGCTGTGTAGTTAAGGTTTAGCCTTTTTGATAACTTTATAACCAGCCAGCACTCAATTTGCCTAATTTGGCTTGCTGGCTGGTTTACACATCCGGCGCAAAAAATGAATACCGTATTAATCTGCAAAATATTTATATCCCTGAAGTAGGAAGTTCAGCAATGTAGTGTCTGCAACACTTAAAGTTAACATTCTTGTATCATGTTTTCCCCTGATACTTTTGATTGGGGGAATTTGCTTGTCCATTATTATTGTATGCAAAGTAATTAAAAATCCCGCCAAACGGGTAAGATTGGCGAGACGGCTAAGCTTGTATTACCTGGGGCTAAGTATCACACCTATGTAAGTTGTAAATCTATCCATATATATATATATTTATATTTATTTTATTGTCACTGCCAGTTTAGGTTGTGCCTTTCCTATATATTGCCGTCAGCGCCAGGTAGGGGTTTTTATTTTGCTTAATTGCCCTTAAGTCTATCGGGATAATGGTATATACAATCTTCTGTACTGCCATCTCTACAGTGGTATCTACCAACTTAGTACGTAAGAAACCAGTTATGCGA
>NZ_JBAHYJ020000017.1:0-61557 GCF_036697665.2 Scytonema sp. PRP1 | reverse complement strand
CTCGCAAATCGATTGAGTACGGTTTCATTGTAATTTTTAATGCACTAATACTTAGTGTACCTCATTTACATCGAAAATGCTGTATATTAAGTTAGTAAAACAAAAGTACTAATTTGCAATCTCACCAATCCACAAATTGTTAAATTTATCTTTCTATAAACATGGGGTTGCAGAAGGAAAGTTAAGCAACTTTCCCCTGGTTCTGCATTGATCGTAAAGATTTGACAAGCGATAAACTTGACTATCTCCTTGGGTCCACAATTCCATTAAACTATAGTGCTAACTGAGTTCAAGCCTAAGAATTTCTGACTTAATTCTGACTTGTGACTGACTTGTTGAGTGTATAATCTGTATGGGTTTCGTTAGATAAGCCATGTCTAGATCGCTCAGGGTTAGTAAAAAATGCATTGAGCAAGTTAAAATGGCAGTTAGGCGTAACAGCTTTGCTACCCAAAGAGCTTTGGCTGATGATGCGGGACTATCTTTAGCCACAGTCAGCAACTTCCTGACAGGTAAACCCGTTGACTATAAAACTTTTGTAGAACTGTGTCATAGGTTACAAGTGGAGTTTGAAGAGATAGCTGAACTGGATGTAGCGGCTGGCTCTCAAGCTACAGATGAAAAGAATGAGACAAGGATTGCTAACAAACGCTTGGACTGGGGAGAAGCGATCGATGTCTCTGTATTTTATGGGCGCACACAAGAACTTACAACCTTAGAGCAATGGATTGTGATTGACCGTTGCCGAGTCGTAGCGCTGTTGGGAATGGGGGGAATTGGTAAAACCTCTCTGGCGACGAAGTTAGTACAACAAATTCAGGGGCAGTTTGAGTACGTTGTCTGGCGATCGCTCTACAATGCCCCACCACTTTTTGAGCTACTGGGTAACTTAATTCAATTTTTCTGTGACGCCCAAGTTACACAAGCTGATTTACCAAACAGCGTAGACGAAAGAATCTCACGACTGATTGATTATTTGCAAGCCTCACGCTCTATCATTATACTAGATAATGCTGAAACCATTCTCCAAAGTGGCGCTATTGCGGGAAGTTATCGAAAAGGGTATGAGGATTATGGTCAGCTGATAAAACGCTTAGGAGAAGTTGCCCATAGTAGCTGCCTGTTGTTGACTTCTCGGGAAAAACCGAAAGACGTGGCGTCACTGGAAGGAGAAGCGCTAAAAGTTCGTTCATTGCGACTCAGTGGTCTGAAGGCGGTAGAAGGGCAGAAAATCTTTGAAGTTAAGGGTTTCTCGGGCTCTGAGTTAGAATTGCGAACAGTCGTTGAGCGCTATGGAGGCAACGCCTTAGCCTTGAAGATAGTAGCGACGACAATTCAAGATCTCTTTGATGGTAATCTTTCTGAATTTCTCAAACAAGACACGGCTGTTTTTGGTGACATTTGCGAACTTTTAGACCAGCAGTTTTCGCGCTTGTCAGATTTAGAAAAGGAGATAATGTACTGGTTGGCGATTAATCGTGAGCCAATTTCGCTATCAGATTTACGAGAAGATATTGTATCACCAGTACGACCACAAAAATTACTGGAGGCGCTGGAGTCTGCAGCACGGCGTTCTCTAATGGAGAAAAGCGCAGCAACCTTCACGCTACAACCTGTAGTCATGGAGTATGTGACTCAGCGATTGATAGATCACCTTTGTGAAGAGATTGAAACTGGAAATATCGAGCTTTTTAGGTGCCATGCTTTGATGAAGGCGACGGCGAAAGACTATGTGAGGGAGACTCAAATTCGCCTCATCCTTAAACCAGTTATAGATGGGCTGCTGGCTGTCTTTAGAAACAAAAGAAATCTTGAAAATCAGCTAAGCCAAATTTTAGCAAAGCTACGAGAGCAATCTCCGCAAGAACAAAGTTATACGGCGGGAAATATTCTTAATTTGCTGTGTCGTCTGGAAACAGGTCTAACTGGTTATGATTTTTCTTATCTGACTGTTTGGCAAGCAGACTTGCGGAATGTGAATTTGCATCATACGAATTTCTCTTATGCTAATTTGGCTAAATCTGTTTTTGCGGAAACCTTCGGTGGAATTCTGTCAATAGCATTTAGCCCCGATGGAAAATTTTTGGCTACAGGGGATATGAATAGTGAGGTTCGGTTGTACCAAGTTGCTGATTGGAAACAACTGTACACTTTTAGAGGTCATACTGATTGGGTATCATCACTTGCCTTCAGCCCTGATAGTAGTATTCTTGTAAGCTGCAGTGAGGATCAAACAATCAACCTTTGGGATCTCAATACTGGTCAATATCTCAGAAGCTTGCAGGGACATGAAAAGGGGATTTGGTCAGTTGCTTTCAGTTCAGATGGGCAAGCGGTGGCCAGTGGCAGTGATGACAAAACCATAAGGATATGGGATGTTAGTACTGGTCAGTGCCTAAAAACTTTGCAAGGACATGACAACATGGTACGAGCAGTCGTTTTTAGTCCTGACGACCAAATGCTGACGAGTGGCAGCGTAGACAAAACGTTGAAGCAGTGGAATGTTCGCACTAGTCAATGTCTTAGAACCTTGCAGGGGCACGATGAGGCGATCTGGTCAGCTACCCTCAGCCCAGATGGGCGTATACTAGCTAGTGGTAGCAGCGATCAAACGGTCAGATTATGGAATGTTGACACTGGTCAATGTCTTATGACCTTGCAGGGGCACTCTGGCTGGGTTTTCTCAGTCGCTTTCAATCCTGATGGGCAAACACTGGCAAGTGGTAGTTGGGACCAAACGGTAAAGTTGTGGAATGTTAGTACTGCTGAATGCCTCAAAACTTTATATGTACATAATAATCTGGTGCGAGCAGTTGCTTTTAGCCCTGATGCTAAAACGCTAGTGAGTAGCAGTGATGACCAATCGTTCAAATTGTGGGATGTTAGTACTGGTAAGTGTCTAAGAATTCTGCAGGGATATAGTGATAAGGTCTGGTCAATTGCCTTAAGTCCTAATGGTCAAATGCTCGCTAGTAGCAGTGATTGCAAAACTGTGAAGTTGTGGAACATTAACAATGGTCAATGCTTTAAAACTTTTACAGGGCATGACAATGCGATCCGGTCAGTGGCTTTCAGTCCAGATGGTTGTACTCTGGCCAGTGGCAGTAATGATAAAACGATTAGGATATGGGATGTCAGTACTGGTCAATGCCGCAAAACTCTGAAAGGTCACACTAGTTGGATTTGGTCAATTGCTTTTAGCCCTGATGGACAAGTAATTGCTAGTAGCAGTCATGACCAAACACTGAAGCTATGGGATGTCTCAGATGGTAAGTGCCTCAGAACTTTACAACAAGAGAGTCATGGAGTTTTGTCAGTAACCTTTAGTCCTGACGGTCATACTTTAGCTACTGGCAGTCATGACCACACACTGAAGCTATGGGATGTCAAAACTGGACAATGCCTCAGAACTTTACAAGGACATACGGGCTGGGTTTGGTCAGTTGCCTTTAGTCCAGATGGACTAATCTTATCTAGTGGCTGTGGAGACCACAAGGTGAAGCTATGGGATGTCAAGACTGGTCAAGTCTTGAGAACCTTGCAAGGACATACGAGTTGGGTTGTCTCAATCGCCTTTAGTCCAGATGGACAAACTCTTAGCAGTGGTAGCACGGATCAAAGGGTGAAGTTATGGGATGTCAAGACTGGTGAATGCCTCAAAACTTTACATGAACATAGTCAAGGAGTATTATCAGTTACCTTCGGTCTTGAGGAGTGTACTCTAATTAGTGGCAGTGAAGATGAGACAATTAGGATTTGGGATGTAAAGACTGGTAAGTGCCTGAAAACTTTAAGAAGCTCTAAACCCTACGAAGGTATGAACATTAGTGGGGTAATTGGTTTTACAGAAGCTGAAAAATCTGCTCTGAAACATTTAGGAGCGATTGAGTATCAAGAGAACCAGTAACATAGTTACACTATGGAGAATTTTGTAGCCAGTAAGATTAGCTAGAATTGGTCACTCCCGATTATCAAACTTTCTACCTTACTGTGCGGTATATGCTCCATCTATTATCATATTATGCCCGATCACGAAGGAAGCCGCATCGGAACACAACCACAGTACAGCTTCTGCAACTTCCTCTGATTTGCCAATGCGTCCTATCGGATGCCCTGCTTTAAGTTGAGCGAGTTTGTCTTTTGGGACAGCAGCTAGTATATCGGTCTCAACACAACCTGGACTCACAGCATTGATTCGGATGCCGGATTGGGCATATTCTATTGCTGCTGCTCGAGTCAAGGCGATAATTCCACCTTTACTGGCACAGTAACTGGTAAGCCCCGTACAACCGACAACACTAGCGACGGAAGCCACGTTCACAATTGCACCGCCACCTTGTTTGAGCATCGCTCCAATCTCATACTTAAGACAAAGCCACGTTCCTTTGAGATTCACATCAAGTATATGGTTCCAGTCTTCTTCCAACATATTAGTGAGTAGACTAGAAGTTATAACACCGGCGTTGTTGCAAGCGTAGTCCAGACGATCATAGTAATCAATAGTCTTGTTGACTAGTACCTCTACTTCAGCAGCATTTGATACATCTGTCTTGACAAAAATAGCCTCACCTCCAAGCTCATGTATGCGGTGTACGGTCTCTTCTGAGTTGGTGATGCGACGACTAGCAACGACGACCTTTGCTCCAGCACGTGCAAACGCGATCGCAGTAGCCCGACCAATGCCTGATGAAGCTCCAGTAACCAGCGCGACCTTTCCATGAAATTGACCTATCATGAGTGTGCTCCTTTCGTCTGAATAGTTTTGTTTTATACTACTTAGTAGTGATTGGGACTTTGAAACTTTCTGGCGTAACAAGTACTGAAAACCCTTATTCAACGAGGAAAATACATCCCACCTGTCGGCGTCCCCCGACATGCGGAGGGACTACACGAGGTTTGATTTGTTGCAATCTTTAAGAGAATTGGTATTCAATATTGTTAGATAGCTCCAACAGGGCTCTTGTCTTTGGCTGTTTTGACTGCAATATTGGGTTCATGAACCGGAACAGGTCCTAGAGCTACATCACCCCAGCGCATCACGGTTGCAGTGGCGTTTGCTGATGCACCAAGGGAGTAGACGAGAACCAGATCATTTTCATTAATTTTACCTAATTGTGCTGCGTGATACAAATTAGCAACGACAGGTATTGGTCCAACGTTTCCATATTGAGGGTAGAGGTTGATTGTGCGCTCTAAGTCAACGCCTAGTACACGGGCGCAAAAATTAACAAACCAGGCGGTTGTTGTATTAAAAACAAAGAAGTCGATTTGGTCAAGTGTGACGTTGGCGGCAGTAGCAGCACCGTTGCAGCAAGTACGAACATAATTAGCAAATGTACTGCTGATTATTCGATTTGCTCCCTTTCCTGACCTTAGAAATAATCGTGGCTGACCTTGGGAATCCTCTGCCAGTTCAGTGTAAAAAGCACCACAAGTTTCTGCGGTATGAACAGTTTTGCTGCCAAGAATTCCCTGGTTGGCTTGAAGTGGACTAACTACAAAGGCTCCAGCACCATCACCAGTTACCCACGACATGGTGTCTCTTTCATCAACAAAGCGAGAGTACGTACAAGAACTCACCACCAGTACATTGCGGTACTCTCCTGCTCGAACGAGTGTATTGGCAGTTTGGAGTGCAACCATAGCTCCTGAACACATTGAATCAAGATTCCAAGCGGCACATTGTAAACCGAGTTGCTCAGCGAGGAAAACAGCATTGCCAGGTATGATTTGCTCGCCAACGAGTGAGGCGACAATCATCAGATCGACATCATCGGGAGAAAGTTTAGCTGCGTCCAGAGCATCTTTAGCGGCTTTATACTCAAGTGTTAGTGACGACTCACCTGGAGCAAGTACTCGCCGTTCAACAGTGCCGCGAAAGGGGTCTGACAAATAAGGCATCATCTCCAAGTCAAACTCATTACTGGGAGTGGAATCAGCCAGTGAAAACAGCTTTGCTAAACTTCTTTGCTCGGACTGAGCAATTAACTCTGGATATTTATTGCGGTAGTAATCGTTTGTACGTATGGTGTTTGGAACGCTTAATGCAAGCGAGCGAATGCCTACTGGATGATACATGATAATAAACCTCCAATGAATTTGATTACTGTTGTAAATTTAGGCTGTTGATGAATTCTATTGTTGTTGTAAATTTAGGTTGTTGATACGACTTCTAATTGGTGCAGGTCGTGTGGGATCGATGACTACATCAACAATAAACGGACCAGTAGAGGCAAGTGCTTGCTCTAGGGCTTGTTGGATATCAGTCTCTGTTGCAACGCGAATACCATCAGCTCCCATCGCTTGAGCAATTTTGAGGAAATCCACTTGCGGAATGTCTGTATCCATGCCTTGAAAGCCCTGCATCATCGAGCCTTGTTTGCACATGTTGTAACATCCGTCATTAAGTACAATCCAAACAGCAGGAATCTGGTGTTGCACTGCAGTGCTGATCTCACTGTTCATGAGCATGGCACCATCTCCAACGATCGCAACAGCTTTACCATTACGAGCTAGCGCTGCACCCACGACGCCCGTGACAGCATGACCCATTGCTCCAAACCCAGTACTGACTCGATAACGACCCGGCTTGTTAAATTGCAGCATATGATTTCCCCAAGCAAAGGAGTTACCTGCCTCAGTTATCACCAATGCATCACTGCCTTCGACGATGATCCGTTGGATCGCATTCATAAGTACTTCAGGTCGTACTAGACCATTGGCACTTGGATTGATAACATTACCCTCGGGTCTCGTGCGTAATGAGGGGACTCTTGATCGACCAGTACGCTTTGGGAAGTATTTCAGCAATGCTTTTACAAACATTCCCACGTCCGACTGAACGGCAAATGTTTTAGCTGATGGATATGCGGTTCCTGGTACCTCGGGATCAATGTCAACATGCACAAAACCTCCAGGAGGGATCATCGCGGGGTTCCAAAACGAGGTAAACTCACTCAGTCGTGTGCCTAACACCAAAGTATGCAAAGGACGTTGCTCTTGCATATATGTCAGAACAGATGAATGCCCTGCAAAGCCCGTAACTCCAATAAACTGAGGATGATCCTCTGGAAAAATACCTTTGCCGCGTGGTGAACACATGACCGCAGCCCCCGTTCTTTCGGCGAACTCGCGAATTTCAAAAGCAGCAGAGCGAGCACCAAAACCAACCCAAATGGCAAACGGACCAGAAGAGAGTAACCGTAAACACTCTGAGACGGTTTCTTCACTCACAGTTGCCACAGAATGAGAAAGAGTCGTTTGTGGTAACGATGTTTTGAGCAAACTCGTCTGGATAGCGGTAGGAATACTTACATGAGCTATGAAACTTCCTGGTCTAGCTAAGCCTAGAGCTAGCCTTCTTTGGACTTCTGGCAGTTCATCACTGCTTTCAAGGGTAGTAGCATAATCGAACATTGAACCCGAGGTAAAAATACCCCCGCTGGGCATTGTGTAAGCGCTTGTTTCTTGAAAAGCCCACCGTCCGCGCTGCGCTGTTGATGTGGAAGGCGACAGGAAAATCACCTTCGCACCCTCCCAACGTGCAGCAAAGAGTCCGGTCAGAGCGTTTGTGATGCCTGGACCTGCTGTGGCAAACACCACGACAGGGCGACCACTAGCAAAGTATGCCTCGCAAGCAGCAAAAGCGGCTCCTGCTTCATGACGAAAGTGAAGCACCTCGATTGAACTATTCTCCAGTGTATGCCATACAGGAGCGATCGCACCTCCCGAAACACCAAAGGCATATTGCACTCCCATGTCAGAGAGCATTTTGGCGATCGCCTCAGCTACTGAGACAGGTGCAACTTGCTGACTTGTTTTGAGAGACACGATGTCCAATTGTGGGTTTGGCTGGACATTTACAAAAGGTGAGGGGGCCAAAGATGACTCAGATGGTGAGACTAGGGCAGATACAGTTTTATACTTAAAGCCCATAGTCTGATTTGGTAAAATTTCGACATGGCTGTCGAGTTCTAACTTTTTGGCTTCAGTTGAGTGGATTGCAAAGGATTTAAAGCTCATATAAGTAAAGGTAGATGCGTAAAAGTTGGCAAGTCGTCAGTTTATCTTTCGTTTGTTGTTCGCTGAATGGAAGTTAAGCTTGAAGTGTGCTTAATTAATAAGATAAAAAGAACTGCTAAATTACACACTTACCAAAAGTGCTGTGTTGAATACCAAACCCGGCTTCAAAACATACACTTTTCTGTATACACGGCTAGAGCTGCTTTTAATAAAATAAGCGCATACACAAATACATTGAAGACAAGCGCAGATTTATTAAATATTATTAATTTTTCGTAAAAATCACTGTTTACCTAAGAAAAGTAATTGACTTTTTTAAATTTATGTGTTTAAAAAACTTATCGGTTTATTTGACAAAACAATTAAGTGGTGGATACTTGGGTTTCAGGTTTGCTATGAACGTGATATCAGAAAGAACTACGGTAAAAGTAAACTTTGAGGAATTGATGATGAGTCAAGAAAAGCAAAAGATTCTAGTAGTAGATGACCACCAATTAATCCTGACAGGAAGCCTCGATGTGCTACGACAGAAGTACCCAAACGCGGAAATTCTCAAGGCTAAAACTGCACAAGAAGCTTTTGATATAGTAGAGAGTTTTCAACTTGATCTTGTTGTGATGGACTTGTCCATTCCATACAAGACCGGAATGACCGCCCATATTGATGAAGGTATTCAACTACTGAAGATTTTGATGAAAAAATATCCTGCACTAAATATCGTGGTGCAAAGCAGTTATGTTAAAGCACTGGTGCGGATTAAACATGAAATTGACGAGCATCAAGGGGGCTTTGCGATCGCCGATAAAGGACTGTCTGAAAAAGAGATATTAACAAGGATTAACTTAGCACTACAAGGGGGAACGCATACAAAAGATATAAAAACAGCACTGGAATTTAAGCCTGAGTGGCTAGAGGTTCTGGGGCTAGCATTTGAAGAAGGATTGCAAGATAAGACTATTGCTGAACGAATGCATATGCATGAAAGGACAATTCGTTCATACTGGACTAAAATCCAAGACGTTTTGGGCGTTTATCCTGAAGATTGCAGACAAGAAGGCAAGAATATGCGAATTCAAACGAGAATCCGTGCGAAAGAAGAAGGGCTAATTGACTAATAAGGAGTTAGGAGTTATTAATTCATGGTTGAAGCTTCTGAAACGCAGATTTGGAGAAAAATTAAGAAAGAAATTGCTATTTGGCGTACAGGAGCGTTACCAGGCTTTGCAGTCTTGGCGATTGTCACCATCGCTCGCTTCACTGGGTTACTTCAACCTTTAGAGTGGATGGCACTTGATAACTTTCTCCATTTACGTCCTGCTGAGCCTATAGATAATAGAATCACAATTATCGGCATTAATGAAGATGATATCGCGAGTGCAAAAACATATCCCATACCAGATGGTGAGATTGCAGCAGTTATCAGGAAAGTACAGAATTATAAACCGAGAGTTATTGGTTTGGATATTGTTAGAAATGTGCCTCTTGAGCCAGGTCATAAACAACTAATTGATGTATTTAAACAAAGTAAAAATATAATTGCTATTGAAAAAGTCTTACCTAATCAAATTGCTGCGCTGTCGTATGTGTCTTCTGAACAAATAGGTTTCATGGATGTTATCGCTGATAAGGATGGCAACTCCAGGCGCGTTCTTCTGAGTACACCATCATTAAACAATAATCAAAGCTACAAGTTTTCCCTATCTTTGCGTTTAGCAGAGAATTATTTATCTCGTGAAGGTATTACTTTAGAAAATGGTATTCATGACCCCGAAGCTATGCGCTTTGGCTCAGTTGAAATCCCTCGCTTTTTGCCCAACACTGGCGGATATGTAGGAACAGATGCGGGTGGGGTTCAAACATTACTCAATTGGCGGAGTGGAAAAAAACCATTTCGAGTTTTATCTCTTAATGATATTAAAACTGGCAAATCTCAGCCGGAATGGCTGCGCGATCGCATTATTTTGATAGGTATAACAGCTCCTAGCGTTCCAGACTATCTTTATACTAAAGCAATTGCTGATTTGAAAAGTTTTGATCAAATTTTTGGAGTAGAATTTCACGCTCATGCTTGTTCCCAAATCATTAGCGCAGTTCTTAATAAACGACCACTGTTAAAAGATTGGTCAGATAAGTGGGAATATTTGTGGATAACATTTTGGGGTTTTATCCCCATTATTATTGGGCGGCTGACTCAATCTGTACTCAAGAATCTGTTTGCTATTGGTGTTATTAGTCTTTTGTTGGTTGGAATTAGTTATCTGCTTTTGATATGGGGTTGGTGGATTCCCGTTGCACCAAATTTGTTAATTTTAGGTATCAATGGTGTAGGTCTAAGTGCTTTTGCTTTTTATCAACGCGACCGAGCTTTGCAATCTCAAATTAATGAACGCCAACGCACAATTGACCATACATTTACTCTTATTCATAATGGACCTTTGCAGACACTAGCTAATACTTTAAGATGTGTTCAGGAGCAGAATTATTCACGGGAGAAATTACACTCGCAATTGAAAAGTCTCAACTTTGAAATTCGGGCGATTGGTGAATATCTAAAATTGGAAGCCCTAGATCAGGAAGAAAGCCTCCGTATTGGGAGTGGTTTAAAACTAGATTTAAAACTTCCAATTCACGAACTTTTTTATGAGGTTTACACCAGTACATTAGAGCGAGACCTTCCCTTTTTTCAAAATCTTAAAGTAAAAACTCGGTCATTTGACCCCATTGGGGAGGAGTATTTGAGTATTGAACAGAAACGAGAACTTTGCCAATTCTTGGAAGAAGCTTTATGCAATGTTGGAAAACATGCAGTAGGAGCCAAATTCATCCAAGCTACTGGTAAGGAAAATCAAGGATGGTACACTCTTACCATAAAAGATAATGGATGCGGCATCAGTTCAAATTTAGAAAATAAAGGCACAAAACAAGCTATAAATTTAGCTTGTAAATTGGGAGGTCATTTTAAGCGAGAATCTGTTTCTCCCCGTGGAACTTTATGTGAGTTAACCTGGTTCCTCGGAGGTAGCAAAGGTTGCATCGGAAAAATCCGAAAGCAACTTAAATCCTTTTTTGGGAGTGCCAAAGATGGGTAGTGCCAAAGATATAATTCAATACAGTTCAGTTAAGGATTGATCCTCCCTAGCCCTCCTTAAAAAGGAGGGAACTAAGCCCCCTTTTTAAGGGGGTTAGGGGATCTTAACAAAACTAAACACCACTAACTGAACCGTATTGAGATATAATTAGGACTTACGCAGTAATAACCGAAAAATGAACCGCAAAGGACACGAAGGACATGAAGGAAAGAGGCTTTCATTAGAGATTTTGCGTAAGTCCTAATAATGATGGAGAGGTTGAGTTTCTGGCTAATATCATGTGCGGTTGAATACTTATCATTACCTTAAGGTTAAAAAGGTTGATATCGCAACGAGAAATAAAGTCCATTATCTTGCAAGGAGTCTCCTCTATTGCTCACCCCAACTAATGGGATACCATAATCTAAGCGGACATCCAAACTACGGTTAATTTGCCATTCCACACCCAAACCCAAGCCTGCAATTAAATTCGGATCTGGGTTAGCATCACGGTTATTCCACCCAGTGCCTATCTCAAAAAATGGCGTGATTTGTAGGGTTCTAGGATCAGCGGTGACGGGAATGCGGAGTTCAAAAGAAGCGACAACGCCATTGTCAGATACTACTTGGTTTTGCCGATAGCCCCTAACCGTATCTACACCACCAATACTAAACTTTTCCAATGATAGAAGAGAATCTGGCGTTAACTGGGTATCGATGCGAGTTACCAGCAAGGCTCTTGGGGACAATTGCTGCACCCACTGAAACTGTCCTAACCACGAAAAGAAGCGTCCATCGGTACCTGTGTTATTGATGGTTGCATCAAAGGCATCGATGCCAAAGCTGAATTGGGATCGCGCTGCTAGCACTTGTGTTGCAGTCCGATTTACCCAGTCTTGGTAAAACCGAATCACAGTGATTCTGGATCTCCCGTTTTCTGGTCCTTGTGAAAACGAGTAGGGAATGTCATCCAGAATAAAGGTTTGATTGCGACGCAAGTCTAACCCTACACCAATAGCAAACTCAGATTCAGGGGATTGCGCTAACGGTTGGCGCAGACTGACGGAAAAGGTTTCGGACTGGTTGCGAATACCTAAGTCTTGGAAAGGGGCTTCGACAATATTGCTGTCGTTGTTGCTATAGCGGAAGCTAAGAGTGCCATTGCGAGGTAAAAGCGGCACGGTGTAGCTGAAATCGTAGAGATTGAGTCCCTCGGTGCGTCCGTATTCAACAGCCAGGCGATCGCCGAAGCCCAACAAGTTATCGTGAGTCACAAAGACACTACCCTGAATTGAACCGATGCTAGGAGATTGGTTGTTGCCAATGATAATGCCTGCATGAAATGCAGGAGCTTCTTTCAAACGCACTTGTAAGATATTGCGCCCTGGGACACTACCTGCGGTTAACTCAGCATTCACCCGTTCTAAAAGCGGATCAAGCTGCAACAGTTGCAGTGCTTCCTCTAGGCGTTGGCGGTTTAAAGGAGCTTTAGTGGCGCTCCTCAAGCGACGAAGCACGTATCCTTTTCCCAGGCGGCTTAAACCAGTAATTTCTATTCGCTCTAGTTCGCCTTCTACCAGTTGAATTTGCACAATACCTTTGTCAAGAGCTTGGTTGTTGGGCAAAAATGCACCGGAAGTGACGTAACCTTTTTTGACGTAAAGCTCGGTGATAGCAGAGCGCAAGGCGGTTAGGTCTTCAAAAGTAATTTTCCGGTTTTCATATTTCTTAACTAACTGACTAATTTCCTCTTTGAGAACGGTATTGCCTAAGACTTCAATCTTCTTAATGTAAAAGCGAAGGTTTGTGGGAGAAGGCGCGGTGGGTTGAGGAATGGGAGGTGTTTCGAGATTGGGTGGTGTTGGTGGTGCGCTTGGAGTAGAGGGGATGGGTAGAGGTTTAGTGGGTTTGGGAATAATTTCTTCAACGCGCCCTGGTACGGTTGGGGGAATGGTAACTCTCGGCGGTGGGGTTGATTGTGCAACTCTTAAGCTGGGGTTTAGGTAAAAAATTGTAGAACTTTCAGAGCCTAAAGTGTTGTCAAATACAATATCGCTGCTTTGGGCAAAGACACAGATATCTAAAGAAGTGGCGCACGCTCCTATGCACCCTAACAACCCTGCTACACTCAACCTCCAAATACGTACTGCAAAGTAAAACTGTAGGTATTCGCTCCAGTACACAATTTTAACCCCACCATTGACAGCATATTTCAAAGCTTCTCTGAAACTAAACGTTAGTAATAAATATAGTATTGTTACTTGTTTATCACAGAATACTTTTACTAACAAGTTAACTAAGTAACAAAGAAATGAAAAAATAATAGGTGGGGAGTATCCCATAGGTGCAAATTTATTGTCATGCTAAGTGAAGCGAAGCATCTTTTAAATCAACGTGGGCTTGAGATTCTTCCCTCCTGTTCCTTCGCTTCGCTCAGGACTACGCACCGAATTGCCTTGGGTGTTTTGGTGAAATTGGGATGAACCCCATAAGGTGTTGCTTAATATGTGATTAATTTTGTTTATCAAATTAGTCTTGTTAATGGTATCTTAGCCAGCTAGAAGCTTTATATGAGGCTGCATTTGACACTTCCCGGAATTGACAAAATTAATATTTAGAAGATTGTTTGTGATTAAAGTTACTTTTTTTACCAGTAGTAATTAATTGAAAAATTTAATTTACTTTACATTTAAATATCCAAAAATATATTGACAGCTAAATAGCAGCTAGATAACAGTTTATTTTTATCAGAACATGTCAGGAATGCAATTGATACGTTTGATGAATAACTACAACATTTGAGAGTTCATATCTTCCCCTCAGTGTGTTGTTCATGGTTTAATTTACAGTAAATAATTTATCAACAAAAAATTTTAGATCCAGCTAAAAATTGATTTTTATTTTTCAGTAAAAATTTATTTATGAAAATTGACAGAATAAAGAATATGTTATATGAAAGAAAAATTTTGGCTACTTATAGCAGATTGCAAGTTCGTGAAGTACAGAAGTACCCCACCCGCGCTGTCGCGCACCCTTCCCTTGCCAAGGGGAGGGTTGGGGAGGGGTGTACTCCATTTAGATGCAAAGCGCTGTATAGCAATTCTCTGTGACATTGCACTTTATTTACCCTCCGCCGACTGCATCCCCCCCTACCAAGGGGGGACTACAAGGGGGTTGAATAAGCGTGCATCTTCATGGAGAAACGGTATTAGAAGATTGCAATTAGGATTAGCAGGTTGCTGGGCTTTGGTAAGTGCGTACGTATTGACAACATCCGAGCAAGCCCATGCACAAATAACACCAGATGCTACGCTGTCTTCTGAAAGTTCTGTCGTTACACCTAATTTAGTGATTCGTGACTTAACAAGCGATCGCATTGATGGCGGAGCAATTCGCGGTGGTAATCTCTTCCACAGTTTTCGAGAATTCAACGTGGGTGAAGCAAGAGGAGTTTATTTCAGCAATCCTGAGGGAATTAAGAACATTCTCACTCGGGTGACAGGAACGAGTCGCTCCGAGATTCTAGGGAGGCTTGGTGTATTGGGTAATGCCAACTTGTTTTTGCTCAATCCCAATGGAATTCTATTTGGTCAAAATGCGCGATTGGATCTTCAGGGTTCGTTTGTTGGTAGTACGGCAAATAGCTTGAAATTTGCTGATGGCTTTGAATATAGCGCCACTGCACCACAGTCTACATCATTACTTACCCTCAGTGTGCCTGTAGGTTTGCAATATGGAGCAAATCCAGGAGAGATTCAGGTTATAGGCGATGGTCAGGGTCAAAGGATAACAAGTGAGTTAATTGATACAATGAATGCTCTACGGGTGGAACCGAACCAAACCTTAGCATTGGTGGGTGGTGATATTAGCTTAGAAGGAGCAACCATCAAAACTGCTGGCGGACGGATAGAACTGGGGAGTGTTGCCGGCTCAGGTTTTGTCAGCCTCGCCTCCAATAATAAAGGTTTTGCCTTTGGCTATGATGGGGTGCAAAACTTTGGCAATATTCAACTATCGCAACAAACAGCAGTTGATGCTAGTGGCGCGGGCAGTGGTGATATACAGGTAGTGGGCAGGCGCGTCACCCTGAGCAATGGTTCTCAAATAGAGGCAAGTACTCTCGGAACAGAGTCTGGTGGATCCTTGCAAGTGATGGCGACTGAGTTGCTAAATATAAATGGTATTTCTAGTGATAATCGGTTCCTCAATGCTTTGACTGCTCAAGCTAAGCCAGGAGCAACCGGGAATGCGGGTTCCTTGACGATTAATACCAGTGAGTTGCTGATTCAAAATGGAGCACAAGTTAGTACTGGCACACTTGGTAGTGGCAATGGAGGGAATTTGACAATCACTGCTAACAAGGTGCAAGTGATTGGTACCTCTAGTGATAATCAGTTTTCCAGCGGCTTGTTTTCTGAACCTCTTTCAGGCGCAACCGGGAATGCGGGTTCCTTGACGATTAATACCAGTGAGTTGCTGATTCAAAATGGGGCACTAGTTAGTACTGGCACATTTGGTAGTGGCAATGGAGGCAATTTGACAATTACTGCTAACAAGGTGCAAGTGATTGGTACGACCAGTGATGGTCAGTATCCCAGCGGCTTGTATTCTCAAGCTGAACGACGCTCAACCGCGAATGCGGGTTCCTTGACGATTAATACCAGTGAGTTGCTGATTCAAAATGGGGCACAAGTTAGTACTGGCACACTTGGTAGTGGCAATGGAGGAAATTTGACAATCACTGCTAACAAGGTGCAACTGATTGGTAGTTCTAGTGATGGTCAGATTTTCAGCAACTTGGCTTCTGCTGCTTACCCAGGCTCAACCGGGAAGGCGGGTGATTTGACGATTCATACCAGTGAGTTGCTGATTCAAAATCGGGCACAAGTTACTACTGGCACATATGGTAGTGGCAATGGAGGAAATTTGACACTTACAGCCAACAAGGTGCAAGTGATTGGTAGTTCTAGTGATAGTTCCTTTGGCACCGGCTTGTTTTCTGTTGCTAACCCGGGCTCAACCGGGAAGGCGGGTGATTTGACGATTCATACCAGTGAGTTGCTGATTCAAAATGGGGCACAAGTTAGTGCTGCCACATTTGGTAGTGGCAATGGAGGGAATTTGGCACTCACTGCCAACAAGGTGCAACTGATTGGTAGTTCTAGTGATAGTTCCTTTGGCACCGGCTTGTTTTCTGTTGCTAACCCAGGCTCAACCGGAAATGCAGGTGATTTGACGATTCATACCAGTGAGTTGCTGGTTCAAAATGGGGCACAAGTTACTACTGGCACATTTGGTACTGGCAATGGAGGGAATCTTACAGTACGAGCCAACAAGGTGCAACTGATCGGTACCTCTAGTGATGGTCGCTTTGTCAGCAGCTTGGGTTCTGCTGCTGATTCAGGCTCAACTGGGAATGGGGCTAATGTGACGATTCATACCAATGAGTTGCTGATTGAAAATGGGGCACAAGTTAATGCTGCCACATTTGGTACTGGCAATGGAGGGAATCTTACAGTACGAGCCAACAAGGTGCAATTGATTGGTACCTCTAGTGATGGTCGCTTCTCCAGCGGCTTGTATTCTGCAGCTATTTCAGGCTCAACCGGGAATGCGGGTGATTTGATGATTAATACCAGTGAGTTGCTGATTCAAAATGGGGCACAAGTTAGTACTAGCACATTGGGTAGTGGCAATGGAGGGAATTTGACACTCACTGCTAACAAGGTACAACTGATTGGTACCTCTAGTGATGGTCACAGTTTCAGCGGCTTGTATTCTGCAGCTATTTCAGGCTCAACTGGAAATGGGGGTGATTTGACGATTCATACCAGTGAGTTGCTGATTCAGGATAGAGCAGTAGTTAGCGCCGAGGGGCGCAGTCAGGGAAATGCAGGCAACATCACTATTAATGTTGACGGACTCTTAAGGGCTACTAACGGTGATATCATCACTACTGCAGAACGCTCTTCCGGAGGTGCCATCACTATTACAGCAAAGGACATGCGCCTGTTTGGTGACAGCAACATTGCAACCAACGTCTTGAGTGGCGTAGGTGGCGGCGGTAATATCACCCTTAATGCTAACTCCATCATCGCCCTCAATGACAGCGACATCCTTGCATTTGCCCGAGATGGAAGAGGCGGTAACATCACCCTTAACACCCCCGCTTTCTTCGGTCAAAACTATCAACCTACTCTTTCTGGTGCAGATCGCCTCACTCTGGATCGTAATAACCGCGTTGATCTCAATGCAACTGGTGACTTGTCCTCCGGCATCATCACCACACCTGAACCAAGCTTGGTTCAAAATAGCTTTATTGAGTTACCTCAAAACCTAATCGACACTAGCAGCTTGATTGCTAGTAGCTGTATTGCACGCCGTAATCAAAAGCAACAGGGGAGTTTCATGATCACAGGTTCTGGTGGTTTGCCGTTTCGTCCTGGAGACGCTGTGATATCCCAGTATGCGACTGGGAGTGTGCGTACAACTGATGCTTCCGCATCAGAAAACTCGACTCGTCATGCTTGGCAAAAAGGTTCGCCGATTGTGGAAGCTCAAAATGTGTATCAACTTCCTTCAGGACAGCTTGTTTTAAGCCGGGAGTGTCCTTGATAACGTTTGCTTTTCGTTATAAGAGGTGCTATTTGGACAATCAATATCGTAAATCTACTCGATACCAGTTACTAGAAATCCTATTTATTTTATTTGCAGCCTCACCTTTTGCTTATGGCTAGACCATGTGCCATTTATCACTTCTTAAGCGAACTATTCTATGAAAAGAAAATTTTGGCGACTTAGAAGATTGCAATTAGGGTTGGCAGGTTGCTGTTCCTTGGTAGGTGCGTACGCATTGACAACATCTGAGCAAGCCAATGCACAAATAACACCAGATGCTACGCTGTCTTCTGAAAGTTCTGTCGTTACACCTAATTTAGTGATTCGTGACTTAGCAAGCGATCGCATTGATGGCGGAGCAATTCGCGGTAGTAATCTCTTCCACAGTTTCCAATCGTTTTCTGTGCCCACTGGCGGTACTGCCTTCTTCAACAATCCGGCTAATGTGCAGAATATCCTAACACGAGTCACAGGTGGGTCAATTTCTAATATTGATGGCTTAATCCGAGCTAACGGTACAGCCAACCTGTTCTTGCTCAACCCGAATGGCATTGTGTTTGGTCCGAATGCGTCACTCAATATTGGCGGTTCGTTTGTAACCACCACAGCCGATGCGATTGGATTGGCAAATGGAGATATTTTTAGTGCGAATCCAGGACAACCGGTGCCCAGTCAAGTGTTGAACGTCAATCCCAACGCCTTGTTTTTCAATCAACTGGCAGCGCAAGCAATTATCAACCGCTCGACGGCTAACAACAGTACCGGGCTGCAGGTACCACCGGGACAGAGCTTGTTGCTAGTTGGTGGCAATGTCGGGTTAGAAGGCGGGCAAATTATCAGTCCGGGAAGCCGAGTGGAGTTGGGTGCCGTAGCGGGACAGGGAAGTGTTGGGCTGAGTGGAACGGCTAGTGAGTGGCGGTTGAGTTTTCCCGATAGCGTAGCACGGGCAGATGTTTCCCTCAGCAACAGCGCTGTTATAGACGCTCGTGGAGGGGGTGGCGGGAGTATGATTATCACCGCACGGAACTTGACCCTAAGCCAAGGAAGTAGAATTTGGGTGGGAATTAAAGACGGGTTGGGCTTTGCTGGGGCACAAGCGGGGGATATGCAGCTTGATGCGACAGAAACAATCAACCTAGCTGATGACAGCCTAATCGGTAACCGAGTGGGTTTTGGAAGTACGGGTAATGCAGGTAACATCAACATCACGACAGGGTCGTTTTCTGTCACAGGGAATGCTCAACTAGGTTCCGACACGTTTGGGCAGGGAAATACAGGCAGTATCAATATTAATGCCCGCGATACGGTGTCTTGGGATGGTGATGGTGTCATAGGCGGCACTGCGGTGCAACCAACGAGTGTCGGTAACGCTGGCGATTTCAACATCACGACAGGATCGGTTTTTATCACAAATAGTGCTCGAATAGGTTCAGTCACGAGAGGACAGGGGAATACAGGTAGTATCAATATTTATGCCCGCGATATGATCTTTATGGATGGGGGTAGTTACGGCAGTCTTATAGGCAGTGGCGTAGACCCAACTGGTGTCGGTAACAGTGGTGGTATTAACATTACTACGGGGTCGCTGTCTCTCACCAATAACGCTCAACTGAATTCCTACACGAGAGGACAGGGAAACACAGGTAGGGTGAATATTAATGCCCGCGATACTGTCTCTTTGGATGACAGTCTTATAGGCAGTGCCGTGTACCAAGGTGTCGGTAACAGTGGCGGTATCAACATCACTACGGGGTCGCTTTCTCTCACCAATAACGCTCAACTGAATTCTGCCACGGATGGACAGGGAGATGCAGGCAGTGTGGATATTAATGCCCGCGATACTGTCTCTTTGAATAGTTACAGTAGTGTACTCAGTAACATAAACAACACTAGCATCGGTAAGGGTGGCGATATCGAGATCACGGCAGGGTCGCTGTCTCTTACAGGAGGCTCTCAAATGGTTTCCAGCACTAATGGACAGGGAGATGCAGGTAGCGTCAATATCAATGTCCGCGATACTGTCTCACTAGATGGTGAAAGCCCCGTTGAAAACACCGCTATTTTCACACAAGTGAATCAAGGAGCTGTGGGTAGGGGAGGAGATATAACGATCACCACTGGAGTGCTGGCGCTGACCAATGGGGGTGCCCTGTATGCCGACAATGACAGCGGCACGGGTAATGCAGGTGATATCACCATTCATGCTCGTGACTCTGTACAGATTCGTGGCACAACCTCTACTCGTACTAACCTCCGCAGTGGAGTGTTTGCCACGACCCCACAAGGAGTTGTGGGAAACGGAGGGGACATCATCATCACCACAGGTTCACTGTCGGTTTCCGACCAAGGCAGAATCAGCACGAGCACACAAGGGCAAGGCGATGCCGGAAATATCCAGATTCAGGCGAACGGTAGTGTCTCGTTTGATGGGGGAGATGCCATCAGTACGCTTGAGCCAAGTGGATCGGGCAGGGGAGGCGATATTGACATCACAGCGCTTAAGCTCTCACTGCTCAATGGCGCTCAACTTGCAGCTTCCACCTCTGGAGAGGGAAACGCTGGCAATATCACACTCAGTGCCGACACGGTAGCTTTGAGCAGTGGCGGGCGACTACTCACCACGACGAATAGTAACGGTGAGGCTGGCGACATCATAGTTAATACTCCAGACCTGCAACTGAGTGGGGCAAGCAGTGGTCTATTCGCCGAAACCACCAATACTGGAGATGCGGGCGACTTGACCATTCAGCCACGAGGGAACGGGCAAAGTGTGCGGGTGAACCTGCAACAAGGCGCACAAATCTCTGCTTCCACCTACAGCAGTGGTCGGGGTGGAACGTTGACGCTCACTGCCCCAGAGTCGATTACGCTCACAGGCAATGGTTCGATTATTGCCGCCGGGACGGGTAGCAGCGGCAATGGCGGGAACTTAAATCTCCGCACAGGCACCCTCGGTATTCAAAACCAAGCACAAGTGACGGTCAGCAGTTCAGGCACAGGCAGTGCAGGCAACTTGTTTGTGGATGCGAATCAAATCTATCTCAACAATGCTGGCAGCATTCGGGCAGACACCACTGGCGGTGGAGGGAATATCAATTTGCGATCGCCCCTCATCCTCCTCCGCAATGGTAGTAAGATCACAACCAACGCCAAAGGAAGCAACATTCCTGGTGGCAACATTGAGATTGATACTCAGTTTCTAGTGGCTATTCCTCAAGAAAATAGCGACATCAGCGCCAACTCTGAAGATTTTCGCGGCGGCAACGTCAGCATCAATGCCTATTCGATTTTTGGCATTCAACCGCGTCTTCAGCCCACCCCCAGTAGCGACATCACCGCCACGGGAGCGACCGATGCCTTAATTGGCATAATCAGTGTCACCACAGCAGGTATTGACCCAGCTGCTGGTTTAGTTGAATTACCGATTGAATTTGTAGACACGTCGCGGTTGATTGCCAGTAGCTGTATTGCACGCCGTAATCAAAAGCAACAGGGGAGTTTCATTATCACAGGTTCTGGTGGTTTGCCATTTCGTCCTGGAGACGCTGTGATGTCCCAGTATGCGACTGGCAGTGTGCGTACAACTGATGCTTCCGCATTAGAAAACTCTACTCGTCATGCTTGGCAAAAAGGTTCGCCGATTGTGGAAGCTCAAGATGTGTATCAACTTCCTTCAGGACAGCTTGTTTTAAGCCGTGAGTGTCCTTGATAACGTTTGCTTTTCGTTATAGGAGGTGCTATGTGGACAATCAATACCGTAAATCTACTCGATATCGGTTACTAGGAATTCTATTTCTTTGCAGTCTCACCTTTTGCTTATGGCTAAATGATGTGGCATTTATCACTTGGCAACCGAAAATAGGGGAAGTGGTACAAGCACAAACTCCTGATGCTAGTAAACTAGTACAACAGGGTGTTCAAAGCTACCGAAGCGCAAATTTTTCAGATGCAATTAAATATTGGCAATCCGCTTTAAATATTTACAAAACGACTCACAACTCTGCAAATGCAACGATAGTTTTAGAGAATTTAGCAAGGGCGTATCAACAAATCGGTCAAATGGACAAGTCCATCGCTCATTGGGATGCAGTCATTGCTTACTATCGTCAAATAGGAGATACGCAGCAAATGGGACGAATGCTCACTGAACTTGCTCAAGTCTACAGCAGGTTAGGGCAATCCAAAAAGGCGATCGCTCTATTATGTGGTGTATTGGCACAAGAACCTAAGCAACAACAACCAGTCAAAGAACCTGTTTGTCTGCAACAAAGTGCATTGCAAATTTCTCGTTATCAAAAAGACCAACGGGGGGAAGCAGCAGCTTTAGGAAGTCTTGGGGAAGCTTATCGTTTGATGGGTGATTACGAGCAAGCTATTAAATATCTTGAGAGTGCACAAAAGATTGCTCACAATGATTATAACTTTTTAGTGCTGAATAGTTTAGGCAATACCTATGCTAGTCAGGCGCAGTTGTGGGAATTGCGTGCTAAATCTGCTCAAAGTAGCGGTGTTCCTCGGGCTGAGCAGTTCAAGCAAAACGCTAAAAGTTTTTACCAAAAAGCTTCACAGACATTTCAGTCTAGTCTTAACAAAGCTCGCCAAAGTGATCAGCTCGCTCAAGCGTCAGCACTAAGCAATTTAATTCAGCTTTATTATCGTACCAAAGTTCATCCTACTCAACTTGACACAGCCGTGAAAGAAGCTTTAGCCCTACTAGAGAAGTTACCCGATTCTACCCAAAAAGTTTATATAGCAATAGATTTGGCGAATCTACCAGCTATTAAGGTTGATGCTGCGACAACTTATATGACTTCTGCAACCTCACGCTTAACTCAATGTCCCGTAAAAGGACTACTACCAGATGCAGAAGTTGTTGTACTACTCAACAATGCTATCAAAACCGCTGAAAGTCTCAAAAATTCTCGCTCAGCATCTTTTGCAAATGGCTCACTAGGTCATTTTTATGAATGTCGTCAAGAATATGAGCAAGCTTTAAAACTCACTCAAGAGTCGCTTTGGCAAGCTGAACAAGGATTATTGGCAAAAGATAGCCTTTATTTGTGGGAGTGGCAAGTGGGACGAATTTTGAAAGCGCAGGGGAAAAAGGCGGAAGCTGCAACAGCTTATCAAAAAGCATATTCTACTCTAGAAGACATCCGTAGTGATATCCTAAATGCTGATAGAAACTTACAATTTGATTTTCGGGATGTCGTTGAGCCTTTTTACAGAGAATTCGCTCAGTTAGAGCTAGAGCAAGCTTCTTTATCATCGATTGAAAATAAAACGCGCTTTCAGCAACTTACAACTGCGGTGTCAACTATAGATTCTCTCAGATTGGCAGAATTACAAAATTATTTTGGAAATGATTGTATAGTAGTCGCTATTAGTAACTCGAAAAATATTGATGAGCTACTAGGAAAAGATACTGCTGTTTTTAGCTCGATTATTTTCGATGATAAAACTGCGATTATACTCAGTCTCCCAAATGGCACCAAGCGGTTGCACTGGATAAATGAGAAGCGCGAAACTCTGGAAGGACAAGTTAACGAATTTCGCCAAGGGCTGCAAGACCAATTATCTGCGATCATCGATTATAATAAAGCCTCAGCGCAGAAACTATATAACTGGATTATTCGTCCTTTCGAGGCTGATTTCAATCCAAATCAAATTAAAACTCTCGTTTTCATCCAAGACAGTTTCCTACGAAGTATTCCCATAACTGCGCTTCATGATGGGGAGAAATATTTGATTGAGAAGTATGCTATTGCTACCACACCTAGTTTACGTCTAACAGCATCTAATCAACAGAATCTTCAAATAAATAGAGCTTTAATCTTGGGCTTAACCACAAAAGCTAAAGTTGATGAAAAAGACTATCCAGCTTTACTACAAGTGGATTCAGAAATTCAGATGGTTGAACAACAATTTCCGCGTAGCAAACAGTTAAAAAATACAGATTTCAACCAGAGTAGACTAGAAAAAGAACTAGATAGAGTTAACTATCCGATTATTCACATCGCAACTCACGCTCAGTTTGGTACACTTCTAGAAGATACTTTTCTAGTCACAGGAGACAACAATAAACTTACCATCAATGAGCTAGAACGTATACTCCGCCAAGTCAATGATGGTTCTGATTTGGTAGAATTGCTCACACTCACTGCTTGTCAAACTGCTGTAGGAGATGACCGTGCAACTCTTGGTTTAGCTGGTGTAGCTTTGCAGGCTGGCGTCAAAAGTGCCCTAGCTTCTCTTTGGTCTATCAGAGATGATTCCACATTAATGTTAGTCTCTGAATTTTACCGCAACTTACGCAACCCAGGTATGAGTAAAGCACAAGCTTTGCGGCAGGCTCAAATTCAACTTATTAAAGCCAGAGAATCAGACATGAATGACCAATTTGAACACCCCTATTACTGGGCACCATTCATCTTAATTGGTAATTGGCTTTAACAGTTACCAGTTACCAGTTATCAGTTATCAGTTATCAGTTTCATCATTGGATTTAAGTCCCGCACCAAGAGCACCAGAGAGCGTTGGTGCCGGGTTTAAATCCTCCACCAAAGCGACGCGTTACTGCGTAGGTAGCTGTTCACTCTTTTAATGTGCAGTGTTTTATGTTTGAGAGTTTACGATCGCCTTTACATTTTCAAATTTTTGCTGAATTTCTTGTTGCTCCTGAAGACTTCCCTCTTGTTTTTCCGATTGCATAAGAGATTGCACCAGAGATGCACCAACTTCTCCCAGCTTACCATTTGGAGCCAATTTGAGAGCCTCTTCTAATGCATCGTACCACAGACTTTCATTGGCGTAAAAATTTGCTCTTTGAGAACCATTTACTGTCTTTGATAGTTTATTTGTAAAATCTGATGACGGTTGGACAACCACAAATTCTGCTCTTTGAACTAAGAAGCCACCCTCTGGACAAAAGATAGCTACCTGCCAAAGATATTTTTTACCTACAGTTAATTCTGGCTGAGATTTTGGAAGAGAATATTTGTTAATTCCTTTTGAAGCTTGCAACTTAATGGGATTCCCTAGTTGTTGAAGGCGATTGTTTGTATCAAACTCAAAAATTCTGAAGTCTGTTTCATAAGGACTGTATAAAAACCAGACAAATGTGGGGCGAAAAGAAGCTGTATATCCAACATGTGTCGTAGGGGCAAGAATGGTTAGGGGTATCTTTTCTTCTGAACATCCTCTAGTTCCTCCAGATCTTGATTGATCGCTAGGAGGCTTTTGAGTTTTGGGGGGTACGTAACCAGCTTTAGCTGTTGGACAAATAAACAGTAATAAGCTTAGGATAAAGCCTAGGTAGAGTCTGTAATTGATACGTTTGATGAGCAACCACAAGATTTGAGTGTTCATATCCCCCTAGGTGTGTTGTTCACATTCCTACTTAAGTTTAACTATTAAAAAATAGATATCTAACCAAAAAAAATTATGATTATCATAAATATATTCTGAAAAAAATTGACAAACTAAAGTTGTTTTCTCGTAATTGCTTATAGTAAAAAGCAGGGTTTGTTGAGAATTCAGCTTGATCGAAAACTTTTGTAGGTTAACGAAAGAATGAGGGTAAGAGCCAAGGTTTTTGGGCTGATGATGGCGATTGCGCTCTGCCCAAAGGGCAATCACATTTCCCTTGCAAAAGAAGCTACCTACAAGCGTTAATTAACCCTTTCGCCTTCCGCTTTTTCCCTTAACCTAAAGGTACTGGTTTCTAATGAGCAACAATGTTCCCGCTTGTTTTAGCTTTTTTCATCAACAGTAGGGCAGTACCGCTGATGAGAATTAGCAACCCTAGCAGGTAGTAACAGTCATCGATCGCCATAACGGTTGCTTGTTGCTGCACAACTTGAGCGATCGCCGCAATTGCCTGTTGGGTAGCGGTAGCTGAATCGGCTCCTTTACTCATGAAATACTGTATCATCTCTTGAAGTCGCTGCTGAGTTGTTTCGTTGTAGAGGCTGACATCACCTCGCAGGCGATCGTAATGGAATTCGGAACGATGTTGGATCACAGTCGCAAAGATTGCATCGGCAAAGGAACCCCCCAGGTAGCGTACCTGGTTGAACAGCGCACTAGCATCACTCAATTGCTCCCCTTGAATTCCAGCAGTTGCGAGAGCCGATAGGGGAATCGTGATTAAACTCTGTCCGATTCCTTGAACAAGCTCTGGCAGCATTAACTGCGGTGTACCCGACTGAGCACTCAGGTGAGAGTTCATGAAACAACTGACTGCATAGACGGCACATCCTACGGCGACAATCACCCGTGAATCGACTTTAGCTTGAATGATAGGTAGGAACGGCATTACCAGCACTGAACCAAATCCAACCCACATTAGAGTCAGCCCAACCTGGTAGGGAGTGTAGTGTTGTACGGAGTCTAGATATATAGGCATCACATACAGAGCACCAAAGATGCCGCACCCGGCGACAAAACTGATGATACTGGCAAGCGCAAGATTTCGACGCTGCATCAGGCGTAAATTGATAAAAGGGCGCTTTTTGGTCAGTTCGATTACCAGAAATAGGGTCAGACAGACGACGGCGATCGCAGTCAATCGCACAATAAATGGTGAGTTAAACCAGAGATCGCGGTTCCCTTCCTCCAACACAGTTTGCAGACAGGCCAGCCCAATTCCCATTGTTAATATGCCAGCCCAATCACCCTGCTTTAATTCGTTCAAGTGCATCGGTTCATGCTCAATTAGAAAAATGCAGGTCGCCAACATTAAACTACCGGGAATCAGGTTAATGTAGAAGATATATTGCCAGCTATAGTTATAAGTTAGCCAACCGCCCAATGCTGGTCCAATAGCAGGTCCAAGGGTGATAGTAAGACCAAAGATTGCTAGCCCAATCGTGTGTTTTGAGGGTGGTAGGTGACGTAGGACGTATGCCATTGCCACAGGAACGAATGCACCCGCAAAGAATCCCTGAAAGCCTCGAAAGGCAATCATTTCAACTAACGTTGTAGCATTGGCACAGGCAACGGAAAAAACCAGAAATAAGACTGTGCTAGCCGTCATGTACCAGCGGGTAGAAAAGACTTTACCAAACCAACCTGTTAACGGAACGACAATAATTTCACCAATTAAATAAGCGGTAGCAATCCAAGAACCTTGATCGAGGGTGGCTCCTAACGCGCCAGTCATGTCTTGCAACGATGCATTCGTAGCAGTCACATCCAGGGATGACATCAATGCGCCCAGGTTCATTCCCAACACCGCTACCCAGGTTAATACGGGAACAGAATCACTAGATTGTTTCACCTGTGGTTTGACCATTTTAGATCGTGTCATGATGATGTCTTTTGTAAATACTCAGCTATCCATTTCCAATAACAACACCGGAAAGAAAAACTAGAACGCCTCCAACAATGACTTGAAAGGCAGATTTAATAAAATTCAATTGGAAGAATCGGTAGCGAATGTAAGAAATCACAATTAACTCAAATACAACAACTCCATAAGCCAGATAGAGTGCAGTATTCACGTTAGAAATCAAGAATGGTAAGGTGTGCAAAATGCCCCCTAAAAATGTCATCAAACCCACGATCGCACCCCGAAAAATCGGATGTCCTCGTCCGGTTTCTACTCCTGTATCTGAAAGGGCTTCCGCGAATGCCATACTGATTCCCGCACCAACCGCCGCCGAAAGTCCAACGACAAAACCTACATGGGGCTTTTGAGTCGCAAACACGGCTGCAAAGATAGGTGCGAGGGTAGAAACAGAGCCATCCATCAATCCTTCCAAACTTGGTTGAACTACCTTAAGCACAAAAGAGCGGCGATTGTCAAGCAGTTGTTTAAGGCTGTAGCTTGATAATTGACGTATCGTGGATGAGTTTTGCTTCTTCATTAGAGTTTTTCGCTCATGTTTAATGACTTCCCGTACTGACCGTCACTTCAACCGACATTCCTGGTGTGATGCGGTTTTCATAGCCTTTAATGCTATTGCGATCAAAGGTAATTTTGACTGGAATCCGCTGCACCACTTTGGTAAAGTTGCCAGTGGCATTGTCGGGAGGCAGCAAGGAGAAATCTGAACCCGATGCAGGCGATACGCTGTTGATTGCGCCTTTGAAAGTCTTGCCTGGAAATGCATCCACACGAATATCAACCGCTTCTCCGGGTTGCATCTTACCCACCTGTGTTTCATTAAAGTTGCCAACGATCCAATTATCATCACTCACGACAGAAAGCAGCGGTTGATCGGGTTGAATCCGTTGGCCCACTTGAACTGTTTTATTACCAATTTTGCCTGCAACAGGCGCTTTGATGACGGTATAGGACAAATTGAGCTGTGCCTGTTTGAGATTGGCATCCGCACTGGCAATTTGCGCCTGGGCAGCTTGATACTGGCGGCGGTTGACTTCGGTCTGCTGTCCACTGGCTTGTGCCTGCTGCACTTTCCCCTGCGAATCCACTAAGTTTGCTCTGGCTTGATCGATGCCATCGAGTGCGGATTGATACTTCGCTTTTGCATCCAGAATACTCTGTTGTGCCGCCTTCGTTTCTGCCTGGGCAACTTGGTAAGCCGTCAGAGCATCATCTCGCTGCTGTTTAGGAATTGCCCCCGTTTGATAAAGCTGTTCATACCGTTGGTAAGTGATTTTGGTATTGGCTTCCTGTGCCTGTGCCTTGGTGAATTGTTGCTGTGCAGTTGCGATTCCTGCTTGCGCCTGCTTCACAGCAGACTGGGAACTGGCAATGCTGGCAATCGCGTCCCCTACTGCTCCTTGTGCCTCGGTTGTATTGGCTTGAGCCGTTTTAGATGCCAGGTTGATAGTCGCTTGAGCGGCACTGGCTTGCCTGCTCGCATTTTCCAATGCTGCTTGCGCTTGTTGCACAACAACTTGATAATCTTTTGGATCTAGCTCAACCAGTATTTGTCCCTGCTTGACTTCCTGATTATCATCTACATTGACCTGGGTGACCGTTCCAGCAATACGGCTGCTAATCGGATGGATATAAGTTGTTACATAGGCATCATCAGTTGATTCATGGGTTTTATTATAAATCCACCAGCGATAACCAATCGTTCCTGCCAGGGCTGCGATCGCAATCCCCGTAATCACTAAAATTGATTTCTTACTAAACTTCTGAGACGGTGCTGAATCTATTTCGGTTGAATTATCCCTTACATTATCCATCACATTGAACTCCAATTTATTAAGAAGAATTGAAGTAAGTACTCTACATATCGTATTGAAGGTTTTGATTATTGATATTGATCTCGTTTGTTTTCCGGCTTTCAACCAGTCATGATTAACCTGAACGGAAGTTAAGGAGGTTTGAACGGGTATAGCAACCGCCAAGGCGGTTAAGACGTAAAAAGCAAGACATCCTCAATGGCATCTCGTAAACAATCAAACTGATCGAGTTTTTTGCGGATTCGACTTTTTAACCAAGACCAGCATTTTTCAATCTTATTAAGGTCTGGAGAATAAGGCGGTAGGTACAGCAGTTCACACCCTGCATCCTGGATCAATTGTTGAATGCGCCCACCTTTATGGAATGTGGCATTATCCATCACCAAAACCTGTCCCGGTTCGAGTATTGGAAGCAAACAAGCTTCCAGCCAAGTTTCAAAAACTGTTCGATTACACGCACCCTCAACAGTGAAGGGAGCTATTAGGTTTTGGTTACACAGCGCGGCAATCATGTTAACCCGTCCAGAGCGTCGGCCTGACTTAAGTGCATGGAAGCGCTCCCCTTTTTCATTCCAACCATAATCATACTCATCTCGACTATCCATGCCAGACTCATCTAAGTACACGATTTTATCCGAGGGTAGTGTAGATAACTGATCTATGAACGTTTGTCGTTTGGCTTCATCGCGCTCACGGTAGCCATAGGTCTTTTTTTTCGAGTAAAACCAATTTTCTTCAAAGCCCGTGAGATTGTGCGATCACTAATTTCTCCCTCCCAAAGTGAGGCCATCTCAACTTGGGTTTTATAGCAACCGCCAAGGCGGTTTGAGCATAAACTAGATGTAGTCCCTTTTTTTCCTGCAAAGTGCGCTCGCGCTAACATATGCCTAAACCTTACAGTTACGACCTTCGTCAAAAGGTCATCCAAGCTATCGAACTTGATGGTTTGAAGAAAAGCGAAGCAAGTCTTGTGTTCAATATCAGTCGCAACACGATAGACTTATGGCTGAAGCGACAAGCCGAAACTGGGGACTTCCAAGCCTTGCCCAATCAGCCTCCGGGTAATAATCATAAAATCAGCGACTGGGAAAAATTCCGTGAGTTCGCTTCATCTCATGGAGATATAGCAACCGACACGAAGCTTAGGACAACTTTTCAATCCACAAATCATGCTGTTGCAGCCATCTACAGCCGACTTGTCCTAACACCTTTGGCGACGGCTATACAAACCTTGCTTTTCCCACTTTGACCATAACTGCTGAACATCCTGGCATCGATGTATTGGACCGTTATCCTGCACAATTACCCGAATACGTCCAGCCTTTTCGGTTTCCTCGGCTTCTTGTTCCATCATCTGGATATAAGATTTGCGTGAAACACCACCGATAACAAGACCATAAACAAAACTGATTAAGGGTTGAAGAAACCCGATAATGCTTAATCTGCGACCACGACGAGAAGTTTGTTCTAAATGTTTTTGCTCACCTCGTTGGTAATAGGTATAACTCGGCTCACTCCATGCACAAAACCCTGATTCATCTAAATACTTCAGGTCTATTTCTCCAGTGGCAGCAGATACTTCCAACATATCTAGGTCTGCTTGCTTTATTTCTCTGATTTTTGGGTCTTGCTTCCCTTTGTGGCTCTTCCTTGCTCGTTTCCACTCTTACCCCCTTTTTTTGAGTACCCGTCTTAACCTATCGGGACTCAACTTGACTAGGCGATTGCGCGGAGCGCAGTGCCCTTCGGGCAATCGCGTTCTAATTTCTGTGCTAATTGAAGACTGTTGTATGTACGTGGTTCTTTTTTGAGGCATTCTTCCAAAAAAACTATGTCCTCTTCCTTGTATTTTGTTTTCCCCCCTCGACCTGGTAATTCCCAAAGTCCTTGCAGACCATGCTTTTCCCATTTATGTAAAACTTCTCTTACTGTTTGTGGAGTCCAGTTAAAGTGAGCCGCTATTTTTTCCACGTACCAGCCATGTGCGTTTAACCTGATTACTTCTGCTCGGTCTTTGACTTTCTGTGGTACATCTGCACTTCTGAGGTTTAGTAGGGTTCGATCTTGCTCACGAGTTAGAAACACCCTTAAACGAGCACCCATATCTTTATTACCCCGCTTGATATCTTCTCCGTATTTACTTATCTTTACATAGTTTGGTTTTTTCACGCCGACTTACTTATTCCAGGTGGTGTGGATGTTGACAGTAACTATGTTGAAATACCCCTTTATGATGAGAACGTCTACGTTTTCATGTCTTGGGTGGTGGGCCGACTCGTGGGGGTAAGAGTCAGTTTGAGCGCGCTGCTGTTTTATATTTGGCGCGGCGGTATCCTCCAGGAGTGGTGAGGTTGGTTCTTAGTGATGTTAAGCGCGTGACGTTTGGCTGTTTTGACGGGCTACCCCATTTAATTGCACCAGTGGCTAAGGATGCGCGAGCCACTTTAAAGTTGCTGGAATATCTTGTGGCGGAGCAAGAACTCCGTTACCAGGAATTTGAGCGCTTGGGAGTGGAGAAGGCGGCGCAATACAATCAGATGTTTCCCACTGCGCCAATGGCTCGGATAGCGTGTCTGATAGACGAGTGTTTTGACTTATTGTCTGACCCTAATCACAAAGACCAGATTGAACTGATGCTCATGAAGCTGCTGGCGAAAGCGGGAGCTGCGGGGATACATATTTTGTTGTTTACCCAGCGTCCGGACAAAGATGTGATTAAACCCCTCATTCGGTCTAACTGTCCAGCGAAGGTGGCTTTTGCAACTTCCCGACCGGAGGACAGCGGGATTATCTTGGGCGATCCTGATGATAACCGGGCAGCTAGCTTACTGGGGTTTGGCGATATGCTCTACAAGTCTCCCTTAGGGGTCATTCGTCTCCAGGGGCTGTACTTGGGAGACGAGAAGAAAGATTTTGAGAAATATTTAGAAGAAGCGAAAAATCATGCTTTTGATATGACTCCTTGGGATTCTGGTTTGAATTTCTCTCATTTTAATACCTCCATTACGTCAGAAATTTCAGTTAGAGTTCTTGATAAGAATAAGTTTGACAAACAAGAAGAGTTTCGTTCAAATATTGCGTTTGATGAAGCTACTAAATCTAGTATTATATCCCTGCATCAAAGGGGTTATGAGATTTCTGAGATAGTTCAAGAATTGTTTAGTATATCGCGTGCGGATGGTAGAAGATACAAGCGTATCCGTGATGCTGTCGTTCAATTTATAGGTTTGGAGGAAGGAGATGATATTTGAAATGAGGATAAATTTTCTTCCTCCCACTCTTAATGACCAAATAGATTTTGCTCGTCAAAGCTGGCAAGTAAGCGCCAGACAGAAAAAATACTGGACAGCTAAGATATGCCGATTTGCAAGCACTTGTGATGTCAAATTTTCAGGTCAAGTTTGGTTGGAGTTTCACTGGTACTTAAAGACCTTTGCCCGGGACCATGATAATGTTGCTGCAGCTAGTAAATTTATTATGGATGGGTTAGTAGCAGCGGCAGTCATTAGAAATGACAATTTATGTACTATTTCCTCTCCTGTTGTTCATTATTATCATCGGGCGAAAAAAGATGAAGTGTTGGTGAGAATGGCACAAAATCCTGATTTTTTATTGGATAGCTTTTACAAGTTTAATCAGTTTTCTAGTTTGGCTTTAGAAAAAGCTCTACAATTTGTAGGTGTGTAGCTTTATGCATCTTGCTGCTCTTGTGGTACTGGCAATTCTATATATTTCCTTTGCTAGGGAATATAGAAAATTGCTGGATATGACAAACACGATTGTTGTTGCTTGGGTAGTAGGTTCTTTTTTTCAGTTACCGGGAGTAGTTTTGTACTTTGTAGTTAGTGTTTTTGTCTGAAATATTAGAAGTATAAAGGAGGTTGGCGCTCATGTTAAGGTATCAAGCTTATAGAGATTTGTTAGAGAAAATTAATCGTGGTGTCAATATTAATTTGTGGGGACGTACCGGAATTGGAAAAACTTACCTTATCAAACAGGCTTTACTTAAAGATACTAGCTGTAAAAGTTTGTACTTAGCTTTGGATTATCCTTTTAATGTAGATAGCCTCTTTTCTGCTATAGCTATGGGTTTTGGATTATACGCTGGTGCAGAGTGGCAGCAAATTGTAGAAAGGCTACAACTTGGAGAAAATAAGCTTTTAGTATTAGATAATTTTGATAGGTTACACTGCACTACTAATGATTTAAGCGCTGATTTATCTAGGTTACAAATGCTTGCTATTTTGGATACATTAAGCTTGTTGACAGTATCTTGTCAACCTTTACGTTATTTCCACTTTCAAAGTTTCACTGATTGTTTCCAAGAGTTAGAGATGAATGAGTCTAATAGTCATATCTTCTAATGATACTGGGCAGTAAACGTTGGGTTATTTACAGGTTCGATGCTTGTTACTGCCACTGGGAGTCTAGCTTTTAGAAAACTGAACTCGAACATCAAAAATAATGGTTTCAAATCAAAACTGAGTGCCATTTATAGTTGACAGTAGTAGAGTAGTAAGTTTTTTCAAAGTCTAAAAATCCCTCATCCCCAATGCCGGGGTTGCCATTAGCAGCTAACGGTTAAAATTGCAAAAGGGGAAATTATGAAAGACAAATTCAAGACACAGGTTGTACATCGACTACAAGAAATCAATTCTTGTTTAGGAATGGCTTCTCTACTAGCAATGCTTGCTTCAGTAGGATTGGTTTTACCGGCTTCAATTGGGTTGACATTCCTGGCAGATGCCGGGGTGGGCGTAGAAAATAAGCCTGCTTACAAGGGTATAACTGCTCTTGCGACTGCAACTGGTTTATTTGGTTTAGTTGGTACTGTTTCTGCTGTTACTATTGGTAGTTTAGTGTTGGGTACAACCAATAAAGAGTTGGAAGAGGAGGAAAAAAATAAATCTTCAAACCGGATAATTGCAATTGATTCCTATAATTCTGATGAATTATTTGATGAAGATGATTCACAGGAAGAAGAGGAGGAAGAAAATGAATTATTTGGTTTGGATGATTGTGAAGAAGATGAGGAAACTCATTCAAAAGGAGTTGAATATACTTGGCGGCAAAATGTCACTTACACCTATTATGTAACTCAAATCAAAGGTCATCCTACCTTACATGGATTACACCTTTGTCGTTTGAGTTCGCATTGCGGTACAAAGTCTAACCTGAAAGAAGAAATTGTTTCTGTTAAACTTGATGACTACCAAATTCAAAAACTGACTGTCCTTTTTGAAGCCAGCTATCCAGAAAGAGAAAATCTGGTAGGAAAGTATTTCCATTCACGTCAACCTTTACCTAAAGAAGCGTTGGAGGAGTATTTTCAGCTTCATAATAGTTTTTACTGGGCAAAATCTAGCGGGCAATTTAGAAATGCTTGTTTGGATTCCTGCAAGGGCTGTTCTTACCTTCATGGTGCTGACAGAATAGTCTGTGGAATGCATCCTTTTGGGTGGGAACGAACACATTGTCCTGATAAAAAACTCTTAGACGGGATAGTGCAGCGCGAATATGAAAACGCAGATGTTATTGCTAGCCTTAACGAAGGTTTGGCTGATGTCGAAGTTTTTAAAATGGATGACTATATTGTTGTCAAAGATAGTTATTCCGGTCGTAGATTTCAGTTTGATTTTGATGGATTTAGGTTATCTTGGTCAGATCAATTACCTGAATTAGGTTCGCCTTCTCATTTGCGCCGATATGTCACTCACTTTAAATACCGAGAAATAGTTCATGAAGATTACAGTCACCTAGACAAAATTAGGGAACTGAATAAAGGTTTGTATGGTGCCGACGTGCGCGTGGATAGAAATAGAATAGTTGTCCACAAGTGTTCTACTGGTGTTAACTATTTCTTTAAGTTTAACGGTCAAGCAATTGACCCATACGACTCTAATTGCCCGCACGAGCTTCGGTATAATTACGACTTGGTTTCTCTTGTTAACTATTTACGTGGTAATAGACGTGAGATTTCTCCACCTAGAATTTCTCCTAATCTTTTCCATCCAATATCTCCACCTCAAGTGTCTGAAAACCTTGTTGACTTAATTTAATTTCCCTTCTTCAAAGGTAGTTGGGAATTTGTAGATGTGGCACTCAGTACGGGGCGGTTTCGCCCCACTACTGGGTAGCTAATCTTTACAGAATCTACCCAATTAACTATTTGGAGAAACCGACATGACTGAACTAGTTAACTTTGCTTATGACCTAGTGTTTAATGTTTACCTGTTTGGAGTGATTCTTTCATTAATTTGCTGGCTTTTTTATACTCCTACTGGTGAAACTGGTGAGGTAGTAGGGACTTCCAAATCTTTTTTGGAAGAACTCATTCAAGAACCGACTGAAGATTTTTCTTCAAATCTACAGTTAACTTTTCAAAAAGATACTCAACTAGATGGTGAAGAAAAGCTACAAATGGATAATTTTACTCAACAGAGGGAGTTATTTGGTTCTCAAGAGACGCCAACAGTAAATGCTATTCAGGAAAAGCAGAAGTTAATGCAATTTAGCTTGAGGAAGTTACGTAGTTTCTGTTCTAAAGCCTCTATTCCTGGCTATTCTGTTTATGTGAATAGTGGTGAGAAAGAAAGGCTAGTTGACTACTTGCTAACTTTGTCTGTTAATTCTAGTCAGATTGTTGAGTTTTTGCAGCTTGCGTCCATTAGCGCATGAGTTTGGTAACCCCGGTTATTGTGGGTAAAATTCTGTCAGTTAATTCTTATTTCGAGAAGAAATAAACCCAAAGGATTTTGCAGTCTCAACCTGAAAAGTCATAATTTTGTTAAAATCAATTGTAATTACCAATAGATAATTACCAAGATTAATTGATAATTGATAATTTCCCAATTATGAAATCTTGTCTCAATTCATCAAAGAAGGGAATAGGGAACTCAAGAGCGGGGAACAGTTCCTTGTTCTCTATTGGGTGCTCTTGAGTCTCCAGACTCCGACAACTACTGCGTCGTAGGCTTAAAGTGGGGTCACTCATCCCCACTTTAAGCAGTCTGTTCGCTATTGCCTGTTGCCTGTTCCCTCTTTGACTGCAAAAAATCTTTATTAACTAGATTGACTTATGGTTCAAACTCTTCAGGCAGAAAATATCACTCTTGAAAATCTCATATCACTTTATGGATTAGAGTTAGTTGATTCTGAGGAATTTTTTCGTGAGTGGCAAGACGAATTACCAGAACTGACAGACCAAGAAAAGCAGCTATTAGACCAAGTAAAAGCAGGTTACATCAATTTACGGAATTATCCGCCGTTACTAGAAAACACGGTTAATACTATCGTTTTATCTCCCCTACTATTCATTGGCAAGTTCTATCTACCTCCTTTTCACATCAAATTAGAGAAATCTGTCGAAATTGAAACTACTGACAAACTTTCCATCATTAAAGGACGAATTGACTTCTTACTTCTCAATCAGAAATTCTGGGTGACAGTCATTGAGTCGAAACAGGTAGCTTATTCTGTAGAGGCAGGACTTGACCAAATTTTAGCGTATATGCTAGCTGCTCCCCAGTCACAGGAGGAAGTTTTTGGCATGATTACATCTGGTGGCAGTTTTATGTTCATTAAACTCGTCAAAGGCAATCCGCCTCGCTATGCGACTTCAGATATTTTTGATGTGCGTAACAGAGAAAATGAGTTATACAGCGTTCTACGTATACTTAAGCGCATCAGTCAATTGGGTCGCAGCGAGCAATAAATTTGGAACATTTTGAGGGTTTCCCAAACCCTGGTTTTTCCGTTGCTCATTTTCATTAATTCACGACTATTGAAAATAATGCTGTGGAAAAAGTCATGCTGTTTCGTGGTTTGAGAACTTCCCGTGAAAAGTCAGAAAAATTCAGGTGAAAAAGCTTTATCTGGATAGAGGATTTTTTAACTAATTCGGCACTAAGTCCCCCACTATAACGGTACTCCGTGAGCGTGGCCAGTCTTGCGCCGGACAGTGACGAAAACCGACTGACAATAACCGCAGGTTATTTAAGCCGATATATGTTCAATACCCATCAATCCTACTCGCTCTATGGCAACCGTATGGCGCAAACCATGAATTCACAATAGAGATGCTTCTAGTAAGTTCAGGAGCATTGCTGTTTGCTGTGACTGTCTTTCGGATTTTCGATAGGCTAGCCAGATGTGATTCGTTACAGCTAAAGTTGGTTTGAGAACCAGCGTTATACGATTTTCAGCAATCCATTCTTTGCAGAGATAGTCGGGCAAAACACTGTAACCTAACCCCTGGGCGATCGCTGCACGAATGCTGCGTAAGTCTGGGATCACAAACTGTGGGTTAACATTCAAGCGACGACCAAAAACAACCCGCCAAAATCGCCGAATGATTGGTAAATCTTCACTATAAGCAATCCAGGGTTGCTGGCTTAGCCACTGCTCTAGCGGTGTTAAATCAACCTGTAGGACATCTTGAGACACTGGAATGATTGCTGTCGGTGGTCCAACTAGCCAAAAGCTTTCTTCAAAAATGAGTTGATATTCCAGTTCTGATTTTGGAATCTTTTGCGTGGCAATCACACAATCAAGATTATTCTCCAAGAGTTGCTCAATCAATTCCTGCGTTAATCCAAATCGAATTGAAAACAGTGTCGAATCAGTTTGAGACAGGTATTTCAGTATGTGTTCGGAGAAGAATTCCTGCGGTGTTCCCAGCCTGATGAGAAGCGGAGCATCAGCTAGGGCTGACTTTGTTGGTATCGATCCCAGCGTTTCAATAGCAGCAGCAATTCGGTTATACAACCGCTTTCCAGCTTCGGTTGGTAACATGCGTCTCGGCATACGTTGAAACAACTGCGTACCCAAGGTAGACTCCAAAGCTGCAATGTGCTGACTGACTGCAGGTTGCGTCAAATGCAACACTTGTGCCGCACCCGATACGGTTCCAACCCGATAGACCTCAATAAAGCTACGATACCATTCCAAACTAACCATAATTATATTTATGGAAAGACCCAATTTTTATAATTTGTATTTTAGATAAGTTGCTTCTAGCATGGAACTATCAGGCACATTCTTACGTAAAACAAGTGTTTGCCTGGAATAGCGCGTTTTTGACTCACGGAGCCATCGTATGTCTGCAAAAGTTTTAGTCGTTTTAACCAGTCATGACACATTAGGAGATACAGGCAAAGAAACCGGGTTCTACTTGCCAGAAGTGAGCCATCCAGTTGCAGTGTTCGACAAAGCAAGCTTGAGTGTTCAATACGTAAGCCCCTTGGGTGGCAAAGCTCCTATGATTGGGGTTGACCTAAATGACCCGCTCAACAAAGCCTTCCTCGACAATCCAGAAAAAGTCGCACAGGTGGAAAACACATTACGCCCCGAGCAAATCAATCCAGCCCAGTACAATGCCATCTTCTATGCAGGTGGACACGGTACCATGTGGGATTTCCCCGATAACGCAGAACTAGCCCGCATTGCGACAGCGATTTACGAGCAAGGCGGCGTGGTTGGAGCAGTGTGTCATGGTCCGGCGGGACTTGTGAACATCAAACTCTCTAATGGTCAGTATTTGGTTGCAGATAAAACTGTTTCCAGCTTCACCAACGAAGAAGAAGCCGCAGTGGGATTAACTGAAGTTGTACCGTTCCTATTGGAATCGAAGCTGATTGAACGTGGTGCAACTGTGGACAAAGCACCTAATTTTCAAGCGAAGGTGGTTGTGAGCGATCGCCTGGTGACTGGACAAAATCCCGCATCGGCAATGGGTGTCGCTGAGCGTATGGTAGAACTGCTCGCGCAAACTACGAGCGTTCTTTCTTCAGCTGTTTCTGCGTAAGCCGTCCTGACCCACTGTATTTGAAGATAAGCACTTCAACAAGTGCGTCTCAAAAGCCTTCACTGACGGATACTCTCAGGTTGTCTCATCCTGTCCTCTAGAAAATCCTCTGTGCGTCATGAGCAGGATAGACAACCCGCAGTACACGTTTTGGGCAAATTTCGTAGAATCACTTGCTCCTTAATGGCATTTGGCGATCGCCTTCAAACTACCCCTTATAGCGATACCACCGTTTCCGCCGCTTGTTCTCCACCATGACGGGGACGAAGATGCAAGGTGATTTCCGTATCGAGTCGCTTGAGGAAAGTGAGAAGTTTACCCTCGCTGAACCGTTGAAACTCTCCTTTCATCAAATGGGATACCTCGGGCTGTGGAATACCGAGAAGGTCACTGATTTCGCGTTGTTTCAAGTTACGCCCTTTCAGGAGACGGAGTACCTGAATCCCTATCTTGCCACGGGTAAAAAGTTCATCGGCATCCGCCAAACCAAGGTCAGCGAAAACGTTGCCAGTGCTTTCTTCAAAAACGGGTTCTTGGGTCATGGTTGTTTTTCCCTTTCTAGTGCATCCTTATAACGTTGTTTAATCAAGTCAACGTCCGTCTGTGGGGTTTTGATACCGCGCTTTGATTTCTTCTGAAAAGCGTGCAGGACATAAACCTTCTCCCCAATCTTTACCGCATAAACTGCCCTGTACGTGTCGGTATCATACCGTTTGACGATTTCATACACGCCGCTTCCAACCCCTTTAAAAGGCTTGGCATCCATTGGTGTTTCCCCTGCTTGCACCAATTGCAGCGCATAGCCTACCGATGCACGCACATTTTCAGGAAACTCACGAATATTCTTACGAGAGTCTCCCATCCAAACAAGAGGGCGTAACGGGATTTCTGAAACATCCTCATTATCAACCATAATATATGAAATTTCCTATAAAAACAAGTCAGCACAATAGCATGAAATGTCACCTGCACTTTGTAAATATATTTGGGCTGGTGTATTGTCAAAGAAAGTTTTATGCCGCGATCGCCCGGAGCACACTGTCCTTCGGGCAATCGCAGGCACATATCCCCTTTCACTAAAATTGCGGGAGAACTCGGTTTTTTCCACTCTCCGTTTCAGCGAGACTAAGTACGTTCTGAGCTAGACACTACATTTGGAGCCTCCGAACGGAACAAGGGAATTGCAGCTAAGGCGGCTACCAGGACGATCGCAGCAAAAAGGAAGAGCGCCGCGCTCAAGCCCAGTCTCAGCACCTCACCAAAGAGAAAGCTGCCGACACCAAACCCAATAAATAGAGTGAACACGTTGAGTCCCATCGCCTGACCGCCGCGCTTTCCACCCAAGGAAGTCACAATCCCAGCAAGCAAGGGTTGTGTCATGTCATAGCCAAGGGACAAAAGCGTTACTGCCACAGCTGCAACAACTAGAGGCAAGTGGAACATCAAAATAGCAGCTGCAACCCCTGCGATCGCAAACCCAGTGGGTAGTAGCCAACTGCGCCCCCAGCGATCTACAGCGCGTCCAATCATTGGACCGAGTAAAAAACCTGGAACACCGTAGCCAAGAAGTGCTAGACCGATGCCGACTTCCCCCAAACCGTAGCGCTGTTGGAAGTACAAACCGAGCCACGTGTAAACCCCTGAGTGAAAGATGCCATTGAGCAGCACGTAGGCATAAGTTCGCCGTCCCCGCCCAGATCCAAGTAACATCTTGTAAGTAGTTAACAAGTCACGGATGTTGTTAGTGGTCGAGCGTGTGGCATTCCCCAGAAGATGCCGTTGAAGGTACAGCAGGCTCAACACAAGAGCGCCAAGAATACCGACCCCAAGGAAAATCCCACGCCAGGTGATGAGTGGCTCAAGCAAAGCTCCGAATGTTGAACCGAATGCCATACCTCCAGCCATCGCTCCAAATATCCAGCCCATCGGACGTCCCCGCCGCTCATAGGGATATATGTCCCCTATTAATGTCAGCGCTAAAGGGATGACACCGCTGGCACATAGTCCGGTTAAGAAGCGCCAGAAGATGAGCTGTGAGGCTGATTGTGCCGTTGTTGTGAAGCAAGTTAGGACAACAAACGCCAGCAACGAAGTCAGTATGATGCGCCGCCGTCCAATTTGGTCCGAGAGTAAACCATAGATGAGTGACCCTATCCCATAGGGAATCAAATACGCCGGGACTATGAGTCCAATCGTCTGGCTAGAAACCTTGAACGCAACGGCGAGGTGAGGGATGAGCGGTGCAACCATGTAGGCTTGAAAAAAAATCAAGAATGTTGCTGTCACAAGAAGCCGTAGCAAACGTTCGCGCTGGTCTTGACTTTTTGGTGCTGTTAGTGTGTGTTTCATCCTAATTATTAGTTCCCTTCTTAAAACAACTTAAGTGAAAAGTTTTGGCACCCTAATCGGAAAAATCACCACGTCCCGACGTTAGGCATTGACACCCAAGGTTCTGCCGGAGAAAGGGATTGTCCTGCTTGGAGTAATTCAATGGAAATTCCATTTGGGTCTTTGATGAAAGCCATACGACCATCTCTGGGAGGACGCAGGATTTGAACTCCATTCGCTTGCAGGTGCTGACAAGTCTCATAAATGTCATCAACCAGATATGCTAGGTGTCCAAAATTGTTACCTTGGATGTAGATTTGTTCATCCCAGTTGTGAGTTAATTCAATTTCTGGCGCACCTTCATCGGTTGCTAAAAAGTACAAGCTGAATCGTCCGTGTGAGTAATCCTTGTGTCTGAGAAGTTTCAGCCTCAATTTATTGCAGTAGAAATCCAAGCTTTCTTCCAAGTTTTTGACCCTAATCATGCAATGTAAAAACTTCATTGATCTAATACTCCCAAGTGATTTTCTAGAAACTCAGACAAAGTGATGCTACTGACAGAATTCTCTTTAGCAATGTGAATGTGGTCAGGCGCGTTATATCCCCAAGTTGCCCAGTAAGCGCTGTATCCAGCTTTTTGAGCTTCTACCACATTCAAAATGTTGTCATCAAAGAAATGCAGTTCGTGAGGGGGAACGCCTGACAAATCTGTAATCTTGCGGAAAGCTTCTACTTTCATTTTTTGTTCGCCAAAAATTCGGCTTTCATCAAACTGAATACCTGCACTGCTGAGGATTTTCATTACCGAGTCGCCGTCTTTAGCGGTAACGATATAAACAGGCAAGTCAATTGTGGTTAAAAAAGTTTCCATGCCTGGATATAAAGTGTGATAGCTCAACCATTCTGCCTCTTTCTCCCTTCTTACCTTGTGTCTGTAGGCAGTCACATTTTTCGTGAACTCATCTATAACATCTGAGTTAATTGATTGGTAAACTGCCTCAAAATCCTCTTGCGTGGCAATTGGGGTTGTATAGTCAAACAGTGGAACAGCGAAGTGACCCAGGTGTTTGGCGAAATTTCGACAGTGCTTAAACCGTTCACAAAATTCTACTGGTATGGCTTCTAAACCTTGGGCACTGAAGTCAGATACATCTTTACCATGATATCCATTCCAGGAAACTAAAATACATTCCTTCAATCCATCACAAATCAATCCGTCGAAATCCAAAGCTATGACTTTTTTCATCAGTTGTTCCTCCTAGTCAGGTGTTGATTGGGTGGCTCTCAATTGTTTTAAAAGCTATACAGTTATCAAGGTTGTTCGACAAAAAAGTCCCCCCTACCCCCCTAAGAAAGGGGTTAGAAATGTGATTGTTGAATCAAAAAATTCTGTGGGAGGACTCTTCTCTCGAGTTGAAGCGGGAGGAGAAAGGTACTCCTTGCTAGCTAATGATTAACTCTGGCTGTTTGTTACCGTTGATGTGAGCTTTTTCTGTTGCAGCAAACACAGCTCTCATAAACTTACCAACCTGACCGTAGTAGGAACAAGTAATAATATTGCCGTCAGTGACCACATCTGCATCGATAACATTAGCACCAGAGTTAATCATGTCATCCACCATCCCAACATAAGCGCAGACAGTCCGTCCTTTCAAAACTTTGGCGGAAATCATAATCCACGGACCATGACACAAGCCAGCAACAATTTTACCTTTCTCTGCCATTTGATTGACGAATTGCAACACTTTCTTGTCTTGTCTGACGCGATCGGGTGCTTCATGACCCCCAGTGAGAATGACAACGTCATACTTATCAATGGACAAATCGTCGAAGGAAATCAGTGGTAGGGCAGTTTTATCCATTGGTAAGGGTATTCCATATTTACCCTTAACTGGGGAAGCTGCTTTAGTTGCAACATCTACTGCATATCCTTCTTCTTTCAAGCGGTAGTAAGTGTAAACTACGTCATGATCTTGAAATCCAGGACCTGTGATGATAACTGCGTTAAACATTTGAGACTCTCCTAATCGTTGATAATGGTTGATAAAGTTATAGATTGTGAGCGATCGTGAAGTAGAGATTGTCTGGCTCTAGCATTGACATCGACATAGTGCCAGCCTGAAACACTTGAATGTCATGAGTAAAAACATTCTTTATGCCCAACGAAACAGCAAAGATTAAGTTGTGATCGGGACGGCAAATAATATCCATCCCACCTTTCACCCCAAATCGGTATTTGTTGGAAATACCAGTGGACCGGATTTTGGCGTCACCCAGAAAATCGATCTGATTGATCTCACCTATCTTGTGGTCTAAAGTCTGCGTCTCGTAGAGTCGCCCCTGCCGTCCATACTTGTCCTTGGCTCTCACCAAATCAAACTTGTTCCGAGGGGTTTCAATTTCCACTAATTTCAAAACAGAATCACCAATGTTCTCAGTGGAATGAAACGCACCTTTGCGGATATGAACAAAGTCCAGTGCCTCAAGGACAGGAGTTTCAGCCAAGGAATGGAATTTTGCAGTACCCTCAAGACACAACAAAACAGTTTCCTTCCGGGGATGGCAGTGCATTGATGTCGATTGTCCGGGAAGAATGTCTAGCTTCCACACATCATAAAAGAGGTCAGCGTAGATGCGACATTCACGTCCCCAGGGTTTTTCAATCAAACCATCCAAATACAAATCCAAACCAAATTGTTCAAAGTTTAGTTCTAAACCTTCTGCCCTTGCTTCACTTAACAGATTCACATCATGGATAGAAGGATGCACTACGTTCGTAATGCCAACAACTTTCTTTTTTGGCGGATCGACTAGTAACTCCATGTTTTGCTCCTCATGCGTTGAAAGTTGAAACTCAATTCATTACAGCGTTTTGCAACTAGATGGAATACACCCCTCCCTAACCCTCCCCTTATCAAGGGGTGGGTGCCGCTAGGCGGGTGGAGTCCATACAATTGAAAACTGCTGTAGCCTAAGATTTATGTTTTGCCCCCTTCCCCCACAAATTCAGGGGAAGTTGAGCATTCTCTTAGAGTGTTAAAGGGCTTTCTAAGCTTTTAGTGCTTAATTTCTGAGCTGTTAAAAGCTTGACTACCGCCTCAGCCACACCTTTTGTTGATGCTGGATTTTGTCCAGTGACAAGGCATCCATCAACAACAACATTGGCTTGCCAGTTGGGTGCTTTTACAAATTCCCCACCAGCATTTTTCAGAGCATCCTCCAAAAGAAATGGCATAACTTTTGTTAACCCGACAGCTTCTTCTTCTTCATTGGTAAAACCCGTGACTCGCTTGCCTTTAATCATGAAATTGCCATCCGGATTTTTAAGTTGCACTAAAGCTGCAGAACCATGACATACTGCCGCAACCACTTTGTTTTGAGCGTAAGCAGTGGGAAGAATACGTTGCAACTCTGCATTAGCAGGAAGATCCCACATAGTTCCGTGCCCCCCTACTATTAAGTAAGCATTGTAGTCCTCCACTTTTACTTCTTTAAGTAGTAAGGTATTCTTAGCGTACTTGGCATAAAGTGTGAATTCTTCAGAGAGGCTTTTAAGGTCAATCGGTGCATTTTTTCCTTGAGGTGAAGCCACCGTAATATCCAGCCCCGCCTCAGATAACACTTCATAAGAATGTGCCAGATCTGAAAGATATAAACCTGTGGGTTTTTTTGTATCTCCCAAACGGTTATGGCTTGTCACTATCATTAAAACTTTCTTTGGCATGATGACCAATCCTCCGCCTTTGTGTTTAGAAAATTTCAAGTTTATTTATTTTTAGTGAAGCACTTAGGAATATACAGAAATTGGTAAGTGAGAAAAATTTTTTGATTTGAGAAAAATCTCAGTTGTTGAGAATTTTTCAGTTTCAAAAGTCAATCTTGAAATAGCTCATACACCCAAATTTCTCACATAATTGACAAAGCAATAAACGAGTAGCGGTTGATTGCGTACTGGTCGCAAACAATACTCTTCTAAACTAGCAAACAGCAGGGCGTTCTTTAACATCTCATCAGTTGTGTATTGAGCAATGGAAACCATCTGTTGTTGTATATAGTTATCACTTTGCAGTAATTCTTCGATAACTTCTTGCAACACATCCAGTACCGTCCGCTGGTGGTTTCGACTCTTGGCTACCCAAGTCTGAATCTTAGGACGTAATGTCACCAAACTTCCCAACCGAGTTATTAAGTTGCGATAAGCACGTTCTTTGGTAATCCCTAAGTAGCGCCGACGTAAAATCTGGTAGCGGTACTCCACCGCCTGGTGGACAATTTTTTGTTCCTCTTGGTTGAGTATCCCATACTGCTTTAGGTGATTTAAGAAAAGCCAGCTCATTATACTTTCCCTGTTAGCAACACTTTGTTCTGGACACTCCATTGCTAACCGCGATCGCCAATCTTGCACCAGTCTTTCTGCATCCATTGCTATAGCGAGATAGCACTCCTCGAAACCCTGTTTTAAAGTTTTCATATGACCCCCTTTTATCCCACTTAACTTTTTTACTGGTCACTGCCTTTAAAGCTCTCTTATCTTTAAGAGAACATATAAAAATCTCAGATTTTGGTAACTCAAAAAACTTTTTGGGACTGAGATTTTTCTCAGTCATTGAGAATTTCTCAGTTTCAAACATACAACCCTGTCAAGACATTTATACTTGAAAAAAATGGTCTTGCCAAATACAGATAAAGCGGTTCTTAATTACGTGCAATACACATAGAAGGGCGAACAACCGTACCCTGCGGGAACGCTGCGCGTTGGTGTAGCCTGTCCGCAGGACTTACGCCCCTATATTGTGTTGATATGACTAGACCTCTTGCATAAGTAGATTGCATCTGTGTGCATCTGCGTGCATCTGCGGTTAATTATCCATTTTTTTGGACTTTTGCAAGAAGTTTAATGTTTATTTATTAAATACATCTTTTCAAAAAATTGAAATTAATTCAACCACACTGCAGGTATTTAAAATTTTTGGTTTCCGAATCATCAATAATTTCGCGTTCTCCTGCAGGTTTGGCAGTTACTTATTGAATGTCTTGACGATTTTACTTTTCCCAAAGTAACAAAAGAGAGATAAGTAGGTAAGCAGAAGAAAATATAACTATGTTGACCGTCATTAGTCAAAAGTCTTATGTGTGGCAAATGACCAATGACTAATGACAAAGGACGATCCTTACCAGTTAACTTTATTTGTACCAACTTACTTAATTAGCGGATTCGCACAAATCCTGCCTTTTCAATTAATTCTTGACCCTGGTCTGTTCTCAATAAATTGGCATAGGCTTTGCCTGCTCGTTCCTCGTCTTGACCATTTTGTTTGACAATCACAAACAAATGGCGGGTAATTGGATACTGACCACTTTTGAATGCCTCTTTGTTCAGCTGGTTGCGCTGCTGCTCTGAGCATTGAGAAGGAGGGACGAAAGATCCCTTGTAGGGAGGCACAAGTTGAGTCAGTTGACGCCCAATTGGCAGAGACTTAACCCAGCATTGCGGTACAACCTCTGGTGCTGAGCCGTAGTAGATACCACCTGGGTTCTTAATCACTTTTTGCAGCGCATTAGTCGTTATAGGAATAAACTTGACGTTGGGACCAAACTTCCCATTTTCTCCTAGAATGTTTTCCTCAAAGAATTTAACCGTGCCGCTATCTTCTTCACGCCGGGAGTAGGCAGTAATTGGGAGGTCAGGACCGCCGACTTGAATCCAGTTAGTAAACTTGCCAGTGTAAATACCCTTGAGTTGATCGATAGTGATACCATTGAGGTTAAGGTCAGGATTAACTGCCACAGCAATTGCATCAATTGCTACGGGTATTGCACTGAGGGTGAAGTTTCTCTGCTGAGCACTCTCGTGATCCACTGGTTTAAGACCACGAGAGGACAGAGAAAAAGTTAGTTGACCGTCCAGCAACATTTTGATACCGATGTTAGAACCATAGGCACCAGTGGGGTGTGACAGGTAGCGCAATTGAAACTGTGGCTGAGCATTTTCGATGGCTTGTTCTACTGGACTGTAAATGGGGACAAAAGAAGTGCTGCCGCCGTAGCTAAATAATCCTTCTGGAACCTGCACTTTCTTAAAAGTCCTAAGATTATTGTCTACTCTTTGCCCTTGAGGATTAGAGATAGGATCAATAAATCCTATTGGTTTTGAAAAATCTATAACTTGAGGTGAAGCAATAGCAGTAAATAGCGCCAACATTGATAGAATAACCCAGAGAACAAGTCGGGATTGCCTTCTTTGACGAATGAATGCCCAAACTGGACGATTATTTTTATTCAACTCTTGAGTTACCCAACTCCAATTAAAAACAGCCTCATAGATACGATTAGAAACTTTTAACCGTCCCCCAATAACACTTACCAAACCCGATCGCAGGAGTTCCATGTCTTCTGGGCTGTTATCACTTTGCACTTCTCCACGCTGCAAAATTCGCTGATACCGTTTCAGCAGTCTAGCGCTTTGCCTACTGTTAACAATCAAATTTTGAATCTGTCTTAGATGCTCTGATGCTTCTTGAAATTCCCACTCTTCTATCAAGTGGGAGCGCACCAACCTATCAACCCGCTCTTTCTCCTGCCCTTGTGGAATAAAAGGTTCAGATTGCTCAAGGATAATTTCAAAGATTTTTTTTGTGAGTTCTCTTTGAAAAGATGTCCACGAAAGCACTTCTTCTGTGACAGTAGTAGGACTATGGACTTTTTTCTCTAATTCGGAATTTATACTACTGACATAGTTAAAGATATCTTTTTTGTCCTTTTCGGTAATCATTTTAACCTCCTTAAAAATTTTCTATGACACTTCTCAATAAAAAATGCTTTTCTTGCTTATTTACAAAAGGTTTATTACTATCTGCCCACGCTGTAGCTCTTTGCAGATTATCTCCAACCAACAGTTGGGATTTATCTTTACACTTGGAATCCAACCAAGCGATGAGTTCTTTAGCATAAGGTCGCGAACTACCTGCTAACGCTTCATCAACCCAACTCTGATTAAAAACCAACTGGTAAGTCCGGTTAGCAACCCTTAATTTACCGTCTATATCGTCTACTAACTTTAATCTCAGCAGTTCTTCTTTTTCCTGACTGCAATCTTCTGCCACTTCTTCTTGTCGCAAAATTTGTCGATATAGCATCAGCAGCCAAAAAGAGCCGTGTTCCTGATTTTTGAGAAGGCAATCTCGAATACTCTTTAAAGGCTTTACCGCCTCTTGAAATTCCCAGTTGTCAATCAAGTGAGTTTGTACTAGCTGCTTAATATGTTCTACTTCATTGTTTGCGAGGATATTAAATTCACAAATAAGTTTACAAAGCGCTTTAATGAGAAAGGGATTAGGCTTAGTCCATAAAAGAATCTCTCTGACGACAATGCTATAGGGGACTTTAGTTTTTTCTTCTAATTGGGGGAGCCATTTTTGTAAAACCTCTAAAATATCTGCTTTATCTTGCTCCGAAAGCATTTCTAGTATCCCTGTACAGCCTACTAAGCTGTCAGTAAAAGTCCTTCTAACCCAATTTTGATTAAAAACCTCTTTGTAAATACGATTAGAAACTTTCAATAGCCCCTGCTCATCAACCACCAGCCTAAGTTTAAGCAACTCCTGTTGTTCTCTACTACCGTCTTCCGCCACACCGTGTTGCTGCAAAATTTGCTGATAATTCTCCAGCAGCCGAAACCGATCGCACTCCAGATCATCAAGAAGGCGATCGCAAATCTCCCTCAGAGGCTTCGCCGCTTCTTGAGCTTCCCAATTGTCAATCAGTCGCGATCGCACCAAGTTATCAACCCACTGTACTTCAAAACCTTCTCTTAAAGGTGTTGAGGACTTTAGTAGTCGAAAAATGGTATCGTTAAGTTCTTCTTGACCGCCTGTCCATGACAGCACTGCTTCAATAACAGCTTCGTAATTGCTGATATCGGATAGATATTCTTTAGCTCTCTCATCAAATCGTCGGCTGGCATATAAAAAATCATAGTCTTCTACAGTTAAGTTTCTTCCTTCTTTCCATGTATCTGCATCCCTATATTTCTGCCCGTATAACAACTTCGACTGATCCAAGCGTGCAGACTTTAACCAAGCGCGTAGTTGCTCAGCATAAGGTCTTAAATTCGATAAAGATTCTCGAATCCAAGTTTCATTAAAAATAGACTGGTAAATCCGGTTACAAACTTTTAAATTACCACCCTGTTTTACTACCAATCCAGATATCCGCAATTCCATTTGTTCCGGGCTATCATCTGCTGCTACTTGCCCCTGTTTCAAAATTTTCTTATAAAGCTCCAGTATTTTAACAGATGATTTACTTTGCAGTAATCGACTGCTAATTGTCTCCAAATGACGTAGCTCATCCTGGTCTTTCCAATTCTTAATGACCCGCGATCGCACGAGCGACTCTATGCTGTTCTTTTCATGACCCTCCTGAATAGTAGATTTTGAATCTAGAACAAGTTGACAAAGTTTTTGAGTAAGAAACGGCTGTCACCTGCCAACTCCATATTTCTGTCAGTACAGCACGGGGATCGCTAACTTTACCTTCTAATCCCTCCGCTAATTTCAAAGCTTCTTCCAATTTAAAGGGCTGCAGTTCAATAAGTCTGCCAATATTAAATGGCATCCGAATTGTGTCTTGAATTAACTCCAAGGGTGTTGCCGCCCCTAACAGCACAAACGTAAGACGCTTATAATCTGTTTTTCAGTCCGTTGGTTATAGCAAAAGCGAATAAAACTTAAGAAATCGTCTTTAATAAAATCTAAGGAAATAATTTTGTCAATTTCATCTATAAAAATAACTATTCTTTTAGAAATATTTATCAATAATTGTGATTCAATTAATTTTATTAATCGCTGAATATAAGATAAAGCATCATGCTTATTCCACCAACTTTTTAAGTCAAAATCTGTTATTTTACCTAAATGTTTTATCAACTCATATGCAATACTGTAGTACCACCTTTCTTGAGTAATATTTTTTTCAATACCCTGTAGGTCAATCGAAATACAAGCAATGTTTTCATTTTGTAGCCTGTGTTTTGCCTGTACCCGCAAACTGGACTTTCCCATCTGTCGTGCGTTTAGCACATAACAATATTCACCATTATCTAGCGCATCATAGAGGTCTGTATCAGCCTGTCTTTGAACATAGGTGGGATGTCCAAAAGCTAAGCTTCCCCCACCAGCTTGATAGCAATAAGCAGAATTGGCTTCTATTTTTATCATGCATTAGATGCTCCATTTAGATAAATGCGACTCTCAGCTTTGCAGTGAAGAATATTTGCACAATTTAATGAAAATTAATCACAGTACAGATGAACATTGCCTAGTAGCTTTGCCCTATAAATGCTCCTGAAAGTACAGACGATAAAGTTCACAGGAAGGCTTCACATTATTGTCCTCTATATGTACTAGTCCCATACGCTTTAATTGAGACATCTGCTTTGGCTCTAACTGCACTAACACCGAGTTAGTTGCTCCATTGATTACCTTTTTCATCGCTGTAGCTAGCTCGGTATACTGTTTTAGTTTTTCCAAAAGATTTAGCAAGTGGTTGCTATAAATACCAAATGGTGTATGTGCTTGTTTTAATAGCTCCTCAAGTGTAGTGTCCTGATAATTTTTGAGTTCTGAAAGTGCTTTAGTTAATAGCCAAGGATGTCCACCTACAAGGCTTATTAAAGCTTTGATATCTGAAGGATTTAAAGCTAGTCCATGCCGTTCCACTAATTCCATGACTTCTATATTCTTTAAATGGTCGCAATTCAAATTCTATACCAACATTAAATGGGGATTCATAAATTTCTAGTGGAATATAAACATCTGTAGAGTAAGCAATGACCAACCGTAATTTTCTCCAGATTTCGTGAGTTCTAGCCAGTTCAAACCAATGACGTAGTAGACCAAAGAAGGGTGACGCTATTGTAGAATATGGGAAAACACAATCAACATTATCTAAGCCCAAAACCAACGCACTTTTGTGGTCTATTTGAGCTAACAGACACTTTTCAAAATAGTTTGTACAGTTGGGATTGCTGCCTAAGTTTTCATCCCACTCATAATTTATTTGAGTAGGCAGCTGCAACTGCAAACTAATGTTATTACAGAACCAACGTAAGAATTTATCCAAAGAGGAGAAAATTTCTTCATCGGCTAGCAAAAGGTTCAAACGCACTTGTCGATAGTTATACCTTTCTGCTTTTTGCAGAATCTCTTGCATTAACCAAGTTTTACCCATCCTGCTCGGCGCTTTAAGCCGAATTAAAGAATCTGGTTGCTTAATCAAATCGTAGCAACATTGTTCAATAGGGGGTCGTTCCACATATAAGGAGGCTTTTGTCGTTTGTTCCTTGAGAGGGGGCTGTTCCGCTTCGCTACTCCTATTAAGAACGATAAGAGTCCCCTCTTTGATTAACTCAACTATGTCAGGCACGGCATTTCTAATTAGATTAATGAGCTGATGTCGCTTGCGCTCACGCTCACCCATTCCATTGCTGAGACCAAAGTCTTTGTAAAGCAACCTCAAATGCTGGCTTAGAGCATCATCAGCGATTTGGAGATCGCACATAATTTTGTCGTTTTGATCACCTTGCAAGACTTTCTCCAGTACCATCCGACGTTTGGAAGGTAGCCCTTTAAATTTAGTTATCACCTGTTCTTTGTTCATACAGTTCCCTTAATGCTCAACCACAACTACGTCAAGTCTTTACAAAAGTTATGCATTTTTTAATCAATTTTGTTGCAGTGTTAACTAAAGCGCCTGTCAATTTGTGCTAGGTTTGTAAAGTGGCTTTAATGCACCAGCACTTTTAAATTCTAAATTCTGCCTGATTATTTTTAGGTATGACATACTCCTTAGTTGACCATTGCCGTTTAAAGTTGGTGCATAAAAAGTGAGTAAAAAGTAACCTTACTCTAGCACACTAGATTTCATATATATCTGTCTATCTAAAGTAGTAATTTATCTTAAGAAGAAGAATGGCAGTTTCTCTCAAAGCTTCCGATCAAGGACTACAACTCGTGGATGCAGCTAGGCGCAAGCGGGGCTGGACAAAAGCGAGTGTGGAATGGCGTGAGGCAGCTCAAGTTGCACCAGCTAGCTTGAAGAGGTTTTGGCTAGGACGCCCTATTAATAAAGATACCTTTGTAGCGATTTGTAAAGCTGTAGGAGTAGACTGGCTACAAGCCGCCGAGTTGCAAAACGAATCTGAACCTGAAAACCAAGAACAAAGTCTACAACCTGTAAAGCCTTTATCTTCCTCCCTTGAGATTGACTGGCGACAATTAGCCCAAGAAATGCTCGTTGATCGCAAAAGGCTGACCACCAATCCTTTAACCGTTAGAGATGGATTGACATTTAATATAGATGAGATTTTTGTACCTCTGGGATTGGTGGAGCGACAGCAACAAGCTAGGCGTAGTGGCAATGTCTTTCCAGAGCGAGGATCGCAGTTATATCAGCCGGAACCCCATGCAAGAATGTTTCAGCAGGATGAGTTTTTTGAGCAAATCCTGCGCCGAAGGCAAAGCCCCATAAGCCAAGGGCGACGGTTAGCCATTCTTGGAGAACCAGGAGCTGGCAAAACGACCCAGTTGCAGACTATAGCAAATTGGGTGTTCAAAAACACCAAGCAAGACATAGCCATTTGGATCGCCTTGGCAGATTTGCAGGGGAAAACCTTGGAAACTTATTTACTAGAAGATTGGTTGAAAACTGCTACCCGGAAAGTGCGCGTCACGGAAGCCATGCAGGAAGCGCTCTCGCAACAGTTCAACCAAGGTCGGGTATGGCTGCTGTTAGATGGTCTAGATGAAATGGTGACCAACACTGCCAACCCGTTAGCTGAGATTGCAAACCAACTGACTGGTTGGGTTGCCCAAGCGCGAGTGGTTCTGACGTGTCGGCTAAATGTTTGGGACGCTGGTAAGAACGCCTTGGAAAGTTTTGATGCCTATCGCACTTTGAATTTTAGTTATGGCGATGTTCTTTCAACAGATCAGGTAGGGCAGTTTATTCACCATTGGTTTAATAACAACCCAGAACTAGGGAACCAATTAAGAGCCGAGTTAGACCAACCGGGACAAGAGCGCCTCAAAGATATGGTCAAAAATCCCTTGCGGTTAGCGCTATTGTGCCGCACTTGGGCTAGACGACAAGGAAAATTACCCCACACCAAAGTCGCACTTTACCAGCAGTTTGCTGAAGCACTCTACGAATGGAAACAAGAAAGATTTCCTACAACGTCGGCTCAACGCCAGGAATTGAATGCGGCGCTAGGACGATTGTCAAGAAGAGCGATCGCCCAAAACTCATCCCGATTTCGACTGCAGCATCGCTTCATCTCGTCGGAACTGGGCGAAGCGGATGAGGAGGGTTCCCTGTTTCATCTAGCGCTACAGCTGGGCTGGCTGAATCAGGTAGGAGTTGCGGCAGAAAATCCGGATGAAAAGGTCTATGCCTTCTTTCATCCCACCTTCCAGGAATACTTTGCGGCGCAAGCCATCCACGACTGGCAGGAGTTCCTCAAATCGGACAACCGCCGTTTATTTTTTGAGCCGCAGTGGCAGGAGCTAATTTTTCTCTGGCAGGAGCGAAAAGATATACCAAAGCAGCAAAAGGAAAACTTTATCGATGCATTGATTAAACAACTCTACACCAGCACAGATGATGATACCCGCTGGCAAATTGCCAAATTCTTGGGTGAAATCGGTGCCAGTAACAAGGATATCGTTAATGCGTTAACCGAGCTGCTGCACAATAGTCAAGATAGCTATACGCGCTGTCAAGCAGCTACTAGCTTGGGGCGAATCGATCCTGAAAACTCAGACGCTATCAATACCTTGTTAGAACTACTGCCTAATAGTAAAGACCCGTGGCTTCGTCAGCGAGTTGCCGAGAGCTTAGAGCAAATTGCGGCTGGCAACTCCGACGCCATTAAAGCTTTAACTAACTTATTAAGTACGAGTAAAGATGAGTGGACCCGTGAGCAAGCTACCAAGAGTCTCTTGGGACAAATCGGTGCTGTCAATCCAAACAAGAGCGAAGAGCTAAACGCTCTGCTACTTGAAGCAAAACTTCACCCACCAAAGAGTAAGGAGGAAAGGATAGCTTTAACAAAACTGATTGATGGAATTACGAAATCAAGCAGACTTTATGGTAAAGGTAAAGTCTCCCCTGATGTTTACAATCAGGCACTTGATGCAGTTTTATCAGAAATTTGTAAGAAAATTCGTAATGACGATTCTAAACAGGATGACGTAATAACATGGGTAAATTTCCTGCTGGAAAAACATCTCACTTCTTCTACCTCAAGAGAGGAGCGAGAATTGCCTTCTGATGCTAAATATACATTATTACAATCTGAAGACATTAAGAGTAAACATATATTAGGTCATCCAGAAGCAAACTTTCAAGCATTAGCGAAACGACGGGATGCCGGAGAATTCTGGAAAGATATTTCAGAAGATTGGAGAATTCCAATTTCAAAACTGAATACTTTTTACAATTTTTGTGTCAAACACTTCGCTCCCACCCTTAAGGAATACTTACATAAGTAACAATGACTTGGCTGAGTAAAGTAATGAGTAAAGTAAAAGTAGATAGTTCATGATTAACTCAAAAGAACACTTAAGTGTAACCCTCCCTCTGACTCCTGAAGCTCATCGTATTGCTGAAGAGTTTTGGGAATATCATGATAGCCAGAAATCTAAAGAGGTTTACATGAATACTTTAGCAGTTTATACAGTGCGTTCATACTTACAAATGCTGGGTATTCAGACAGATTTGGAGGCAAGTGATAGTTGGAACTATAGTATGCAGAGTCGCATGAATATTGCCGATTTATGGGTGACAAATATGGGGAAGTTAGAGTGTCGCCCGGTGTGGCCAAAGGAACAGGAATGCCCGATTCCACTAGAAGTCAGGCAAAACAGGATTGGCTATGTAGTTGTACAGATTAGTGATTCACTTAGCCAGGCAACAATTCTGGGATTTTCCCAAACTGCATTAACGGGCAATTTAAGAATAGACGAATTACAATCTCTGGAATATTTAATTGAACTCCTCAAGGAACCTGTGAACTTGAGCCAATGGTTTGAGAATGTTTTTGAGGCGTGTTGGCAGACGGTGGAAGCATTTTTAAACCCAGAACAAGACGTTCTGGGTTTTAGTTTTAGAAGCGCTCAGGAGTTGAGAGCTAATGAACCGGACAACTCAGCAGTTGGTGTTAGGCGAGCCAAGCTGATTGAGTTGGGAAACCAAAGTGCTCGCCAGCAGGTGGTTCTAGTTGTTGGGCTGACGCCAGCTGCCGATCCGGAATTGAATGTCTGGGTGGAGGTATATCCCAGAGGCGATCAAACCTATCTGTCATGCGGTCTCCACCTGATGTTGCTAAATGAGAAGGGGAGTTCCTTTTTCAGAAAAGCCATAGAGGAAAGAACCAACAATATTCAAGTGAAGTTTAGTGGCAAACCTGGAGAACGTTTCAGCATTATAGTTGCTTTGGGTGATGTCAGCATTACCAAAGCGTTTCTAATTTGAGGGTAATCAGCGAGCGACCAGTACCGAGCATGAGGAAGTTAGTTGTTCTGAAACTAGATGGTGATTTTGCTCAACAGGGGGTTCGAGTCACATTGGAGATTGGGGAAGAAGGAGCCCGCCCCTCAACGGCAATCACTGGCTTGTTGCCTCCAGCACCAGAACTGGTCACCTACTATGACCGTTGGCAGTCAAACTATCGAAGTCTTATGGTTTCTGCCAGCAGGATCAAACTTGAAAAAGTTGTTTACAATGGTTCTATCGACAAGCGGTTCGAGACCTGTAGCGACTCAACGTTGGTGTTGCGCGATCGCCTGAACATCTGGCTCAACTCCGAGTCTTTTCGTCCTATCCGGGAGCAATGGCTCAAACAATTAGTGCCCTCTGACGAGGTACGGGTGCTGATTCACACTCGTTCCAAGCAACTGTGGCAACTTCCCTGGCATCTATGGGATTTGGTTGAGGAGAATTACCCTCTGGCTGAAGTGGCCTTGAGTTTGCCAAGGAGGTATGAACCTCTAAAATATAAAACGCTCACTCGCCGAGGCTTTGTCAAAATCTTGGCTATTCTGGGCAATAGTGACAGCATTGATGTCCAGAAAGACAGGCAGTTGCTAGAAAATTTACCCAATGCCGCAACCACTTTTCTAGTAGAGCCTAAACGCCAGGACATCAACGACCAGTTGTGGAACAAACCCTGGGACATTCTATTTTTCGCTGGTCATAGTTTAACCGAGGGTGAAACAGGTCGAATCTACATTAATAAAACGGATAGCTTAACGATTTCAGAACTCAAGTATGCCCTAAGAAACGCTGTTGCTGGCGGGTTGCAACTGGCCATTTTCAACTCCTGTGATGGATTGGGCTTAGCGCGAGAACTACTTGATTTGCACATTCCGCAAATCATTGTTATGCGAGAGCCTGTGCCAGATCTGGTAGCACAGAAATTTTTGCAGCATTTTCTGAAAATCTTTGCCGAAGGCAAGTCTTTGTATCTGGCGGTACGGGAAGCACGGGAAAGGTTACAAGGTTTAGAGGATAAATTCCCCTGTGCCAGTTGGTGCCCAGTGATTTGCCAGAATCCAACAGAAGTACCTCCGACTTGGCAGGAGTTGTGCGGTAGAACTGAGTGCGAATGCCAAATTTCACTAAGTAGGCGTATCCTTCGCACAGCGCTCCTAGCGAGTGTGGCGATAACCAGCTTGGTGATGGGGGTGCGGCAACTAGGGATGCTGCACGCATCGGAGCTACAGGCTTTCGACCAGTTGATGCGACTGCGGCCAGATGAACCTCAGGACTCACGGCTCCTGATAGTCACTGTCGATGAACAGGATATTCAGTATCAAGACCAGAAGGGGATGGAGAGGCGAGGGTCACTATCGGATAGCGCACTAGCTCTACTTTTGCAGAAACTAAAGCCGTATCAACCGCGAGCTATTGGCTTAAATATCTATCGCGATTTCCCTGTAAAGCCCAATCAGCCAGATTTAGCCACTCATATGCGGCGCAATGATGGCTTCATTGCTGTGTGCAAAGTTAGTGATCACACAAAAAACAATCCGGGAATTTTACCTCCTCCGGAGGTTCCGCAAGCACGCCTTGGGTTTAGCGATGTTGTCACAGATCCAGACGGCGTTTTGCGTCGCCATTTATTAGCAATGAACCCAGCCCCCACATCCCCTTGTACTGCACCCTACGCCCTCAGCGCTCAACTAGCATTCCACTACCTGGAGGCGGAGGGCATTTCTGCCAAGTACACCCCTCAAGGGGAATTGCAGTTAGGCAACGTCGTCTTCAAGCGCTTGCGATCGCATAGGGGCGGCTATCAACAAGTGGATACAAACGGCTATCAAATATTGCTCAATTACCGCTCTTACCTCCATTCCCCTTTAAAAATCGCGCCAACAGTCACGCTCACACAAGTTCTCAAGGGTAAGGTTAAGCCTGAGGCAGTTCTGGACCGAATTGTCCTCATCGGTGTCACCGCCCGAAGATTTAATAATTATATGAGCACCCCCTACAGGGATAGCCAGGGGTTTAACCAGGAAATACCAGGCGTAATTGTTCAAGCGCAGATGGTGAGTCAAATCCTAAGTTCGGTTTTGGATAAGCGACCGCTGTTATCAGTTTGGCCTTTTTGGGGCGAAGCTTTCTGGGTCTGGGGCTGGTCTATGGTGGGAGGCATCCTCGTCTGGCGTTGTCGGTCACAACTACATTTGGGAATGGCGGGAGGAGGGGCACTCTTGGTCTTGTACGTTCTTTGTTTTGGCCTCTTCACCCACGGCAGTTGGGTACCTCTCGTCCCGTCAGCCTTGGCTTTGGTAACCACTGGCGGTAGTGTGTTAGTCTATACTCGCTCCCAGAGCCAGCGACAGCAGCATACAACTGTAATTTTGAGTCATGACTGAGATAAAGTTGCCTCTTCAAAAAATGAAACTTAGTTTCGCTATCACTCTAGCACTGGTGGATTTCGCACATGTACAGGCACAGTCTGCCAAACCTGTCATTCTTGTGCAAAGCTCTATTCTCAACGCAAGCAAACAATTAAACGAACCATTGATATTCAACACACCACCCCCCCACCCCCTGACACCGGAAAACCCGAGCGGCGCACTGACACAGGAGGTAGTCTGACTTCCCCAGTCAGTACATTAAACCTCGCTAGAAAATAGAGACTTGGGAGGAGGTCAACTAACAGAAATCCCCGTTGCTATTCCATGAGTAGGTAGTCGGTTGGCGGGGCAGTTTTAAATTATAAGTGTTTTGAAGAACAGATGCCAGATCGTTACAGTTACGTTAATTCTACCCCAATATGGTTCGGATAAGTAGGGGAGGCAGGGGAAGAAAAATCAGTTCTTTTCTCCCCCGCTGCAACTCTACTCCCCCTGCTCAAGAACTGCTTACCTCAACAGATGATCTCCCTAACCGAACCGTATTGTGGCATCACCTGTGATTAAAATGTAAAATTTAGGCAATATCAGCTTTACCGAAAACTTTCGGAAACGAACGTAAAAATAAGGATTTCATCCCTCGCCAATAAGGAGGCAAACAGCATTCGTTAAGAGCGATTGCTTTAAGGTAGCTAGCTGTATCGCCGCTCAATGCTCATTATATAGTTCTTTTGTGGTGTCCCAGCATTTTCCTGAAATGTTTACATGGCAGGGCTTCTAAAAAACTTTTCGGTAAAGCTGAATATTTATGATTGTCTATATTTTATGGAAGTATAACCTGTCAAAAAAAATATTTGACAAGATGATTGTTAGGTTAGTTGACTATTACTTAACTTGAGACTGCCGTTTCTTTTTCGTACTGTTCGAGTAAACGTCCTATGCTTCGAGGGGATATATCCGAAACGATTCCTCTACGTACTGCTTCGGAGGCGATTATTTCGTTTTGAGCGTGTCGCGAACGATAATCTCTATTGTTCCAAGTAACGATTTCGATGATCTTGCTCACTTGGGCTTGTTTACACTTTTTAGGTCTTCCTGCAGCTGTTCCCAAAATTTTTTCAACTTTGTCAATTGCCTCTTCCCAAGTTTTTGCCTTTATGGTACTTGAGTTCCACTTCTTTTTCCATCCTACTACCGAGCCAAGACTTACTTCTAGCTCTCTGCTTATTGCTGCGGTAGTCTCTCCTGCTTCCGCTTTTAACAAGGCTTTAGCTTTAGTACTGGTATGTTCGTTTCCTGTAGCTACTATATGTATAAGCGCCTTTCTTTCTATGTCTGTTATTGCCACTGAGTCAGCTTTAAAACCAGGCATTATTTTACCTACTCCATAATCTTTCAAAATTTTGCCAAAAAATTAGAGATCTGATATACTCTTTTCATACAATTAATTTCTCATTTACTCAAGGGCTTGGGGCAATAAGATCTTAAAGGAAAAAGCAAGCCAACCTGTTAACGCCAGGCTGGACAAATGCTTTTGTCTTTACAATAAACTAACATAATCATACCATGAATTACCCTGTTTGTGTACGACTTCCCTTCAATAGCTGTTTTCTATCCCCCTGTTGGTACTTGGCAAATTCTTTAAGTAGATTTAGCCATCTTGGGGTTAATATATATACATATTTGCAAAAGTTTGTTTATTTTTGCAGTACTTACATAACAGGCTTATTGTTATTTAACAAACTTAATACTGTCTTAAGACTTCATAACCTTTGGTTTGGCTTTAATTATTCAATTGCTTGCAAGGTTTGGGTTTGAGCATTTGAGGAGGTGTTCGCTCAGGATAAGAGTTCAGTTTGTTCAAGATATGTCTTTGAGAATGCTTGTGTATAAATATGCATTGTTTAGACAATCAGCAGATTTTCCATCTTTCCCCAGATGAGTTGATTATTCACCAGAGGCTAATAGAAATTTATGGTGAGGATGAAAACCGCCCGAAATTGGAACAGAGTATTCAGCGAGAGGGAATCATTACGCCTCTTGAGGTTTCAACACGCACCGGGGCAAACGTTGTACTTTCTGGTAAGTGTCGGTTGCAAATAGCCAGAAAGCTTGGTTTGCCTGTAGTTCCAGTCATCATTGGCGATTATGCTTCAGCTGAAGAAGAACTTAACGTTCTGTTTGACTGTAATCTGCACCGAGAGGTGAAGACTTATTTCCAGAAATTTAGGGAAGGTGTCTACTGGGAATCCAAGCTTAAGCGCCAAGCCAAAGAGCGGCAACGTGAAAACGGCCTTCGTCAATCAGCGCTCCTCAACCAGAAGTTGTCAAATTTGACAGATTCAGTTGATGAAAATAATTCTCATAAAGATAGTGGCAGTAAGATTAATGTTCGGGCTGCTGTAGCTGAGAAATTGCGCTTAAGTACAGGTAGTTATCAGAAAGGGAAAAAAGTATTTGATTTAATTTCTCAATTAATAGAACTTAGCAAATTGCGTTCAGCTGATGCGCTGCAACGGGAATTCAACCGCAGTATTGATGCGGCGTACAAGTTTATTTGCGACGAGCGTCGGGATGAAGTATTAAATGTTATTGAAAATGGTGAGGTAAATACGATTCGAGATGGACTAGGTTTAGTACGTCGAGGGTTTCGCAATCCGTTCCGAGGCTTTGAAATTGGGCAGGTTTATCACTTTAAAAAGCGTGTTCGTCCGCATTTACAAATATGCGGTCGAGTCATTAAAATCACTAACGAATTTATTGAGTTTGGTTTTCGGAATTTTAAAACTAACGATTTGGAGACTATAAATCTTAGACCTCAACAGGTTGATGCTTATTTAGAGGAGGAGCCTTCGATGCAAGAGAGAGCGCGAATATTTCGGTTATTACAAAAATTTGGTTCGATTTACCCACTACGAGTGGGATTGACTGAAATGTTGAATTTTCCGAATTTGACAATGGAGGAGGAGCGATTTCTGACATTTATAGAAACTGGCAACCTTGAAGAGATGATTGACCAGCGTCCGATTGAATTTGAAATTTTATCTAAAAATGAAAAAACTGAGATTCTCGTGCTGCATAAGTAGCCGTTTGCTAACCAGGAGATCTGGACAAAACCCCAGAATGACAATTTCGTAATATCTAAAGTTAGCAAATTTTGGTGGGACTTGCAGTACGAGTTTGCATTATTTTAGCGTCAACTACCGCACACTTCCCGTTCCGGGTAAGTGTGGGCTTGAATAAAGCCTGTTGACCAGACGGCTAGGAAACCCTAGCAGCCGTTAAGACCAAGCGTTCAAGTTCGTACCTTGAAATGCGTGCCAGTTTCAAGCTCTACAACTGAGTAATTAAACAGGACATTCGGAAAAGCCAGTGTTACTCAGAAAGTACCGAGTCTTAACACCGTCGAGGCAAACCCTACCAAGAAATTGAGAGATGCAGTAATGCGTACTTTTGTTCTAGATAAAAACTTAAAACCTCTTGACCCCTGCCATCCAGCTAGGGCAAGGGAACTACCAAAAAAGGGAGGGCTAAAGTATTCAAGTGCTATCCGTTCACTATTGTTTTGCAGGATAGAACCGTTCAAGAATCCGTAACCCATCCTCATAGAATCAAGATTGACCTGGCTCCAAAA
>NZ_JBAHYJ020000066.1:0-63404 GCF_036697665.2 Scytonema sp. PRP1 | reverse complement strand
TCTCGTTTCCAGGCTCAGCCTGGAAATGAATGACAGGAGGCAGAGCCTGCAATAGGTATAATTTTATGAGGCAGAGCCTCAGATAAGGCATTCCCTGCCAGAGTCAGGGAACGAGACAATGTTTTTTTTAGCAGTGGCAGGGGTAGTACAGGTAGAATTAAGTAATTCACAAGCAGCATCCACAACAGACTCTGGTGTCACCAGTTGCAGACAATTTTGGTGTCCTTCAGGGCAAATACTCTTGTAACAGTTTTTGCAGGGAACATCATGGAACAGCACGCGGTTGGGAACACCCCAAGGAGTATGCTGAGGATTGGTGAGAGCATACAAATCTACAACTGGTGTACCAACAGCAGCAGCAATGTGAACCGGACCAGTATTATTGGAAATGAGCAGAGGGGCAAGTGATAAAAGTCCTGCCAGTTCATTGAGGTTAAGGCAACCGACAAGTGAATGAGACAGAACACCCGTTGCTGTTTGAATTGCTGTAACCAGTTCTCGTTCTGGTTCGGTGCCAGTAAAGATGACCGCAATACCCATGTCTTGTATTAAACTGCGGGCAACAACAGCAAATTTCTCAGGCGCGTAGCGGCGTGAAGCAGCCGTTGCACCAGGATGAATGACAACCCAAGGACGCTGCTGAGTAATACCAAGTTGTTGCAAAATATCCTTAACGGTAGCTAAAGCTTTTTCTGGGACACGTAAGGACATTCTTTCGTCATCTGCATAGCAGCCAATTGTAGCAACTAAATCCAGTTGACGACGTACTTCATGACGCATAGAATGTTCTGGTTCTGGGTCTTTTACCCAATCTGTTAGGAGTTGGTAGGGGTTTTCATGGCAATGAGCTAGCCGTAGGGGAATATCTGCCAAATAGCAGAGAAATGCTGAGGGTAGCGGGTTTTGACTATATACAGTAAAAATAATGGCACCATCGAACTTAAGACGCCGCAGATGTTCTGCCATTTCGTACTCAGGACGGCTATTAAGTCGCGGTGCTGTTGCTTTTAACCAAGGTGCATCGTAGACAATCACTTCATCAACATCTGGGACTAGTGAGGCAGTTGATGCACCCGCAGAGGAAGTGAGCAGCGTAATTCGACGGTTGGGATGTGATGCTTTTAAGGCGCGGATGGCTGGTGTCGTCATCAACACATCGCCAATTGTGTCGAGTCGGATGCACAGGATATTTTCAGCAGTGTTCCAGGTAGTCATGATTTATGAGTCAGCGGAACCTCTCCGCCTAGTAAATTTGGAGATTTTAAACCACAGATACACACAGATAAACACAGATAAAAACCATCTGTGTGCATCTGTGTCCATCTGTGGTTCCATAATTTCTTAGTACAGGCGTTGCATAAGTTCGTAACTTTTTTAAACGCACCAGGTAGCCAAGGTAGCGCAGAGGGACGCAGAGTCTCGCCAAATTTAATCCGCTACGAATTAATGAAATACTGTACTTAGTCATCTTGCTCGATATTTAATTGACAAACACGCTCGATTATGCGACTGGTGGAACGGTTTTCTATAAACGGCAAAAGTTCAACGATACCGCCGTATTGTTCTACCACAGGTGCTTCTGGTAGAGTTTCTTTGGTATAGTCGCACCCTTTGACGTAGACATCAGGTTGAACTAACCGGATCAAATCGATTGGGGTGTCTTCGTTAAAAGCAACGAGATGGTCAACACAACCTAGTCCGCGAAGAACTTGGATACGGTCTTCCAACGGGTTGATCGGGCGATTTGCACCTTTGATACGGCGGATGCTGTCGTCGGAGTTAACACCGATAATCAGTATGTCACCCAATGCTTTAGCACGATTGAGATAGGAAACGTGTCCAGCATGGAGGATGTCAAAGCAACCGTTGGTGAAAACTATTTTATGTCCAGTGCGACGGTAAGAGGTCACAAGCGAGCGAAGTTGGTTGAGATTGGGGATGTATTTTTCGCGAGGAGATGAGGGAGAAATTCCTTGCTCCCCTGCTTCCCCTGCTTCCCCCACTTTGGAAATAAACTCACGCAGTTCTTCCGCAGAACAGGCGGTGGTTCCCTCTTTTCGTACAACGACAGCAGCGGCGGCGGCGGCGAAATCAGCAACAAGTGGTGTTGCAGCACCTGCTGCTAGGGCAAGGGTTAGGGCGCTACTATAGGTATCTCCTGCCCCTGAGGTACGGGATTCGGCGGTAGGTTGGGCATAGGTGCGGTATGGTTGGGAACCATGCTCGAAAATCATTGCACCTTCAGCATCCAAGGTGACAGCAGCAATTTTCGCACCTGTGAGGTGGAGCAGTTTTTCCTCATAAGGTTTGATTTGCTCTGCACGGGAGATCCCCCCATCCCCCCGTTAATAAGGGGGGGCAACGGGGCGATCGCCAGCAACTGCACTGCTTGCTTGTAGTTCGGTTTGACTGCGGTGACGTTAAGGTGACGGTAGGCGGTGAGGTTTTTAGAGTCAACGACAAGAACGCGAGGATTGTTTTGCTGAAGTTGTGCGATCGCATCAATCACTCTTTGTGTCAAAATTCCATAACCGTAATCTGAGACAATCACGGCATCGCATTCTGAAAATAAAAGCTCCAGTTTCTCAATCAGCGCCTGCTCGCTGTCAGCGTCAATAGCATCGGTGGTGCCAGAATCAAATCTTACTAGGATTTGCGACGCTGTTATCACTCGCTGCTTGGTAAGCGTTTGTCTATTTGACGCTTTGAGGATGTGTTTTGTGGAAACACCACGTTCTGAAAGTGCTTGCTGTAGTTGCGAACCCTCCCAATCATCGCCCATCACTGATAAAAATGTCACATTTGCGCTGAGACTACGGGCATTAACAGCAGTATTAGCGGCACCTCCGGGAACATATACGCGATTTTTCAGAGTAACAACTGGCACTGGAGCCTCTGGACAAAGGCGATCGCTAAATCCTTCTAAGTAGCCATCCAACATCGCTTCACCTATAACGATGACGTGAAGATGAGCGATCGCATCCAATAGTTTTGTCAACTCAGGTTTCACTAGCGTCCTCCTAAGTGGGGGTACGGCAATGCTGTGCCCCTACTAACGGGATTTTCATCACCAGATAATATCACCTGTGCTGCTTCCATGAGGTCAGTAACAATAAAATCTGGTGTTCTCTGTGCAGAGAATTCCCATTCAGTCTCATTGCCATTATCGAGCAAAACCGTTTTGCACCCAGCACAAAGCCCAGCTTCTACATCATTAAGGATGTCGCCAATAAACCAAGATGAACGCAAATCAATGTTGTGTTCACCAGCCGCACGTAGAAGTAAACCTGGTGCAGGTTTGCGACAGTCACAAACAAGTGTAAATTCTGGCACGACTCCATCCGGGTGATGGGGACAGTAATAAAAACCAGCTAGGTAGATACCTTCTGTTGCTAAAAGTTGACACAATCGTTCCTCCACCCCCACAAGCGCAGATTCGGGAAAATACCCCCGCGCTACACCCGACTGGTTGGTAATGACAATCAACTTGTACCCAGCTTGTTGGAGTAAAAGCAATCCCTCAATCGCACCAGACGTTAGCTTAATTTGTTGCGGATCAACATTGTACGGTACATCTTCAATTAGAGTCCCGTCTTTATCCAGGAAAACAGCTTGCATGATATGATCATCACCCTTGTACATCTGTTTAACAATTTGGTTCTAGAGCAGGGAACTAGCTACACATTTCCTGGTAGGTATTTAACTCTTGCCTCTAACGTAGTTCGGTTAAGAACTCAGGCTGGTCAGATGGGCTTTTTCAAGCCCCCGGATTTATCCGTGGGGTTTCTGACTCAAGCGCCAAACCTCGTTTATACTAGGAATCTCCAGAAATTAATTGTGCGTTGTCTACAAGCGTTGTACCAGACGTGCCATGAGACGTCTTTATATTGTTTTTGAGAGGTCTACTGGTTTGCAATTGGGTAAGGTACAGAAAGAAAATATGAACCACAGATGGACACAGATGGACACAGATAAATAATTATTTCATTCAATTGAATTGCGCTATATCAAGCTTGGAAACTCGTGCGTGAGTGTTGGAAACTCGCGCATGAGTGTTGGAAGCTCAAACCTGAATACCCCATCTCGTTATTAGGGCCAAGAACTCTCGCCCAGTGGCAGAACTGTCATTTCAGGAATAACAGTTCCCTCTGGCGTAGATAGCAAAAATCGAATTGTTGCAGCTACATTCTTGGGATCTTGCAACTTACTGACATCAATATCAGGAAAGCGGTCTAGCAAAAATGGCGTTTGCATCCCACCTGCAACTAAAGCTGTCACCTTGATATTATAAGGACGCGCCTCTACGTGCAAGGCGTGACTAAAGCCCAACAATCCCCATTTACTGGCATGGTAAGCTGAAGCATTTGCCCAAGCTCGCTTTGACGCGGTGGAAGCAATGTTAATAATATGACCGCTACCCTGTTGTTTCATGACGGGTAAAACGAATTTTGACAAAATAAAGGGAGCGCGTAAGTTAACAGCAAGAATTCTGTCCCAATCTTTAATCGAAAGCTCTTCTATTGAAACAGTGAGATCCGTACCAGCATTGTTAATCAGAGCATCCAAGCGTCCGTATTGGGAGATAATCTTGTCGATCGCTGTTTGAGCTTGTTCTTCGCTGGTAATATCTAACACTAACGGCAATGCTTGAAAGCCATTAGCTTGAATTTCGCTACTCACCTTATGGGCTAAGTCGTCTCGAATATCTGCAACAACGACGATCGCACCTGCTGATGATAATGTGTGGCTGATAGCTTCACCAAGTCCACGTCCGCCGCCTGTGACTAATACGACTTTGTCTTTGAGCTCTTCCATTGTTTGTGTTTTCTCCTTTAAATGAATTTTTGTAGTGAGGAGTTTAGTCCTTGCTATGTTAGGAGAGGACTAAAGTCCTCACTACGGTATTACCCGAGTTGATAGAACTGATGGTTTCCATTGGCTACTCTTTGTCTCTCCCACTCTCCCACTCTCCCCCTCTCTCCCTCCTCTTTTTCCCCAACTCGCTTCTCAACTAATTCACACAAAAGATGCAGTACCAAGTGTTGTACTTCCTGAATACGTTGGGTATCTGTGGCTGGGACAACGAGTGCTAAATCTGCTAGTGGCAATAATTCCCCACCGTCACCGCCAACTAAAACAATAGTATTGATGTGGCAATGACGAGCAGTTTTAAACGCTTCGATCATATTGGGCGATCGCCCACTCGTACTAATACCAAGTAATAGATCCCCCGGTTGAGCAAATGTTTCTACCTGTCGGGAAAAAACATACTCGTACCCAACATCATTCGCCCAAGCAGTTAAAAAAGCAGTATCAGCCGTCAGCGCCATAACTGGAAGTCCTGCACGTTTTGAGCAGCGTAATTTACCAACAAATTCTGCTGCAAAGTGTTGAGCATCCGCCGCACTACCACCATTACCACAAACAAGTACTTTACCACCCAAAGCAAAACAAGTGAAGAGCGCCTGGGCTGCTTCAACAATGGCTGTTTTCAAAGTTTGTCGGGATTTTTCCATCGCCGCTATTGCTGCTGCAAAACTGTCATCAACAAAAGCGAGGGAAGAGGGGGAGAGGGGGAGCAGGGGAAGCAGGAGAAGCAGGGGGGGAAAGAAAAATTGGTTTGTGCTTTTGACTCAAGACTTTTTCATACAGCGATGCGACTGAACTTGTTACCTTTTCCCAGGTAAACTGGTGTTTGACGCGTTGTATTGCGTTGTGGCTGAAACGCTTGTGTGCTTGAGGATTTTTGAAAAGATAGGCAATGCGTTCGGCGATCGCCTCTGGCTGATTTGGCGGTACAAGATACCCAGTTTCACTGTCTTTTACGGTATATTTAATACCACCGACATGAGAACCAATCACAGGCGTTCCACAAGCCATCGCCTCTAAAGGTGTGATGCCAAACGGTTCATACCAAGGTGTTGTCACGAAAACATCAGCAGCGCAGTAGTAATATTTAACCATTTCCCGGCTGCGGCGTCCGACAAATGTCACTTGCGACTCAACGCCTTCTTCAGTTGCAATAGTTTGCAAACGAGCGATTTCTGGTGTCAAATGGGGATCTGGTTGTTCTGATTCACCGCCTACAATCAACAGCTTTGCCTGGATGTGATACTGTTGCAGAAGATGACCGAAAGCACGAATCACCGTATCAACGCCTTTTCGAGGTACTAAACGTCCTAACTGGAGAATGAGACGTTCATCAGGTGGTAAACCAAGCTTTTTACGAGCGGTTGTTTTATCAACTTGCCAAAATTCACTTGCATCAAAACCACAAGGAATAATAGAGATTTTCTCTTTTTTGGCATGATACAGACGCAGCAAATCTTCCTCATCCTGCGGACATTCAGCGATAATATGATCGGCTTCGGCAACGATGCGGTCTTCAATGGTAAATCGCTCATCTGGAAATTCGTCCGCCTCACCTTGCCAAAAGCGGCGCACACGACCAAGAGCATGAAAAGTCACAACAAAAGGAATCCCCAACACTTGCTTAATTTCTGCCGCCACCAATGCTGACATCCAGAAATTTGCGTGTATCAAGTCGTACTTTTTGTGCGCTTTGCTTTGAAAAGACCAAGGATTTTGACAAAAATTCAGGACATATGCCGTAAACTCTTCCATATACGGCAACATATCTTCTTTACGGACGTACATGGGAGGACCAGCCGGGACATTCACAATCCGAACGCCATCCATCCATTCGATAATTTCTGGCAATTCCTGGCTATCGCGCCGCGTAAAAACATCAACTGTGTATCCAGCAATAGCCAGATGTTTTGCGATCTGTCCTACATACACATTTTGACCACCACTATCTGCACCCCCAAAGGTACCAAGAGGTGAGGCGTGTTCGCTAATTAAGGCAATTGATTTAGTCATTTGTTATTAGTCATTAGTCATTAGTCATTGGTCATTAGTCCTTTACTAAGAACAGAAGACAAAGGACTAATGACTGATTGAAATGCTTCGTCCCAGTCCTGAGAAAATCTTTGGATGTTAAAGCGTTTTTGCGCTGTTGCTATTGCACCTTGACTCAGCTTTTGTGCATGAGTTTGGTCGTTTAAAAGTTGACGCATTTTGGAAATAAGGTTTTCAATATCAGTATCGACATAACCAGAAACTCCGTTTTCTACTACCGTGACCATTTCTGTGGTTGCGAGTCCAATGATTGGCAAACCCACCATCATTGCTTCGCACACAGCAAGCCCTAAGCTGGTGTAGCGGATGGGATTGAAGAAAAAGCGGTAGCGTGAGGCAAATGCTGGTAGTTGGTGATGTGGAATTTCGCCTAGTCCATCGAGTTTTTCTGCACCCATACCAACCAAATCTAGGGGAACTTCTTGGCGGACTCGTTCAAAGACATCTGCACCCAAACGACGACCGCGCGATCGCAAACCATTCACCACCACCAGTCCCCGTTCTAGTTCACCTGTGTAGCGAACACCATCGGGTATCATCACTCCATGTTCAATCACACGAGTCGGAGTGCGACCACTATCCCACATGAGTTGGTTAAAGTGCGTCACATGAACCAGCAACACATCTGAATCATCTACAACGTGACGTGTATCTGTTGGGTGTTCCCGTGGTGGGTCGTGTTCAAGGTAAACTCGGGGTAGTCGTCGCTGTGACTCAGAGAGAATTTCGTATTGGTCTTCAAGATAGTTCTTGCGCGACTGAAATAAAATACAGTCAAACTGGAGATTTCTGACTTCCTCTGCGGGAACATCATGAACATTATCTGACCAAGGAAAACCCCCCAAACGACCGCCATATCCTTCCGGTCGTTCTGGTTTGACAGGCAAATAAAAGTGATGGTGACTCTGTGTTAAGTAGTGGAGATAGCTACCGTGGATATGCCAGGTGAGGATGCGTAATGGTTTCATAGTTATTAGTCATAAATTGTACAGACGTGCCATGGCACATCTGTACATTAGTCATTTGCACTCTATTAAAAAAAGGTGTTTATCTACTGGGTGAGAATCTTTTGATGACAGCTTCACCCATTCCGAAAGAACGCCACCACCGAACTCTTGCGATTGACCGATACGTATGGGAATTGCTGCCAAATAGCAGATATATGCTAGGGGGTAAGGCGACTCTCCAGGATTTGTGAAAATGACAGCTGCATCAAAAGCGCTTTGGCGAAGCTTGGATATCAACGCCAATTCGCGTTCAGCATCTACAAATGTGTCACCACCCTCATAGACAAATACTTCATCTACCCAAGGCAGTTCTATACTTATTTGCCTACTACACGGAGAAACCATCAATGTGATGGTGGCATCTCCTACCAGTTCGCGCAACTTTTGGAGCGCAGGAATAGTTAGCATTAAATCTTGGCGACTACCGACTTGCATCACCAAAACTTTTTGCACATTCGTCAATTTAGGTAACATTTGCTACCTCCTTTGACAGTAGCTCATCCACCTGCTCCATAACCATTTCTGGGGATATGGTAAAGATAGAAGAGTGAAAATTGAACAAAGAAGACGGGTTTTGTTCCTTCTTGTTGTTATACAAGATGCGATGGCGATCGCGGTCTAACGGTGCCCAACGATGCGGCTCAGAGTTCGTAAAAATCACAACACTTTTCACTCCCAAACCTGCTGCTAAATGCGATACACCAGTATCGTTACATATCAGCAATTCTGCCTGACTCAAAAGCGCTGCCAATGCACCCAAGTTGGTCTTTCCCGCCAAATTAATCGGCAATGCTTGCATCATCTGGGCAATTGAGTGCGTGAGATTTGCTTCTGGTGCTGTGCCAGTCAGCACAACCTGGAAACCACGAGCAGCAATTGCATCAGCGACAGCCGCAAAATTTTCCACAGACCAACGTCTTTCTGGCACACTTGCACCAGGATGAATGCAGACATACTTTCTTTTCTGGAGAGCTTGGAATTCCTCGACTTTGTGCAAAGCCGAAAAATCTTCTTTACTTAGGGGAAATTCCAGCGCATCTCCTTGGAGTGGTATTCCCAAATATTCCATCAACCGCAGGTGACGCCATACTTCTGGTTCGTGATCTGGGTATGGTAGGAAATAATCTGCATCTGGACAGTATTGACCAGGGAGATAAAAACCAGCGTTGACACGCGCACCAAGTAAGACGGTGAAAGTATTGCTGATGATACCGCTACCATGCATTTGCAATGCTAAGTCAAAGTGTTGTTGTTGTACGCTAGCCAAGAACTGTGGTATTTTGTGGACAGGTAGTGCAACTTCAGGAATTCCTGGATAGCCGGGAAACTCTAAGAACTCATCAAGGTAATGGCTGAAGCGCTCCACAAAAGCTTTTGCCCACGCAAGACCAATCAGGGTAATGTGGCTCTGTGGGAAAGCTGCGCGTAATGCTCTCATGGCAGGTACAGCACACAGTAAATCGCCCAATCCGGGAAGCGATCGCACGATAGCTATACGAGCGATGGGTAGATGCTTGCTGAGTCGATTTGTGTGGGACACGCATTCACCTCCTGGACGACTGTTTTAACATTACTCTGTCGCGAACTCCAGTTCATTGGGCATTTGACCAAAGAAGTTTTTCCTGTTGGTCATTGCAATTGTGCAAATGCACAAAAACAGGGCAAGAATTGTAAACACAAATCCAATACAACTCATCTGGTGACTTATACCATTTCACGAAAAATATGATAGAGATAGTTAAGGAATAAGTATGAAAGAGTAAAGATAGCTAGAGTAACTAAAGTAGAAATATTAGAATCAGTTGAGGAATTACATGAGCCGTTGAGAAAACTATGAGGCTATCAGCAGAACATTTGTGATATCGGCACTTGGCCAATATGAACAAATGTACTAGTTTTGTCTCAGTTGTTTCTGATGAGACGTAAGGGTAATGGCGGCTGAGAATGTTCAAAGCAAACCGAATTATGGGATTGATGCGCCAGGTCTAGTGCGTTTCTTTTTTATAGCTGGTGCAGTTGCACTCTTCATCTTTCTTGTGGTGCTACTCTCATCGATATTTGGGCAAATTCCGAAAATAACTGTCGGTGCGCTATTGGGTATTGCAGCCACCTACTTGCTTGGCATGGGTTGCTTCATGCTTTATGGCAGTAAAGTCATGAAGTTAAAAGACACAGAGAAACTACTGAACCTAGTTCAGTGGTCAGGTAGTGAGCTTGTGCTTGACGTTGGTTGCGGACGAGGTTTAATGCTAGTCGGGGCTGCAAAGCGCCTTACCTCTGGCAAGGCTATTGGCATTGACCTATGGCATCAGCACGATCAAGCCAACAATAGTTCTGCTGCTGCACTATCAAATGCTGCAACTGAAGGTGTTACAGAGCGCGTTGAAGTCAAAACAGCCGATATGCGTCAGTTGCCTTTTCCAGAAAACTACTTTGATGTTGTGATCTCAAGTTGGGCGGTTCATAACTTAGAAGCAGAAACTGATCGGAAAAAAGCACTAGATGAAATTATTAGAGTTCTCAAACCTAATGGTATGGTTGTCCTGGCAGACATCGTCCATCAGGTTGAGTATGCAAAATATTTTGAGCTTCGTGGCATGACAAACATTCGGTTTTATAACAATGCAATCCGAGATGTAATTCTTAAAGCAGTAACTTTTGGTAGTTTCGCACCATCTGCTGTCTCAGCTTGCAAAAGCGCATAACAATTCGCAAAGGAGCAGACTGCGGAAAGTCATTGGTGTTGAGTTTGAGGTTGTTTGCAGCCCCTCAAGCGAGGTGTTATGCTGCTGAGTTACGGGTTGAGCGATAACTCGAAGCTTGCGTTGGTGTTTAGAGTTTAGTTGTCTTTGAAAATATTGGCAGATGTTAGGTTAAGGATATTGATGAGTAGTGGTATAGGAAGAGCCACTCAATTAACTGCTTGCCTTCCTGACTACAAATATAGTAATTTGTAGTATTACGAAAAATCTGTGGATGAAAGCTAGAGCGCCTGTCCAGTAGAGGTGATTGACAAATTAGCCAGAGTATGGCTTAAATAGCCTTTCACCTTAAATTGACACGTATGAGCCCCCACTGTACCTGAAAGAACATTGCTGTGTGTTTGAACCAATTGAAAACTGCTGTAACTGAAATTTGATTGAGTGCCGATCGCGGCTTCTTGTAAGATTGAGCCGCGATCGCGAGAAAAAAGTGTCACTTCACTACGCTGGAAACGCGCACCATGTAGCTACTGAAGGCTTTTTTAATCCCCTCATTTCATTATAGAGAAGCAACTCAATAACTATCGACTGCTTTTTGAGCCAACAGTGTGAGCGCGGTATCTGCGGTTAGCCCAATATGTGTCACATCCAATGAGCTCTGCTATCTCTTCCCAATCTTTCAGAGTCAGGGCGCTGAGATCGTATGTTTCTGATGATGAGTGTTGGTTAAATTTATCGAATGCCCACAACCGCTCGTAGTTGAGAGTGTCGGCGATAACCAGCCAATCTGCTAGCGAGAGCGTTTTGACGGTTGTGGTTGCAGTTAGTACGCTGTTGCTCATATCTTACTCCTGGTATTGCTCACTGCTCTTCTAGGCTCATCCACTATTAGACATCTCAAGCAGAAGCCTGACACCTTTGTGTTGCTTGAGAAATTATCTAATTTCTGGAGAGGTTTATTGGCTTTTGTTGATAGCTTTGGTGACATCTGCTAGCGTTTCATACTCTTTTGAAGGTAACTGTTTCAAAGCTCGAAGCACTTGTTCGTCGGTACCTTTTTCTTCAGCATACTTAATCAAGTCTTTTTTGCTAAGGGGATAGTTAACTTCGTTCAAGTTTTTTTCTAGCTGCCCTAGATTCACTTTAGCCATAATTATCCTCCTCAAGGTCTAACACTATGTACCAGTGAAAAGAGTAAAAATTCAGTCAATCACTAAGAAAAAAAGCTGGGATTGTTGTAATTTATTACACTGGAAACTGTTAGATCTTATTCACAAGGATACTTAGAAAGCGTCAGTAATAATACTGGATTACCTTTATAAAACTTGGTAATCCTATGGAATTAACTTTTTGATGATAAAAAAGAGCAAATACCTGTAGAGACGTGCCATGGCACGTCTCTACATCAATGAGAATTTTGAAATTCATATCTTGATTCAGCAACGCCATGTTTTACTCCACTTGCTTCAGCAGTCCCTGCACAAGCTCAACAGCGAAGGTTTTATAACCCACCTTGTCAAACAAAATCACCACTTTATCGCCTTCGTAGCGCATCACCCGCCCTTTACCAAACTTGGTGTGAATGACACTGCTGTTGATAGGGAAAGGTTGAAAGGCAGTCTCCTCAATAGTGACTCCAGCTTGGCAATTATCGCAAAATCCACACTTGTTCTGTATTGGTTCACCAAAATAGTTGAGCAGGTACTGGCGACGACAATCTTGCAATTCGGCGTAGTTTCGCATCATTTCTAAGCGCGATCGCACAAATTGTTCTCGTCGTTCCTCAGCCAGTGCTGCTGAAGCAGCTGCTGATTCTTGATTGACTTCTGCCTCGCTTTTAATAACCTCGCCAGTCGGCAAAATTTCTACCGCCTCCACTTCTTCCAAGCGACTGAGAGCTTTTGTGAGTTTATTTTGAGAGAGTTCTGTTTGTTCCTGTAAATCTTCCGGCTGAAGTGGCGCATCAGCCTTTTGTACTGCTTCTGCAACTTGCAAAACTTCCTCAAAATCTACCTTACCGCCACTGGCAAAAAAACGGCGGATATTGAGGTCATTTGAACGATAAAACAGAATCGCTTTCGCCTCCTCCCCATCGCGTCCAGCGCGTCCAATTTCCTGATAATATGAGTCAATAGAATCGCTAATGTCGTAGTGAAACACAAAGCGCACATTCGATTTATCTACCCCCATACCAAAAGCAGTAGTCGCAACAATAACCTCTGCCTCATCAGTCATGAATGCAGCTTGAACTTGCTCGCGTTCTGATGCTTTCATTCCTGCATGATAATGGACGGCTTTGATACCTTTTTTACATAAATTTTCAGTTATTTCCTCAGTATGTTTACGAGTTGCAGCGTAAATTATACCAGGCTTTTCGGCAGCGACAACACGCTTGAGCAAAGCAGTTTGTTTCTCAGCTTCGTCGTGGAAAGCCTCCACACCTAACCAAATATTCGGACGGTCAAATCCACGTACGAATATATGCGGCTTCCGCATTCCCAAGCGTTCCACAATTTCATCCCGCACAATCGGTGAAGCGGTAGCAGTTAAAGCAAGTACAGTAGGATGACCAAGCGTATCAATCACACCACCCAAGCGCAAGTAATCAGGACGGAAATCATGTCCCCACTCGCTGATACAATGAGCTTCGTCTACTACAAATAGAGAAGGTTTTGCATCCGCCAATCGTGCAAGGACTTCCTCATTATTAAATTGTTCTGGGGCGAGAAATAAAAATTCTAGCTTTTTCTTTTCTAAGTCTGCAAACGCCTCCTCTCGTTCTGCGTTCGGTATGGCAGAGTTAACAACAGCAGCTTCCGCCACATCCTGCTCCTCAATCGCTTCTACTTGGTCATGCTGAAGGGCAATTAAAGGAGAAATAACTACAGTTGCACCAGGAAGTAACAAGGCTGCTATTTGGTAGATTGCTGATTTACCAGAACCTGTAGGCATCACAGCTAGGGTGTCGTGTCCATCAACAACAGCTTCGATGACTTGTTGCTGTCCAGGACGTAAGCTGTCGTAACCAAAAGTTTTTTGTGCAATGCCTTGAATCTGCTTTTGCTTTGAGCGCTGCTTAGCCATACTTAAGTCCTTATCCTAATAAGTCTATGTTGGATTTGGACTCAAAGCACTGCCTTCCTGCTACGGAATTAAGCTCTTAGATGTAGCGAGTAGCACATAAAAGGCGAGGCTTAAAAGTGGCGATCGCCACCATAATCAAGAGCCTCAGAGATTATTGAGAATTTTCTAAAGGAAACATTAAATCTACTTGGTTTTTTTTGTCAAACAGTTAACAATGTATTTGCGTGTAAATGCTTTAACAATAACACGCAAGTTAAGACAAAATTAAGGATGCACTACGAAAAGGTGTCATGGCAATAGTGACTTCAAAAATGAAGAGATGAGGAAAGCTATTACTGGCTCATTTCTAATTTTTTATATCTTGGTCTTGGCACTGTTTGTTTCATCAGGATTTGGTTCTACCGAAAGCCAACACAGCTAGGAAATTATTGAAACTGTAATGTCGCCTTTATCTACTCTGATGGGTGCCATTACTCTCTTTTACTTTGGCTCAAGATATCTTGACAAAACACAAACCCAAAACCAAGAAGACTAATCTAGAAAATACCTTCATTGGAGGAGTGAATGAAATCTATCAAATTGCTACTACTTAGCATGACTTTCATCTTCTTTGCATGGATGAGTCCACTGCAAGCTAGTCCATTAGCTCAAGTGCCAATACCTTTAGTTCAAGAACGTGAAATAACACCCCTAAACAGTTCACAGGATGTCCTGACCGTTGCAACTTTCAATGTTGAGAATTTAGATCCTAAAGACCAACGCTTTGAGAATATTGCCAAAATTATTGTCAATAATTTGAAAGCACCTGATATCATGAGTTTAGTTGAAGTTCAGGATAACAACGGTCCAACCAATGATGAGGTTGTGAATGCAAACCGGACGTACCAAAAACTTATTGCTGCTATCGAAAATATCAGTGGCCCAGCATACGACTTTGTTGATATTGTACCCATCGATGATCAAGATGGTGGAGAACCTGGAGGCAATATCCGTGTCGGCTTCTTGTTTCGACCTAGCCGGATAACCCTGGATAAACTGCCTAAAAGAGGTGGTTCCTTAGATGCTGTGGCTATTCGTGAAGATTCAAATGATCCTGATCTCTCCCTGAATCCAGGTCGTATTGACCCCACAAATAATGCTTTTGATGACAGCCGTAAGCCACTTGCAGCAGAATTTTTATTTAACAACCAAAAACTGTTCGTCGTTGCTAACCACTTTGTTTCCAAAAAAGGAGGTCCGCCAGACGACGGTAAACGCGACAATCAAGCCCAAATTGTTAATGAATTTACAGCGCGACTATTACAGGTTGACCCTAATGCCAACGTGATTGTACTGGGTGATTTGAACGATTTACCAGATTCCCAACCTTTGAAGACTTTGAAGGGAAATATTCTTGAGAATCTGACAGAACGTTTACCTCAAAGCGATCGCTATACTTTCGATTTCCGTGGAGATCTTCAATTAATTGATCACTTGTTGGTGAGTAAAAACCTTTCTGTTGTTGCTCAGCCTCAGATTGACATTGTACATGTCAACGTTGGCTTTAAGAAGCCGGTCAGCGACCATGATCCCGTTCTTGCAGCCTTTACACTGCCTGCTAAAGGATCTACCACTTCCTCAAGGCTTACAGTTATCGAACCTACTGCTGCTAGGGAGTAGCTTACAAGGAAAAGGGGGTTGGGGAGGTGAGGTTTGCGTTATCCGAACCGTATTGTCCCCACTCCCTCACCGCAGTCTTCGCATCAGCAAAGCCAAACGAATCTGCACCGCGTCATCAAAGCGGCGTGGCTCAAGCCCAGTGAGCGAGGTAATCTTATCTAATCGGTAACTCAGAGTATTACGGTGAATCGACAGCCGATTTGCTGTGGAAGAGGGACAGCAGTCTTCAGAAAAGAATGTATCTAAGGTTGTGAGCAATTCCGGTTCGTGGTTGAGAGGACTCAATAGATATGTTGCCAATTCGATTTTTGTCTGTTCATCCGCAACCCCAATAAAAGCTGCAATTCCCAATCTATCTAGGCAGTGTACTTGATTGCGATCGCGAAAGCGACAGCCCAAAGACAAAGCTGCCCGTGCATCTTGGTATGATTGGGCAAGTCCGCGCATTCCTGGGTGATAGCGACCAATGCCAATGCTAATCGATGCGTCGGTATCAGCCCGTAACCTTGATAATAAAGCCTCCGCTGCCCGTTTTAGCGCTGTGAGATTTGCCCAAGAAGAACTGCACTGATCTGGAACATCGCCACGATTTGCCCAACTCCCCAAGTTTTTCGTATCGCTTGCTTTAAGGACAGCCACCTCGCCATCACCGAGATAAGCGCAAATTGTATCGTTAGGCAGATGGAAAAAGCTGACGACACTACCAATAACTAAAGTAGCCCGTCGCCGTATTTGCGCCTCTGCTAGAGAGGAGGTGGCGACGCGGGGACGCAGTGACGCTGAGACATTCTCCAAGCCTTGATCCGAAACTCCATTTCCTAAAATGTAATCGGCAGCATCGATTAAAATCACTGCACGGGGTGGTGTTAAATCTAAACTTAGAAGTTTACTATGGTGTAGGACAGTTGCCTCGTCATCTATTAAACCGTTAAGTAAGTCGTAGATAAACTTATTCTTTAAGTGATGTTGGTTAGGCAAAGCATCAATGACTGCTGTCTGATTAACGACCAGTTCCACGATGACCTGTGCTAAGCGAGGAGAAATTTCCTCACCATTGTCAGGTTTGCCAATAATCACTTCACCTACTTGTGTATCAAAATTAAACGGTACTCGCAGGTAATCAAAAGTGAGTTGTCCACAGATATGGTTGAAGGAAAGCCCAACAAGCTTGCGATCGCTACTGGCAATTGCTATTGAATGCTGGTCAATCACAAAAACTGCCGCGCACAATAGCTGCGCCACCCTTTGCGCCACTATTTTGGCAACTCGCTCAAATTGTGCAGTGGTAGTTAATAAAGCTGTCATTTATTTCTTATGTCCAACGGAACTGCAATTGCTGTCATATCGAAAGCAGTATCGAAGAGACATCATAGTACCGTCATCACTCTTACGACAGACAAGTTAAAGCGTATTTTAAATCACACAGTATCACTTTTCTTCTGTCTAATTATCTATGCAATTAGACAGAGAAAATCTTTCTCCCAGTAGCGGTATGAATTAAGACTGAACTTTATGTTACACAACTGTTAGTAAAGAAAAATAAAGAATGTATTTATGCAACTAGCAGGTAAAGTGGCTCTAATAACAGGAGCAGGTTCAGGTATAGCTAAAGCGACAGCAAAATTGTTTGCAAAACAAGGTGCAAAAGTTGCTGCTTTGGGGCGAACAAAGGAGGAACTAGAAGACACTGTTGCTGAAATTCAAAATGATAATGGTGAAGCAATACCGCTAGTTGCCGATATCTCACATCCAGAAGAAATGCAACAAGCAACCGAACAAGTTGTAGATAAGTGGGGACGCTTGGATATTGTGTTTGCTAACGCCGGTATTAATGGCGTATGGGCACCTATCGAGGAATTGGCACCCGAAGAGTGGGATAAAACAATCAATGTCAATTTAAAAGGAACATTTCTCACAGTAAAATACGCTGTGCCTTATTTGAAAAAGCAGGGCGGTTCTGTGATTATCACCTCATCTGTCAACGGTACGCGTATTTTTAGTAACACTGGCGCTACTGCTTATTCTTGCACAAAAGCGGCACAAGTGGCTTTCACAAAAATGGTGGCTTTGGAGCTAGCTAAACACCGCGTTCGTGTTAACGTAATTTGCCCTGGTGCCATTGAAACAAATATTAACGAAAATACTCAAAGACGGGATTTAGAAAGCGTTCAAGAACCTGTTGAGTTTCCTGAAGGGCACATTCCTTTGACTGATGGTAAACCAGGAACATCGGAACAGGTAGCACAATTAGTTCTCTTTTTAGCATCAGATGCTTCCAGCCACATTACTGGTACCGAAGTCTGGATTGATGGGGGAGAATCTTTATTGAAAGCTTAGAAACAGATAAAATAAAGCGGGTAAAAGGGGAACCCAAGCTTATTCGCGATTATTGCGACTTTGTTGGCGAAATATTTCTTAACATTAGGAATCTCACGAAAAACCTATGAAGACGGCACATGTTATGTTTGTCTTCCTTCAACCCAACCTACGAAACTATCAAGGTTTCAAGTATTCGCCAGGGTGAGCAATCATACCAACGATTACAAATTTTAGGATTAAAACCTGGACTATCATTCTTTATCCAGAATGTCCAATTTACGAAACAAAAAGGATTTGGAACATTTAATCTTGCTGGGTACTACCCACGGAAATATCGGGGCAAGGTTGAATCCTCTGGATGGTATTGACTCACAAACTTGGATAGTTTGAAAGCAGCTATTAAAGCGTTTAAATGTCGTAGTGGTATTGAGGCTAGTTTCACGAATTGTAAAACTGGCGGTTATACCAATTCTCCATGAAGATGCACTTAATATTAAAAAATGAACCGCCAAGTACGCCAAGTACGCGCCCGGAAGAGAGAGGTAATTATTTAGTGCAAGTTTACAGAGAATTGGTATTACAATTTGGAATCTACTTATGCAACTAGCCAACGTTTAATCGCACTTATTTTATTGATGGCGATCGCGAAGCATGCACGAAGCGCTCTCGCCTACAGTTGTGCAGTCTTAACTGGTCGTACATCACGACAAATTGGTCTACAAAAATATGTTGGTCGTCTTCAAGAATTAAAACGTTCTATGCGCCGACATAGTGCGTTTTGGATTGGTTTATACGGTTTTTTATGGGTGGGTGCAATGGAATTTTGGTCAGATTTGGCGATTGCCCCTTGGGCACTGCGCTCCGCGCAATCGCTCTTATGTGATTCAAGCCCCATAAGCTGCCTCATTTTCAGAAAGGTTTACGCGCTATGGCGCTTATTCAGTCAGCATTATAGCCTTCCTGTCACCCCGTCAGCTTTCTTCTGCTTTCAAATCTAATTGGAATAGGTAGAACTGTAGCCAAGGCTTCCAAACTAACTTTTTTAATTGATTGCAGCAGGGTAAATACGTTGGTCGCGTAAAAGAATATGGGCGTATTGAAAGGCGGCATAGCAGTTTTTATATCGGCTTATATGGTCAAACCTGGGTCCATTTTATGGAATCTTGCATGGAATTAGTGAATACAATAATGATATTAAATCGCAATAAGTTGAAGCATTATCAACAGGGCTTGAGAGCTATGAGGCTTATTCTGTCTCCATCATAGGCATTTTGGTCGCCCAGTCAGAATAATCAGGCATTTATCTATACTGACTTTTAAATGTCGCTGCCAAAATTATGTTATCAATTCTAAATAATAATACCAAATTTTGTGCATCGATTTATCAACAGAGGTGCAACTATGATTGTTCAATATCATGATTCAACACGCGTTGAAAACCACCTACTCCAACAAATCAGAATCAAAGAAAATCAGCTAAAAATTGCACAAGAATTTAATATGCTCTACGTAGCTGAAGCATTACAGAGTCAATTGTCAAAGTTACAGCATCAATTGTCAGAGTTGCAAGACCCACAATTTCAAGCATTAATGAGTTTGTTAGACGATTGAAATTTGTGGCAGGACGATCAATTAACTTGTGTCGTTTGGTACGATCTATGCGTGGTTCTTCTATCACACCAAAGTAGTCAGCAATCGTGATTTTAGGTATGAGCTTCATAAACAGGAGGTGGGAGAACGTAATTCTTCTTTTTGCTGCTGCTTGTGTGAGAATACCACGTTATTTGACCTGATTTTTCCGTTAAGTCTGGAAACATACAAATAGTAAGGGTTTTAAGCTCTAATATTCCGGCTCGTCTATATTTAGATGCGTTCGCCCTGGTGCATACCCGAAGGGTGTACGCAGTTCATGATGGCTACTGAAATTATTAATTAATGTTGCAGACTGTTAGCCTTTGGCGTAATCTCAATAAATGAAACTGAAGAAGACTAGAAGAGAATTATTTTGACAGGCTGGTCTTTATCTATAAAATTCTTTCAAGATAACAAAGCCATAAAGGCTAGTAAATGAGATGATACCGGAATTATCTGGCAAGCGAACCTGGGCAAATTTACCGAAAAATATTATATCAAAGTGTGCTCAATTTCTCCATCGTCCGAAAGCTGTTGTCCTTTTGCTTAATGGTTTAGCAGGGGGAGCCATACTAACTTTGAGTAGTTGCAGTTCACAGCCAAGTCACGTCACTCTCTCTAGTGGCATCACTGGTAGTTACTATAATCGCCTAGGTGAGCAAATTAATAATTCTACCAAAGCTACGGTAAAACTCTCTGTTAAAAATATCAAATCCCAAGGCTCTCAGCAAAACTTAAAACGCTTGCTTGATCACCAAGTCGATTTTGCCATAGTACAGTTAGATGTTGCTAATGAGGCAATGCGCCAACAAAAGGTCAAAGCAGTTGCAATTCTGGCAAACGAATACGTCCACATTATTTCCCAGAAAGATTCTGGCTTAAAGACGTTCGCTGACCTTCAGGGGAAGCGAGTTGCTGTTGGTACTCCTGGTAGTGGGATAAGCTTCACTGCTGACCAATTGCTAAAAACAGATAAAATAACTGTTCAATCAGATAACTCTAGTTTTGATGAAGCATTCAAGAAACTGAAATTTCGACAAGTGGATGCAGTTATGTATGTGGGAAGTTTGGGGGCAAGTAAAAATCTACGGCAAGAATTTGTAAACAATCCTGACTTAACGCTGCTTCCTATCGAACCTGCATTAATCAACCAGCTGACTGTTTTCGACCCCGGTTCCTATCAAAGTGCACAGTTGCCTACCGGAACTTATACATCGCGTCCGCCCATTCCAGACCGAAACTTACTAACTCTCTCAACTCCTACCGTTTTAGTGACTCGCCCTGACATGAATAGGCAGAAGGTTGCACTGGTTACCTGGTCTATTCTCTCTACTGCCCGTACTTATTCCCAGTTCTATCCTGCACTGCAAAACGAAGATCCTAAAAATCTACTGAGAAAAGGGCTGTTTTACATCCACCCAGCAGCAGAGGAGGTGTTTGAACAGGGTGATCCCCGCATGGCGCTGATGCATTATTGGGAAAGTAACAGTGACTTGCAGGCTGGAGTTTTTATTTTGGGCACCAGCAGCATACTAGGATTAGTGCTGCGACAGTGGCACAGACAACGGTCTAAGAAGATGGTGACTACAACTGCCAACCGGATTAATGAACTCAAGTCACTGTTGCCAGATCACCCGCAACAGGCATTAGACGGTATCGAAGACCTCAGCCAAGAGCATCGGCTGATGTTTGTTGAGGGTGCGGTGACAACCGAAGTCTACGAGCAGCTGCGGCACAAAACACAAACTTTTACAGATCAGTGTCGTAGACTTCTAGAGCAGCAGCGCAAAAAATTTGTTATGGACACTCTCCTGCTACTTGATGAATGGCAGGCAACGTTACAGACAGATCCAGAAGCCGCATTACAAAAGCTCAGTTATATTAAGCAGCAGTATCGACATATGCTGCTATCAGATCAGGTTGACATTGACGCATACATGGAACTGATGCAGCTAACCCTGATTTCTTTGATGACACTGGTGCCGAAACATTCTCAGAATGGCACAAATTCTTCAAAACATGACCAAACACTCAAAGTGAATTCAAATCATTCGGTCGAACCCTAACATATTTTATTGCATTCTATCGATTGTGCGATACTGAATTGCTTCAGCAACGTGGTTGGTTTTCAGTTCATCATCCCCTGCTAAATCTGCAATGGTTCGCGCTACTTTAAGAATGCGATCGCTAAGTACTGGAGTTTAGTGGGTGCTGAACTGAAAGTTCAGCACCCACTAAACTCCAGTCACAAGCTCGGTGAGTTTCAATCGAAACATTTTTTCTCAAACACTCAAGAACTTCTTCTAAGGTTTCTGAGTGTGTAAGAGCTAGTCTTTCTGATAAAAAAGTCAATTAATTTTAGCGGCGTTGCATAATTAAGGGATGAAGTGTCCATATTGTGCATCCAACCATATCCGTAAGAACGGGCATCGTCGTGGTAAACAGAACTACATCTGTGTCGATTGCGATGGCACGGAGTGCCCGCCAAGGGCGATCGCCAATTTATAAAATCATATTCAAAACGCGGATACAACGACGAAATTAAACAACAATGTCTAACCATGTATGTAAATAGCATTGGTTTTCGCGCCCCCCTCGCGGCTGACTGGAGTCAATCATAATACGGTAATAAATTGGGTGAAAGAAGTCGCAGAAAAATTACCAGATGCGCCTGAACATTCAGAAATTCCCCAAGTAGCTAAGGTGAATGAACTTGAGACATTTGTGGGTAAAAAAAAACGCTCATTTGGTTATGGACAGCGGTAAATAATAGTCTTCCAGGTATTTTAGCTTGGACTCTAGGGGATCGTAGTGCAATCATTTAAAAAACTTGACGTATAATCAAAAATCGCTTTAACGAGAAAACTTAGAGCCTTGCTCGCGTAATTAGCTCTATCTCTTATCAGGACTTAGACAAAACAAAAGAAGAAAAAAGGGTATAATGCTTTCTCAGCATAGCTTTCACGTCAAAATGATCCGATGAAAAAGACAACTCCCACAGCCATGCCTCCATGCTTTGAAAAATGGGTTAATATCGTTTTACAATGAGGCTGCATAGAATAGGAAATCACTCTCATCGTGATCAACCTTAATTGATAAGCATCTTAAAGCTTTAACATTCTGTGCAAGCTCAATGTAATTTGATATAAGACGTAGGTGGGCTAACAAACCTTTGAACACTTTTGTTGACGCAATAGATGCCTTTAGAACCGCTATGTCTTTTAGATTTTTTGATTGGTTAACCCATAATCGTAACGTATTTGCTGCCTACAAAGCCAGTTTGGGCTTTATTTGGACTTAATTTTTGTCTCAGTCCCGTTATTCTGCTTTAGCTTACCGAAAACTTGGGTTTAAAGCCCCGTCCTTCGTTTGACGGCTTTATTGACTTTTAGCATGATATGTTGTTTCACTTATGGCAATGCGGTAATACGCCTAGATAGCCAAGGTTGGTGGCTCGCCATCCAGAATGCTCAGCTACGTGCTCTTGTTGTGGGAATGAGAAATAAAAAAATTTGAATAAATCCTTTCAAACGCGGTCGGACAGTCCGTGTGCGCTTGTCGACGTATCCGCTCCGGGGATATTTGAATGCTTGCATTTGGGTATCTAGTCCGGACGGATGAAGCAACAATCCCCATGCCGCGATAGCTGGGGAGTGTCAAGAGATGGAGATTCAAGAATTATACGTCGAGCGTTGTTTTTTGTGCGTTTCCTATCTCAACGCCAATTAAATCCTAATGCCATGAGACTGCCCCCGATATAAAATAGATGCTTTTCAAACAGAGCATACTACATACTTGTCAACTCAAATTGAGATGCGCTTACCCTGGGTCGGTCACATCCTCATGGGTTTTCAGCTAGCCGTCCTTATAAGAAGTTCTTTCTGCTTTCTGTTCTTTTTTGCAAAAAGACTCTTCCCATAAACCCAAGCGCCAATAGACCTACCACATAAGAGGGTTCTGGTATTGCTTTTACTAATGGTTGAATAGATATAGGTAGTGTAAAATACTGTACTCGGTATTGATCTGTAGTAATGAGATCAAGTGGTACCGGAGCGCCGGCATTGTTCCAAATTATCCTGACTTTGCCATCTACATCAGTAATGTCTCGCAAAAAAGCATCAGCAAAGCTGTCCTCTAATTGTTCTAAGCCAGGCTCTTTTGTTGCTGTGATAGGGTTAGTAAAAAGGAGGAAATTATTATCATCAAATAACGTTGTCGTTCCTCCATCAATAGCTCCAAAAATATCGGAATAACTAAAATCTACTATCTTGGTTTCTTTGTAAAATAAACTAATATCTACATCATCTGGATTGGCTCGATAAATAAGTTCCTCAACAGGTGAATCAGGACTACCATACCAATCCTTTCCTAAAATATCATTACCTAAGTTCCACGTTTTAGTAACACTAAGATCGCCTTTTGGACTGAACCCAAAGCCAATATCCTTCAACGTAATCCCATTACTGCTTAGGAACTTACTGAAGTTAGTATAACCACTGATTCCAATCGCACTTGCCGATCTGACAGCTTGATTAAAAGGTTCGGGGCTTCCCTCTCGACCAGTTATATAATAGGAAGTATTGACACCTTTTTCAGCAGTCTTACTGATTTCTATATGACCATAATCTCGAGCAGATGGATCTAGACTACTGAAACCAAGATTCCCTTCATTTTCAAAAACATTTCCTAAAAAAACAATTCTATTTGCATTATCTTCACTTGGTAATGGTGGCAGAATTTGAAGGGCAAGGAGTGAACTAAAGACAAGTGTGTTGAAAGCCATAAATGTTACCTTAACTACAAGGTGTACTAAAGCTAATAGTTCTAAACTGTAGCTATCCTAATTTTAAACTCAGCTTAGCTCGACTTTATCCAATTAAGCAGCGTAAACCTTATTACTCCGGGGTCGCCCATTTTTTTGGGAGGCGCGAAAAAAGCCTACTCAGGGGTAAAAGATTGACCACCAAGTTGAGTGTAAATAGTAGTTGGAAAGCCAAGTAAGACAAGAATACGCTGCTGTAACGGTGAAAGAGGAGTTAAATGGGCATAAACTTCGTTTTTAACCTCAATCAATAGCAGGGTGATTTCCTTGAACACAGCAAGAAGAAGTTCATAGGTTCTGTAGGCATAAGACAGAACATGTACCTACTCAGTGTTTTTGAGAATATGTCACTGGGTATACTTATTTTCCCTTGTTTTTCCTAACTCATGAAAAAATGGGCGAACCGGGAGCAATAAGGTATGATGTTAGGCTATTGAAATACGTTTCCAAATTAAATAGCTAACCTGTTGCTTACCGTATAAAAGAAGGGGAGGTGTACGCAATTGTAGCCTATCATCTGTAATTTCAAAAAAGCGTTCTTGGTCTACACCAACCCAGTTAGGAAATAGGCTTGCTTCAATGTGATGAATGACTTTGTTGTCCCGGATTTCATATTTCCCACAATAAGCAAGGTAAGTTTGAGCTGCCATTGCCATCTCCTCTGTGCTTCCTCCCGCAACGTCTCCAGCCGCAAACTTAGGTCGATTGGCTTTCATGAGGGTCGCAGACATATATAGGTCGGAAGTATACATCAGGTAGCCAACCGCATCTGGACCTAATGGGTAGGTTACTTGACCATCAGCATCTCTGGTTTCAGAGGATACTAGCTGCCAAGTTCCTATAAACTGGTTTTGTACTATGTCATTATTTCTCAAATTTGTGTTCATTGTATTTCATCTCATTGGACACGATTAAGGCAATTTTTCAACTTGTCTGCCAGAATTTGGACGTAGGGTTCGATAAGCATTGTGTAATGATTGCCTGGAACAATGTGAACGTCTGGTGGTTGGCTAGAGAATTTGTCCGAATCTTCCCAATCAAGTTTAGATTTGTGGACAAATCCATCTAACCACTGACTGGCGTGAAATAGGGTAATCTGGTTTGGATAGCTTTGCATTTCGTAGTTTTGCACTTGTTGTAAGGAAGTTTGAACACCAGCTTTGTAAACTTGGAAAAGATAGTCAATTTGCGAGAGATCGGTATTCGGAGACAAGACCTCCGCTATTATTGCCTGCTTCAAAACATAGTTCAATTGTTCTTTGAAATCCAGCTTTTTAAGCTCCTCACAGTGAAGTGGTAGTTCCTTGTTGCGGCGAGCTCCCAGGTAACTGGCAAACCAGTAAACTAAGGCTGAATCATCTACTTCATTTATACCCTGGATTATAACGTCCAGCAAAGCTAGCAACAACACTTTATGGCCTTGCTTTTGTAGCTGCTGAGCCATTTCAAAGGCTACACAACCTCCGAACGACCAACCCCCTAAAAGGTATGGACCTTGTGGCTGAAGGGTTTGCAAAGCTTCGATGCAACGAGCTGCTACATCTTTGATGGAGGGAAAAGACAGCAATTGGTTCTCATAACTTCGATAGTTGTCAAGCTCAGATGGTTGCAGTGCGTAAAACGGTTGTTCCTTATCAAAGTAAGGTATCAAATTAGCGTAGCAAGAAATATCCAACCCACCTGGATGTACGCATACAAAAGGTATTTTTGAACCTCTAGGCTGAATTGCAACCAATAACTTAGATACTGAACTAGGATGTTCAACTGCAATTTCCAGTCCTGAGTCTTTAGATGTGCAAGACGTAGAAGATAACGCTTGTAGTTCTTCAAACACTTCTGTTGTTAAGTGTTTAATGCTTTGGAAGAAATTTACTGTCGGCATAACTATCCCTAGACCTGTTTCGATCCGGTTCTTGATATCTACTACCATAAGCGAGTCGAACCCCATTTCTTTTAAAGGCTGCTCTAGACTTATCTTTGAAGTAGAAAGCCCGAGCGCCCTAGCAGCTTGTTCACTCAAATAAGATTCAAGCATCTCATAACGTTCTTGTGGTTCTGCTGCTAAAAATTGCTTGAAAGTTAGAATTGGTTCAAGTTTTTGTTCAACAATAGGTGAGGTGAAAAATTCTTCAATTGTGTTGGAAACTATGTTTGGTTTTGCAACAGCAGAAGTGGTGCAAGCCTCTGGATGTGCTTCACATACTGGTACTTGAGCAATTATTATATGTTGTCCCAACACTTCTGCTGAAGAACCAAGTTCAGGGAAGGTCGCAACCTTCTCGAACCCAGAATCGCGAAGAGCTTCTTGCCACTGCTCATGTGAGAGAAGGGGGTTATCCTGTCGTAGTGGATCGTCAAATAACTGCCAACCTTCTATCAATGCCACGGAAATTTCTAACCAAGATGCATGCTCGGTGACTTCATTCAGCAGGAGCAAACCACCAGGAGCTAACAGAGATTGAACGTGCTTTAAGGTTTTTCCCAGGTTACAGGTGGCATGCAGGACATTGGTAGCTACGATCAAGTCGAAGCTTTGGTGATTGTAGCCCGCGTCCTGAGGATTTTGCTCTATATCTAGTAGACTATAATGGACAAAGGAATATTCCTTGAATTTTTGCTGAGCTCGAATAAAGAAAAAGTCGGAGATGTCCGTAAAGTAATAGGTCGTTCTTTCGGGCGGTAATACTGGCAGTAGAGATGTTGTCGTTCCCCCGGTTCCGGCTCCAATTTCTAAAATCCGTAGATGCTTACCAGGCGGCAGGGCTTTCACTACCGCTTCGGTAATACGTCTGGCTATATCGTTGAAGTATCGAGCCACAGCCCACTTTTCATAAATATTTTCGGCTGTCTCTAAGGAAGCTTCAGGAAACAGGGTTTCTAAGGGAGAAAGTTTACCTGTCAGGATGTTAGTTAACTGGTTGCCACAGCGCTGTAAATAATCCAGTAAGAAAGGTGCATCCGTGAAGAATTCTTTAGCATTATTGACAAGAGAGTTAATTTGAGGTGTGGGTAAGGGGCGATCGCAGACAAAAATTTCCTCTTCTTGTTGCTTTAGGAAACCAACGCTGACTAGTCTATTTAGCCACCGGGATAGAAGTTTTCTATAGGCCGATGAAATTTTGAACTGATGCAGTAAGTTGTCTAGAGAATGTATTTCACCGGGTTGGTTGTAAGCGCCAAAATTAGATAGCGCATTTGTGATGTATGCGATTGTCAACTCTTCCAAACACTGTTGCTTGGCTGGGTATGTGTGGAGTGCCAAATCCAGCGGACCTCGTTGGGCTTGATAACGACCGGCTGATACTGCCGACTCCCAGAGATGCAAGGCTTCTAAGTTCTCATCTCGCTGTTCTTCTTGAGTCCCCTCCAACCAGTAACGCTCTTTCTGCCAAGGATAAGTTGGCAGTTGAAGGCGGTGATGTGAATAATCTTGGTCAAAGCCTGACCAGTCTACTCTCACACCAAGTATGTATAAATTTGCCAAACTTTGTAGTATTTGCTGCCAATCTTCCTCCCCTTGACGTAGGCTGGGGAGCCAAACTCCTACTCCTTCTGGTAAACACTGGCGTCCCATACCCAACAAGATTGGCTTTGGACCTATTTCCACAAACACCTTGCAACCCATTTGTTGCAGCGTCTCCATTCCAGTTGCATACTTGACTGGTTGTCGTATATGACGGCACCAGTATTGAGGAGTTGCAATCTCAGCAGCAACTACTTTACCTGTCACATTGGAAACCACTTCTATATTTGGAAGGGAGTAGGATATCTCCTGGGCGACTCGCTGAAAATCTGCTAGTATCGGCTCCATTAAAGGAGAGTGGAAGGCATGGGAAACTTTCAACGTGGTTGTCTTGACTCCTTCCGCTGCGAGAGCAGTAACAACGCTGCATATTGCTTGACGCCTACCGGAAATGACAAGACTTTCTGGACCGTTATAGGCAGCAATTGAAACCTCTTGACCGTAGCGTTGAATGGCTGCTGTCACTCGCACCTCATCAGCTAACACTGCTACCATTTCACCATCAGGAGGCAGTAACTGCATTAAACGGGCACGTTCAGCTATCAATTTTAAACCATCTTCCAAGCTAAAGACCCCTGCAACACAGGCTGCGACATACTCTCCCACGCTATGACCCATAACAAAAGAGGGTTCTATGCCCCAAGATTTCCATAATTGGAACAGAGCATATTCTAGGGCAAATAAAGCCGGTTGTGTATAAGCAGTTTCATTCAGAGGAGAACTCATCCCCGGCTCAGGATAGAGAACTTCAAGCAGAGGTTTTTTGAGATAAGAACGCAAAATTTTATCTGCTAGGTCAATGGAGGCGCGAAAAGTCGGTTGGGTTTCATAAAGTTGGCGTCCCATGCCTATATACTGGGAACCTTGACCTGTAAACAAAAAGGTTATTTTGGGCTGACTTGTACCCTGCACGCACCCAGTAAAAACTCTTGTGGCTTCTTGCCCAGTGGTAAAGGCCGCTAGCTGTTCACGTAGTTCAACTGATGAAGAAGTTACGATACTCAGTCGATGATTAAAGTGCGAGCGTCCAGTATTGGCAGTAAAGCAAATATCTCCTATGCTTAAGGTCGGATTGTTTGCGAGATAACTATTATACTGCTCTGACAATTGCTTTAACGCCTCTTCAGTTTTCGCTGATAGTGTCAACAGATGCAGGGGACGTTCCATGTCCACTGAAATCGCTTCTGATACTGGTGCTTCTTCTAACACAATATGAGCGTTAGTGCCACTAAAGCCAAAGGAACTGACTCCCGCAAGACGGCGCTTTTCTCCTCTAGACCAGGGAATTCTCTGTGTTGTCACTACTATAGGTAGCTGGTTCCAAGGAATGTGAGGATTAGGCTGTTTGAAATGGAGATGAGGAGGAATTTCTTCATGCTGCAGTGTCAACACTACCTTAATTAGACCTGCTATTCCTGCGGCTCCTTCTAAGTGACCGATGTTGGTCTTTACCGAACCAACCATTAAGGGCTGATCTTGAGGTCGCTTTTTACAGTAGACTTCTGCTAAAGCTCCAATTTCAATTGGATCTCCTAAAGAAGTGCCGGTACCATGAGCCTCTATATAACTTACTTCGTTTGCTTCTACGTTCCCACTAGCCAAGCTTTGACGGATGACTTCCTCTTGAGACGGACCACTAGGTACCGTCAAACCACCACTAGGACCATCTTGGTTAACTCCTGACCCTCTAATCAAAGCTAAAATATTGTCTTTGTCCGCCACAGCATCCGACAAGCGTTTGAGAACTATCATTCCACAGCCTTCTGCTCGAACATAACCGTTTGCCTCAGCATCAAAGGTCTTGCAACGACCATCTGGAGCGAGCATTCGGGCTTTTGAGAAAGTAATACTAAGTTCTGGCGAGAGCAGTACGTTGACTCCTCCTGCTAAGGCTAAATCACACTCTCGATTGCGTAAACTTTGGCAAGCTAAATGCACTGTTACCAACGATGAAGAACATGCTGTATCTACTGATATGCTTGGTCCAGTGAAACCCAGAAGGTAAGACAAGCGACCCGATGCCATACTATGGCTATTGCCTGTAGCCAGGTAAGCATCAATTTCAGCAGGCGTTCTGGTCAATAAGTTTTGTTGGGAATAGTCACTGCTACAGATGCCGACAAATACTCCTGTTTTGCTTTTAAACAATTGTTCGGGTACTTGATTAGCATTCTCTAGCGCTTCCCAACTCACTTCTAGTATGAGGCGTTGCTGCGGGTCAAGGCTCACTGCTTCCCTGGGCGAGATGCCGAAAAATTGGGGATCAAAGGTACATACCCGGTCCAAAAACCCACCGTAGCGAGTGGATATCTTGCCTGGAACATCAGGATTTTCATCATAATAGCTATCAATATTCCACCGAGATTTTGGCACCTCGATGATAGCATTCACCCCATTGTGCAACAGTTGCCAAAAAGCCTCTGGGTTGTCAGATCCTCCTGGAAATCGACACCCGATACCAATGATAGCAATCGGTTCGGTTTTAGTACGCTCGAAATAGTCGAGCTTTGTCCTCATCTCCTTGAGATCGATTAACGCCTGCTTCATCAAAGACTGGTAGTCAGTATTGGCTGGATTCTTACTCATTAAGCTTTATCCTTATGTAGTGCTAATTCTTGGGCTAGCAATGTTGCGATTTCGTCCTGGGATAGTGAGTCTAAGGCATCAGAAAGACTATCAACTTTTTCGTCTGGTTCTTGTAACTCTAAAGCCGTTTCATTGTCAAACCCCATTTCCAGCACTTCCAAAGCCAAATACTCAACTAGTGCATCCAATGTTGGATAGTCAAATATCAAAGTTGAGCGTAAAGAGCGCCCTAAAGCACTATCTAGTCGATTTTTTAACTCAACAGCACTTAGGGAGTCTATTCCCAAGTCAAATAACCTTTGGCGTGGCAGAATTTGCTCCGGTGAACTCATACCTAAAACTTTTGCGACTTGGGAGCGAACATAAGTGGCTAGCAGATCTCGACGCTTGTGAGCAGGAGTTGCTTTTAATTGTTGTAGCAACTCAGGTTGTTGCTCTAGGCGCTGCCCAGACGCTTGTGCGAAATTCTCAAACAACGGTGTTGATGCTTGCTGTAAGAACTTCGACCAGTTCATGGGCTGCACGACCACTTGGGTTTTGTTCTGTCTGAGTAATTCACCAAGTATTTGGAGCCCTTGTGTAGACCGAATAGAACCTAATCCCAGTTCCGCTAATCGATGCTGGTTTTTACTATCTAGTTCTGCCGCCATGCCTGCCTCTATCCACGGTCCCCAGTTAATACTCAGCCCCGGTAATCCCAAGAATTGACGATAATGAGCTAAGGCATCCATAAAAGCGTTAGCTGCCACATAGTTCCCCTGACCGGGTGAACCCAACACTGAGGCGACTGATGAAAAGCAGACAAAAAAATCTAGCGACAAATTCCGAGTTAATGTGTGCAGATTCCAAGTTCCTTCTACCTTCGGAGCCATCACCCGTTGAAAACGTTCCCAGTTTTGCTGCAACAAAACTCCATCGTCTAAAACACCAGCAGCATGCACCACACCTCGCAAAGGAGGCATTGATGCTTTTACTGTTTCCAAGGCACGGGCTGCATCTTCAAAGTTGGAAATATCTGCTTTAACAACTAAAACCCGAGATCCAGCACGCTCCAATTGGCTAACAGCCTCCTGTGCTGTTTCAATGCCACGACGACTAATGAGTACTAAGTACCTAGCTCCCTGCTCCACCAGCCAGTTAGCGATTTGGAGCCCTAATGACCCCAGACCTCCTGTAATCATGTAGGTGCTTTGCTCCTGGATCGAAATCTTTGAAGTCTCAGTATCGGGAGCCATTTCTGACATTGAAACCACCACCTTACCGATGTGCTTAGCACCTGCCATGTAGCGGAAAGCTTCTACCACGTTGTTGATGGGAAATACCTTGTGAGGTAACGGTCTTAGATTACCTTGTTTGAACTGGTACATCAAGTCCTTAAGCATAGCTGCAGTGGAACCAGGGTTTTGCTGCTCCACTTCCCCTAAATCAAAAGGAAAATAAGAGACATCAGGTCTATTGGCTTTGACTTGGCGTTCATCCCAAATGTCAATTTTGCCAATTTCGACAAATCGACCTCCCTTGCCCAGAGCCTCAAAGCTTTTGGCAATAAATTCTCCGTTCAAGCTGTTAAAAACAATATCTACCCCTTCCCCGTTGGTAAGTTCCATCACTTTCAAAGCGAAATCTAGGGTGCGGGAGTTCATAACGTGTTTCACTCCCATTGACTTGAGAAAGTCCCACTTAGCTGTACTGGCTGTGGCAAAAACTTCTGCACCTGCTCGTTGAGCTAACTGCACTGCTGCTTGACCTACACCCCCAGCCGCAGCATGAATCAAAACACGGTCTCCGGGTTGAATTTTCGCAAGGTGGTGCAGCCCGTAGTATGCTGTCAAAAAGGTGAGCCCAATTGTAGCAGCTTCTTCAAAGCTCAAATTTTCCGGCTTGTGGGCAACCAAATCAGAGCGGATAGTGATATAGCTCCCTAAAGCATCATGAGCCATCACCGCTATAACGTCATCACCAACCGTGAAGTCTGAGACATTTTCTCCTACTGCCACTATTTTCCCCGCACACTCAAACCCAAATGTCATGTCGGTGGCAGAGGTGATGCCTAAATATTGTGCATAATACTCTTTAAGAAGTCCCAGAGCATTAAGGACATCCCTGAAGTTAAGACCTGTAGCGCAAACTTGAATCTCCACCTCACCAAGCCCTGGTTGACGGCGTGCGGTCGGTTCCAGAATTAAATTTTCAAAACTACCGTAGCTCGATGTTTTCAACTGGAAGGGCTGGTTTGTTGGCACCTGAAGTTGTCCCTCACTTTGGGAAGTTTGGGAACTATGGTCTAATCTGGCAACATAACGAACCCCTTGACGATAAGCAACCTGGTCTTCTTTGTCAGGAAACTGTAATTCTTTAACCAGTGCTTGAATGTCATCCGGTTCCTCCGAATTTGGGTCTAAGTCTAAACACACACAATGAAGTTCCGGATGCTCATTAGCAATGACTCGACCTAGTCCCCATATGGGTGCTTGTTGCACTTGCAATAGTTCCGTTGTTTTACCTACTTTTTGGGAGCCTTTAGTCACTAGCCAGAGACGAGGAAGATGGTTCCATCCGGCTTGTGATAGGGCTTGAACTAGATGTAGTACGGTGCCACAGCCAAAAACTTGCACGTTTTGTAAAGCGCTCATAGAGGAAGAATCCTGTATTTTCTCCTCTAGACTCCACAGGTGAACGATCCCACGGTAAGGAAGTTGATTATCCCGAACGATATCCTCGAGCAAATGCTGGAAGTCTTCTGGATGAGATGGGTTGATGTGGTATTCTTTTTGAGAAAAACTCTTATAGGTTTGACCGGGAGAAACCAAAACACAGCGTTCGCCGCGTTTTTCCAGTAGTTGGATCAGCTTAATCCCGATTTCTTGAGTATCAGCAAATACCAGCCAACTCCCTGGTTGCTCTGAAAGCATTGACTCTTCATCGTTTTCACGAGCCTTTGGTTGCCAAGTCACTTCGTACAACCAGTCCTGTATGTCTTGCTGGGCACCCCACACTGAAGATTCATGACTGGTTTGCTCTATGGTGAGTCCCTCTAATTGAACCACAACAGACCCGGTTTCATCAAAAAGCAATAAATCAGCACTCAGGCTTTGTTGTTCTGAACCCTTAGCTGGCCGCATTTGAACATAGTTCCATAGATTCACATTCAGCCCAGGACGACGGTAGATCCTCAGGCGCTCCAAACCCACTGGCAAATAGGTTTTTGTTTTGGCTTCTTTTGCCAACTGAGGTAAGGCAGCCATAATAGACTGTAAGCAGGCATCGAGCAGCACTGGGTGCAGTTTGTAGTCTTCTACCTCATTAGCTAATCCTTCTGGCATCCGAATCTGGGCTAGAGCTTCTCCTTCTTGCCCCCAGAGCCGATCGATGACTTGAAAGATCGGGCCATGATCGATGCCTTGCTCTCGATACTGTTGGTAGTAATCTTTGACAGATAACTCTTGCTCAAACCGAAGTTGTAACTGAGCTAGGTTTACCCGTTCTGGTTCTGGCTCTGGTTCTATAACACCAATCTTCCCGGAAGAATGCAGTCTCCAATACGAATTTTCCGAATTCTCTTGATTTGTAACAAGGCTGTAGATCTGGAATGAAGACCTTGGGGACTCTAAGTTAAGAATGAATTGAACTGTCTGAGTTTCATTCTCTGGCAAAATTAATGCCTGCCTAATCGCAACGTCCTCCATAACCAAATTCTCAGACTTGAAGACAGTAGCCCCGGCAGCCCATGCCATTTCAAGGTAAGCAGCGCCTGGTAGCACAACTTTTTCATATACGCGGTGATCCTTTAGAAAAGCTGGTGTACTTGGGTTGAGCCAGTTCTCAAACACAATTTCTTTAACAGGTGATTGCAGCCGTTGGCCGAGCAAGGGATGATGTTGATTTTGGAGGAGAGATTTTGGTTTTTGGATTAAAGGTTTTTCAGAAGTTTTAATCCAATACCGTGAACGCTGGAAGGGATACGTCGGCAATACTACCTTGCGACGGGAATAGTTACAATCAAAGTTCGTCCAGTCTATAGGTGTCCCCTGCACGTACAATTCTGCTAGGCTCTGTAGCATTTGCTGCCAATCCGAGTGACCTTGACGCAGGCTGGGGAGCCAAACACCTTCTTTGGCTGGTAAGCACTCACGCCCCATAGCCAACAAGGTTGGTTTGGGTCCTATCTCCACAAACACCTGATAGCCCTGCTGGTAAAGTGTTTTGAGACTCTCAGCAAATCGCACAGGCTGACGCAGGTGGCGACACCAGTATTCAGGCGTAATAGTTTCTGCAGTCAGTCGCTCTGCCGTAACGTTAGAGATGACGTCAATTTTAGGAGATGCGTAGGTTACGCTGGCAGCAACTTGGCGGAAATCTGCCAATATTGGCTCCATCAGTGGTGAGTGGAAGGCATGGGAAGTTGCAAGCTTTTTCGTCTTAATTCCTGCCTTATGCAGCGCAGTACAAGTTGCCCTCACTGCTTGCAATTCTCCAGAAATTACAGTATTTTGAGGACTATTGAGAGCAGCAAATGCTACTTTTTGTTCATCAATTTCAGTGATTGCACGAATTGCAGCCTCGTTGGCAAACACTGCTACCATCTCACCCTCTTGCGGTAGGTTTTGCATCAAGCGACTACGCTCGGCAATCAGTTTGAGTCCATCCTCTAGGTTCAAGACTCCTGCTACAGTTGCGGCAACATATTCCCCGACACTATGACCCATGACTGCATCAGGGTGAACACCCCAAGCTTTCCAAAGCTCTACCAAAGCATATTCAAGCGCAAATAAGGCAGGTTGGGCATAAGCTGTCTGGTCTAGTAGCGAAGTCTCACCCGGTTGCGGGTAGAGGACTGACAGGAGGGACCGCTCCAAGTAAGGACGTAAAATTTCATCGCAGCGTTCAAGTGCTTGACGGAAGATTGGCTGAGTTTCGTAGAGTTGACGTCCCATCTCAACGTAATGCGATCCCTGTCCCGTGAAAAGGAAGGCTATTTTGGGAGGAGTTTCACTATCTGCAATTCCACTTACCAGCCCAGCAGCCTGCTTGAGATTGGCAAAATCACTTAGTGTCTGATGCAACTGCTGAGTCGATTCAGCAACTACGGCTAGTCGGTGGGTAAAATGCGATCTCTTTGTATTTGCTGTAAAGCAGATATCCCCTATACTTAAAGCTGGATTGGCAGCTAAGTATTTACCATGCCGCAATGACGACTGTTTTAAAGATTCTTCTGTTTTAGCTGATAGGGTTAACAGATGTAAAGGACGTTCAATTTGCGTTTGCACAGGCTCGGATACTGGTGCTTCTTCTAGCACAATATGAGCATTGGTACCACTAAAGCCAAATGAACTGACTCCCGCAATTCGTTTTTTTTCACCTACAAGCCACGGCATTGGCTGAGTGGGGATCGTCATTGACAATCGATCCCAATTAAGATGAGGATTAGGTTGTTTAAAATGCAGATGGGGTGGAATTTCTTTGTGTTGTAGCGAAAGTACTACCTTAATCAAACCCGCTATGCCTGCTGCTGCTTCCAAATGACCAATGTTAGTCTTTAGTGAACCAATCACTAACGGTTGGTCTTGGGAACGCTCTTTGCCGAATACAGCGTCTAAAGCTTCTACCTCAATGGGGTCTCCCAAAGATGTACCAGTGCCATGAGCCTCTATATAGCTTAACTCTGCTGGCTTCACGCCACCCTTTTCTAAAGCTTGGCGAATCACTGCTTGCTGTGACAATCCATTAGGCACTGTTAAACCACTAGTATGACCATCCTGGTTAACAGCAGAACCTCGAATCAGCGCCAAAATGTTGTCTTTGTTAGCCACAGCGTCCGACAGACGCTTGAGTACTATCACCCCACACCCCTCTCCACGAACAAAGCCATCAGCTGCCATATCAAAGGTCTTGCAATGACCATCTGGAGCTAGCATTCGGGCTTTTGAGAAATTAACACTAGTTTCTGGTGAAAGGATCAGGTTTACACCCCCGGCTAGAGCTAAATCGCATTCTTCATTGCGTAAATTTTGACAAGCCAAATGAACTGCTACCAATGATGAAGAGCAAGCTGTATCCACTGATAGGCTCGGTCCTTGTAAACCTAAAAAGTAAGACAAGCGACCCGATGCCACACTATGGGAATTCCCTGTAGCTAAGTAAGCATCTATCTCAGTAATATCTCTACTAAAGGCGCGATGGCAATAGTCATTGCTACAGATGCCTATAAATACCCCCGTTCGGCTCCCAGTAAGCTGCTGGGGTACCAGACCTGCGTTTTCAAGGGCTTCCCAGCTTACCTCCAAAAGCAAACGTTGCTGAGGGTCAAGACTGACAGCCTCCTTAGGCGAGATCCCAAAGAAATACGGAGCGAACTCATCTATCTGATTGACAAACGCACCAAACCGGGTGTACATCTTGCCTGGAATCTCTGGATCGGGATCGTAGTAGGCATCAATATCCCATCGGTCTTTTGGCACCTCGGTGATGGCATCCACTCCATTATGTAGTAGTTGCCAGAAAACCTCTGGGTTATCCGCTCCTCCAGGAAATCGACAACCCATGCCAACGATCGCTATTGGTTCTGTCTTGGCACGCTCAATTGCCTCAAGTTTGGTTCGTGCTTCCTTAACAGAAAGAAGCAACCGTTGTGATGAAGAAAGCTTATCTATTCTTTCAGAAAGATTATCCATTTTAATTTTACCTTAGTAGCGTTTCTAGTCCTGCGAGTTCCTGAGCAAGCAATGCTTCAATTTCATCTTCGGAAAGCTGTTCTACTTCTTCTAAAACTGCAGTTCGCTCATCTTCACCTTTTTGTAAGTTTGTGTCATTGATAACAGGTGATTGCCAATCAAGTACTTCCTTGTCTAGATAATTCACCAAAGCTTCCACGTTTGGATAGTTAAAGGCTAAACTTGAAGGCAAGGAGCATCCTAAATCCGCTTGAAGGCGATTTTTCAACTCCACAGAAGTCAGAGAATCCATTCCAAGGTCGAAAAACCCTTGCTGTGAATCTATTGATTGTAATGGATTTAAACCCAAAACTTTAGCAACTTGAGAGCGGACATAAGCTAGTAGATAAGTACGGCGCTCCTCCGCAGTCGCTGTCTCCAAGTGTTTAAGAAACTCAAATTGCTGCTCCAACGGCTGCCGCGATACTTGCAAGAATTCAGCTAGGAATGGTGTGGCAGCAGATTTTTCCCTGAACTGCGACCAGTCGATCGGTGTTACACAAACCTGGACAGAAGACTGTGAAAACAATTGTTCCAGCGCTTCTAAGACTTGTTGTGGAGCTATAGTTGGGATTTCCTGTGCCTTCATCCGCTCGCCTGCTTGGCGGTTGGCATCGACTCCTACCTCAGCCACCGCTCCCCAGTTAATGCTCAATCCAGCTAGCCCCTGAGCTCGACGATAATAGGCTAAGGCATCCAGAAAAGCATTAGCAGCTGAATAGTTGGCTTGACCTGAACAACTCAATACAGAAGCAACAGAAGAAAACAGCACAAAAAAGTCTAAGGGCAAATTCTGAGTCAAAGTGTGCAGATGCCAGGAGCCTTGCACTTTAGGAGACATGACCCTTTTGAAGCGTTCCCAGTTCTGCTGTGGTAAAATGTCATCGTCCAGCACATTGGCAGAATGAATAATTCCCCGCAAGGGTGGAAGAGATTCCTCAATTGTTGCCAGTATTTGGGCGACTTGCTCAACGTCAGACACATCTGCTTGGAACACAATGACCTCAGCACCGGAGAGGTTGAATTCCCTTGACTGACTCCTGACAACTGAGCTAGCTTCAGTGTGTTCTACGAGCACCAAATGCCGCGCTCCTTTCTCCACTATCCAGCGAGCCGCAAGCAAACCTAAGCCCTCCAGACCACCGATAATTAAGTAGGTGCTGTCTCCTGCTATCGAAGGGAGATCGGGATTTGTGTCTGTTGCTGTTGAGTGCTGAGAACCCACAATCTTGCCAGATTGAATTGTAGTGTCTTGAGTTTGGCGGTTACGCACTAACCTAACAACATAACGACTCTGCCCACGGAAAGCTATTTGGTCTTCCGTAGCCTCTGACCATATTTCTTCAAAGAGAGCTTGTGCCCGATCCCCTGTCGCCTGTGGATCTAAATCCACCATCACACATTTGAGTTTTGGGTTTTCTTTGGCAATTACTTTCCCCATTCCCCATAAGGGAGATTGAGCTAACCCAGGAACATAGTCATTGGTAAATGGCGATTGAGACGCTGAGATTGTGACTGGTACAGCGCCCTGGGTTACTAACCAAACAGAAGGAGGTTGGGTAAATTCTGTTTCTGCCAAAGCTTGAATTAAGTGCAAGGTACTACCGCATCCTTGCTTTGAAGCCGCTTCCAAGTCCAAACTAGTTAACTCTTCTGCCTTCACTGCATCCAAGCTCCAGCAGTGTACCACCCCCTGTAAGTGAGGCTTATTTGTCCTCAAGACCTCCTTTAACACCCGCTTAAAGTCGGCTGGGCACATAGGATCTATCTTGTACTCTCCCTTGCTTAACTGTTCATACTCCTTCCCAGGGAAGACAAGGGTGCATTCTTCTCCTTTGGACTGTAGGTTTGCGACCAACTGCTGACTCACCCCGCGCTCATCCGCGAAAATTAGCCAGCTTCTTGGCTCAGAATTAACCTCTTCTTGCTTAAACTGGGATGCTTGTGCTAGTATAACTGACTCATGAGATACAATTCCTTGATTTTCTAGCTCAGACCCAACGGAAACAGCATCTTGGAATCCCACTTCTTGAAACAGTTTTAACCATTGAGAAACAGACAGCAATGGGTGTTTGGGTCGCAAATCCAAGTCAGCAAATCTCCACCAACCTTCTGTTAACCCAGCGAATAAGTCCACCCAGCGCAAGCGAGTGGTTATCTCTATTAAGAGTACCATTCCCCCAGGCGCTAACAACTGCTGTATGTGCTGCAAGGTTTGTCGCAAATCTGCAGTTGCGTGCAGCACATTAGCTGCCACAATCAAATCATACTGATGATTTTCAAATCCTTGGGAAGAAGGATCTTGTTCTATGTCTAAAATTTGATAGCGTACAAAAGGATAGTCTTGGAACTTCTTCTGGGCCTGAGTCGTAAAGAACGCCCCCACATCGGTAAATACGTATTCTGTCTGTTCGGGGTTTAGGTACGGCAAAATATAAGAGGTTGTCCCCCCAGTACCGGCTCCAATTTCTAGCACTCGCACCCCTCGCCCTTTAGGTAATTTCTCCAATGCTGATAAAACCGCTTTTTGAGCCAAAGTGTTGATGGCCTTTGCCCTTGGTGAATCTTGATAAATCTGAGCAGCAGAGATTAAATCTCCTTCAGGGAACAACAACTGTAGCGGGTCACACTCTCCCCGTAGTACCAATGGCAAGTTTAACCCGCAACGCCCTAGCATAGTCAACTCTGCTACAGCCACTGGGTATTTGGCTATAAGGGTACTTATTTGCTCTTGGGGGTTTTGAAGAGGAGGTACTTGAGTGACTTCCCACTCTTGACCGCTTTGGCGTAACAGACCAGCTTCGGTCAGCATCTCCAGCAGGCGGCTCAACAAGCGTTGGTACTGGCTAACCACGCCCAACTGTGCGGCGAACGCTGCTGTTGAGAAGCGCTGTTCTAGATGAAACTCCCATCCCATTTGCTGGAAAGCGCTTACGACATAAGCAAGGCTTAAATCTTCCAATTGTGAGAGTACTTCTCCATAAAAAATTTCTAAATCAGGTTGGGTCATCAACTCAGTGAAGTACGGCTCTAGGGGATCGCTGATTTGTTTGGGAGTAGGCAAGTAGTTGGATGGTAATTGCCTACCCCAAAGCACCTGGGGTCGCCACTCAACTTTATAGAGCCAATCAGACAGGGACTGTTGTGTGCTTCCCAGCAAGACTTCACGATTGGCACGCTTGAACTGCAGTCCCTCCACTACTGCTATCACCTGTCCATCTTGTGCAAACAGGCGTACATCTGCACTCAGGGTCTGCTGATTTGAGCTGTTAACTGGATGTACTTGAGCATAGCTCCACAAACACAGGTGAGGACGACTGTAGACCTGCAGACGTTTTACACTCACTGGTAGATAAATATTTTCCTTGCCCAAATCAGAAAAAGTTGCTCCAACAACCTGGAAGCAGGCATCTAGTAAGACTGGGTGCAACTGGTAGTCCCCGGCTTCCAAGAACAAGGCTTCTGGTAAGCGAACCTCGCCGAGGGCTTCTCCTGTAGATTGATCTTTTTGGCTGCCTTGAGGCGATCGCCAAATCTGTTTCAAAGCTTGGAAACTCGAGCCATAGTCAATTGAGTAGTCTCGCCACTGTTGGTAGTATTGTGGAACCAAAATCTCTTCCGAACACCGTGTTTGCCAAGTAACTAAGTTCGTTTGAGGTATTTGTTGGTCTTTTTCCGCCACAAGCACCTTGCCAGTAGCATGAAGTGTCCAAGACGACTTAGTGTTGTCCTCATCCAACTGATTAAGGCTAAAAATTTGGAAAGAATACTTTAAAGTCCCCTCTTGAGCCAAAATGACTTGGATGGTTTTAAGATAATCTTTTGGCAAAATCAGAGGCTGCTGGATGAGGACTTCCTCTACTACCAAATTATTTGTTTTGAAAACGCTCACCCCAGCCGAATAAGCCATTTCTAAGTACGCGGCTGCTGGAAGAATAGCTTTATGATAGATAAGGTAGTCAGCTAAAAAAGCAGGTACTTCTTGGCTGATTTGGGACTCGAAATAAATCTGCTGCGAATTTCCTGCTAATTCCAGCGGCCGACCTAGTAAGGGGTGAAGGCTGCTAGCACCATTGTTGGTTGTGGAAAGTAATCTCGTTTTACGATTGACAAGGTCAGCGGTATCCACCCAGTAGCGCTGTTGTTGCCAGGGGTAGGTTGGCAGTGGCAGGCGGCGTCGGTGATAATCTCGCTCAAAGCTTGACCAGTCTACTGGCAATCCTCTGACGTACAACTCCCCTAAACTCTGGAGTAGCTGTTGCCAGTTATCTTGTCCTGGGTGCAAACTGGGTAACCACAAGTGCTCCACCTGATTTTGAGAATTTGCGATACAGTTGCGTCCCATTCCTAACAATGTCGGCTTTGGTCCGATTTCTACAAACACCTGATAACCTAGCTCAGCAAGTTTTTCCATGCCAGAAGCAAATCTGACTGGCTGCCGTACATGATGACACCAATATTCAGGAGTGATGATTTCAGTTGTGCTTAACCCACCAGTTACATTGGAAATGAAGTCGATTTTCGGGGATGAAAAAGTTACCTGTGCTGCAATCTGCTCAAAAGCCGCAAGCATTGGTTCCATCATGGGCGAGTGGAAGGCATGAGAAACCCTCAACTGTCTCGTCTCAACTCCATTTGCTTTCAGGTTAGTAACCACTAACTCTACTGCCTGACGCTTACCAGAAATCACTATATTCTCCGGACCGTTAATGCTGGCAATCGAGACATCTTGGCAGTAGATTTCAATAGCTGCTTCCACCTGCGTTACAGGAGCAAACACTGCCACCATCGCACCTTCCTCAGGCAAGGCTTGCATCAAACGCGCCCGTTCGGCAATTAGTTTCAAACCATCTTCTAGGCTGAACACCCCCGCTATAGTTGCGGCGACATATTCTCCTACACTATGACCCATGACAGAAGAAGGCTCTATGCCCCAGGACTTCCATAACTGGGCAAGCGCATACTCTATAGCAAATAAAGCTGGTTGAGTGTAAGCGGTCTCATCAAGTAGCGAACTCATTCCCGGCTCGGGATACAGAACTGCCAGCAGGGGCTTTTCGAGATAAGAACGCAAAATGCGATCGCAGTAGTCAAGAGTTTGTCTGAAGGTGGGTTGGGTTTCATAGAGTTGGCGTCCCATACCTACATATTGCGACCCTTGACCAGTAAACAGGAAGGCTATTTTGGGCTGACGGGTATTTGGTACTATTGCTTGCGTTATTCCTGTGACGTCCTGTCCTGCTTTCCAAGCAGCCAGTTTTTCCCGGAGTTGGTTCGTTGATTCGGCGACTACACTCAGTCGATGCGAAAAGTGCGAGCGACCTGTAGCAGCACTAAAGCAGATATCTTGGATGGCTAAAGCTGGGTTAGCAGCTATGTATTGCTCGTAGCGAAGAGCCAACTGCTTAAGAGCTTCTTCAGTCTTTGCTGATAAGCTCAGCAAATGCAGGGGCCGATCCACTGCTTGTGTGACAGGCTCTAAATGTGGTGCTTCTTCCAGCACCACATGTGCATTGGTGCCACTCATGCCAAAGGAACTCACCCCAGCAATGCGCGGTTTTCCTTGTAAGGGCATTCGTGATTCAGGCACCCTTAGTGAGAGTTTATTCCAGTTAATATGGGGACTAGGAGTTTGGAAGTGTAAATGCGGTGGAATCTCTTTGTTTTGAAGGGATAACACTACCTTAATCAAACCCGCTATACCAGCAGCAGCTTCCAAGTGACCGATGTTAGTTTTGACTGAACCAACAATCAGAGGTTGGTCTTTTGATCGCCCTTCACCTAATGCTGCTGCTAAAGCTCTGAGCTCAATTGGATCTCCTAGAGATGTGCCTGTACCATGTGCCTCCACATAACTCACCTGAGATGGCTCTACTTTGGCATTTGCCAGGGCTTGACTAATGAGTGCTTGTTGTGCTTCTTTATTCGGAACTGTTAGCCCACTGCTTTGTCCATCATGATTAACTGCTGAACCTCGAATCAGTGCCAGAATGTTATCACCATCAGCAATGGCATCAGAAAGACGTTTTAGTACAATAACCCCACATCCTTCGCCTCGCCCGTAACCGTCTGCAGCAGCATCGAAGGTTTTACAGCGACCATCAGGAGATAAAGCTTGCGCTCTAGATAAAAAAATTGTAACTTCAGGTGACAAGATGAGTTGTACCCCAGCTGCTAGGGCAAGGTTAGACTCGCCAGCACGCAAGCTCTGACAAGCCAGATGCACTGCTACTAAAGAAGAGGAACAAGCTGTATCTACCGCTATATTAGAACCTCGTAAACCCAGAATATGCGACAATCGACCAGAGGCAAAGCAAAAGCCATTTCCTGTGCCATCATAAGCGTTGATGCGTGCATGATCGCCAGAGTTTAGTTGCAATCTTGCGTAATCATTTTGACCTATTCCAAGGAAAACACCAGTTTGGCTGTCAGTAAGTTGATTTGGTGCTACTCCAGCATTTTCCAGGGCTTCCCAACTGACCTCTAACAGCAAGCGCTGCTGCGGATCCATGCTCACTGCTTCTCGAGGGGAGATTCCAAAAAAGAGAGGGTCAAACTCGTCTACCTGTTGTAAAAGTCCAGCGTGGCGGATGTACATTTTGCCTAGAGTACCAGGATCGGGGTCATAGTAACTATCAATATCCCAGCGCTGTGAAGGAATCTCCGTGATAGCATCTACCCCATCCTTTAATAGCTGCCAGAAAGATTCTAAGTCATTGGCACCTCCAGGAAACCGACAATTCATGCCAATAATGGCGATGGGTTCCCTTTTAGAACGCTCAACTGCCTCAAGTTGAGCAACTGCTTTATCTAGGGCAACAACCAGTCTTTTTGAAGATATTTGGTGCGTACTTTCAGAAAAATTCGTCATTTTAGTTACCTTTAACTAAGAATTCCAGCTTTGCTAATTTCTGGGATATTATTGATGCTTCGACTTCATCGTCGGTAAGTTCTTCTACTGCAGACAAAGCTTTAACTTTCTCGTTTTTACTTTGAAGTTGGTCTGCATCAGGTGTTTTCGGTAACTTCCAACCCAGCACCTCTTGGGCTAAATACCTAGATAGTTTTTTAATGGTCGGCGATTCAAAGGTTAAAGTGGAAGGAAGAGAAGAACTGAAACTGCTTTCGAGTCGTTTTTTAAGTTCAAATGCCATTAAAGAGTCCATGCCCATGTCGAAAAAACCTTGTTGTGGATCTAACTGGGATGGGTCACACCCTAGCACCTGAGCAACTTCTCCTTGAATGTAAGTTATCAAAATGCCTTCTTTGTCGCTCTGTTTTGCTGCCTCCAGTCGTTCTAAAATCTTCGACTTTTGATCTGAGTGCCGCTTTATAGTTTCCTGTAGCTGTGTTGCAATATGTTCCAGGAGTGACCTTTGTCCCCTTGCTTGATAGAGGTCTTTAAACAAGGTCCAATCAACGTCAGCCACAGTTGTCTGAATACAACTAGCCCCAAGCAGATAACCTAAGGCACTAACCGCTTGCTGTGGTGGCAAGGCTTTTACTCCCATCCGAGATAACCAAGTCTGAGCTTCTGGTACCGCCATACCACCGCCAGTCCAAGGACCCCAATTCACACTTAAAGTCTTCATCCCAAGCGCCTGACGATAATGAGCAAACACATCTAGAAAATGATTTGCTGCTGCATAATGTGCTTGTCCCTTAGAACCCCATACTGAAGCTATTGAGGAGAAACTTACAAAAAAATCCAACTTGATTTTCTGTGTGAGTTGATGTAAAATCCAAGTCCCCACAACCTTAGGACGCAATACCGACTCTAAGCTGTTGAGATCTATCTCATTTATGGCTTGCTGTGCAACGAGGCCAGCGGCATGTATAATCCCTCGCAAAGATGGCATAGAGGAATTTATATCCTCCAGCACCTTAACCATATCTCCCTGATTACATACATCAGCCTGAATCACTAAAACTTTGGTTCCGACTTGCTCCATGCGGGTGACAAATGCCTTGGCTTGAGCAGAAGCTCCATGACGCCCAGTTAAAACCAAATACCGGACACCCTGCTCGACCATCCATTCAGCAACTTTGAGACCTAAAGATCCTAAACCTCCAGTAATTAAGTAGGTAGCATCTGATTGAAACAACACTTCCTGGGATACTGACAACTGACTCTGCACCAGGCGAGCTACGTATCGCTGTCCTCGACGAAAAGCAAGATGGTCTTCACCAAGAGAGTCTTGCATCTCTGTTATTATCATTGCTATTTCATCTTCATCTTTCGATGTTTCAGGAGCTAAGTCAATCATTCCTCCCCACAGTTCGGGGTATTCTAGGGCAACGACTTTACCCAATCCCCACAAGGGAGCTTGAGCTAACGCTCTTGATCTCGTATCTGGCTCAACTGGCTGAGATCCTCGCGTTACTAACCACAATCGAGGTAAAACCGATTGACAATGCTTGAGTAGCCCCTGCACCAAATGCAGCACACTACCACATCCTAATTTCTGTGCCTGTTCTAAGGCAGAGATAGTCAACTCATCCGAAAATGTCGCCTCTAGACTCCACAGATGGATAATTCCCTTTAAAAAGCACTCACTTTTGCTCGTAATCTCACAGAACAACTGCTCAAAATCTGTTGGACTAGAAGGGTTGAGGCAGAAAATTCCTGTTTCCAGCTTTTGATAGGCATCTCCAGCATAGACCAAAGTGCAGCTTTGACCTTGCTCCTGCAAAGATTTTGCTAACGCTTGCCCTATCCCATCTGGATTAGCGAAAATCAACCAATGGTGAGATTCCAAGTCGTTGGTAGTCTTTAAAACAGTTTTCAAGTCACGTGGTTTGGGTTGCCACTCTAGTTGATAAAGCCAATCTTTAATAACAGATGCTGTTTGCTGTTGTTCATACTGCTGAACTAATAAATCTAACAGCTTAGGTAGTACTTTTATTTCCTCTTCTGAAAGTTTTCCTACTTTTTCTAACTGCTGAGTTAACTGTTTAGTATTGCCCTGATTGAAAAGATTAATAATTGAGGTTGAGGCATTCTCTTGACAAGACACTGAAAATTGGTGTTCATCTTCAGTTGTTTTGACCCAATAGCGCTGCCGTTGAAATGGATAAGTCGGCAGCACAACTTTACGACGTGAGTAGTCTTGGTCAAAGCCAGACCAGTTCATTGGCACACCATGCACGTAAAGTTCCGCCAAACTTTGGAGCATAGCTTGCCAGTCCTTATAGCCAGAGCGCAGACTCGGAAGCCACACTTGCGCTTTTTCTGGTAGACATTGGCGACCCATTCCTAGTAGGGTTGGCTTTGGACCAATTTCTAAAAATACCTCATACTCTTGCTGAGCAAGGGTCTGCATGCCAACAGCAAATTGCACCGGCTGACGCAGGTGAGTTAACCAGTACTCAGCAGTCGCTATCTCTGCATTCACAAAATTCCCTGTTACATTGGAAATCAAATCTATGCGTGGGCAAGAGTAGTTTACCTGTCGAGCAACTTCCTCAAACTCCGCCAGCATTGGTTCTATCAACGGTGAGTGAAACGCATGAGACACTGGAAGCTTTATCGTTTTTAGGCCTTGGCTTTCCAGAGTGGTCAGTGCTTGCCGCACAGCCTGACGCTGACCTGAAATTACTATATTGTTTGAACCGTTAATGGCGGCAATCGAAACCTGTTTTAAGTGGGGTTGAATGGCTGCTTGCACCTCTACCTCTGGGGCAAACACTGCTACCATCTCACCATTTTGAGGCAAGGCTTGCATAAGAAGCGCCCGCTGGGCAACAAGCTTCAAACCATCTTCTAAGCTAAATACTCCTGCGACAGTTGCAGCAACATATTCCCCCAAACTATGACCCATCACCACCTGTGGGATAATTCCCCAGGATTGCCATAACTGGTACAGGGCATACTCGAGAGCAAATAAGGCAGGTTGGGTGTAAACAGTTTCATTCAGGGGAGAATTCTCTCCATCTGCTGGGTATAAAACTTCCAGCAGTGGCAATTTCAGATATGGTCGCAGAATTTCATCACAATAGTCGAGAGTTTGCCGGAAGGTGGGTTGTGTTTCGTATAGTTGGTGTCCCATGCCCACATACTGTGAACCTTGCCCCGTAAATAGGAATGCTATTTTGGGGGGATCACAGCTTTGAGCCATTCCATTTACTAGCCCAGCAGTCGGCTTTCCATTGGCAAAATCACTCAGTACCTGTTGTAACTGCTCAGTAAATTCAGCGACGACGGCTAGTCTGTGAGCAAAATGCGATCGCCCTGTATTCGCCGTAAAGCAAGCTTCAGCCAAACAGGCTTGTGGATGGGACTGAAAATAATCTTTATAATCTTGTGCTAACTCCTGTAGTGCCTTTTCACTTTTTGCTGACAGGGTCAGAAGGTGCAGAGGGCGTTCAATATCACTTGCTACTGCAGTAGGTACAGGTGCTTCTTCCAGAATAATATGGCAATTGGTGCCGCCAAAGCCAAACGCGCTTACCCCTGCTAATCGGCAATCCGTACCAGCAGACCAAGGTTGGCATTTAGTAGGAATGGACAAGGGCGTTCCTTCCAGAGAAATATACGGATTCATCTGGTTGAGGTGTAAGTGCGGTGGGATTTCCCGATGTTGCAAAGACAGTACTACCTTAATTAAACTAGCAATGCCAGCAGCTGCTTCCAAATGACCAATATTGGTTTTCACCGAACCAATCCAACAGGGCTGGTCTTTTGAGCGTTCTTGCATGAGCACTGTTTTTAAAGATTGAACTTCGATTGGATCTCCCAAAACAGTACCAGTGCCATGAGCCTCAACATAACTAATTTGCCCTGGTTGCACCTGAGCGTTTTCTAAAGCTTGGCGAATGACTGCTTGTTGAGAAAGTCCATTAGGTGCCGTGAGCCCATTGCTCAGACCATCTTGATTAACTGCTGAGCCTTTTATAATCGCCAGAATATTGTCTCCATCTCTAAGAGCATCACAAAGGCGCTTGAGAACTACTATACCACAGCCTTCCCCCCGCACGTAACCATCGGCACTGGCATCAAAGGTCTTACAACGACCGTCAGATGCCATCATTTTTGCTTTAGAGAAAATAATGTTCAGGTGTGGAGACAAAATCAGGTTTACGCCTCCAGCTAGTGCTAGATGAGACTCTCTACTGCGTAAACTCTGACAAGCCAAATGTACTGCTACCAAAGAAGCGGAGCAAGCAGTATCTATAGCTAAACTGGGTCCACGCAAGTCTAGTACATAGGATAGGCGATTGGCTATAATTGAGCGGCTAATACCAGTGCCACTGTGTGCACTTAAGTTAATGAAATCTTGACACAGAATCTGATGATAGTCACCGTTGCTAATTCCAATGAACACCCCAGTTTGGCTACCAGCTAGCTTGTCCGACATCAGTCCGGCATTTTCTAGGGCTTCCCAAGCGACTTCCAACACTAGTCTTTGCTGGGGATCAATCTGTTGTGCTTCTCGGGGGGCGATCCCAAAAAACTGGGATCAAATTTGTCTACATTTTTAAGAAAGCCACCCCATCGAGTACTCATTTTGACTGGCTTAGCTGGATCTGAGTCATAAAACGCGTCAATATCCCACCTATCTGACGGCACCTCAGTGATTAAGTCCTGACCCTCCCTCAACAAATTCCAGAAAGATTCTGGGTCTCTAGCGCCAGGAAAACGACAGCCAATGCCAATAATTGCTACAGGTTCCATACTAAGCTGATACAATTTAATTTATATATTTTCAACGAGTAGGAAAAGGCGTACTTGTCTATGCTTGTCAAGTTAACTTGAGTATGAGCATAGCTCAGTTTAATGTCAAGTTAGTCAAAAAGCAAAATTAAAGAGCAAAATCAACTTTTTGACTAATGTAATTGATAATCTGTTGTATCGTCAAAAGTGGCTCTATAACTTGATTAGAAATTTCAATTTTAAAGGCTTCTTCCAGAGCCATAACTAGTTCTACCATGTCTAAAGAATCTGCTCCTAAGTCAGTAGCAAAATTTGCTACTGGAGTGACTTTTTCTGGCTCTATTTCTAATTTCTCTGCAACAATAGATCGTACTTTTTCAAAAACTTTCAGCTTTTTTAACTTTTCCAACTGAATCCCCATTTTAATTTCTTCTATTAACTTAGCTATCTCCTGCAATCCCATAATAATATGCTGGTAGTGCTGAGTATCCTCGTTGTTAAGGAGACCGCCTTGACGATTTTTCAGCCAATTTTTACAAATCTGATAACTTACAGTGTGGAAATTCCAAATCTCCAACTGTAAATCCTCAACATACTGGTTTTTATCGCTCCAAATGAGTACTTCATCTGCACTTTGCTCTGTCTTGTTGTAATTAAGTAGTTTTACCGAATTATTTTCTGTAGAACAAGTAGTGATTGTCTGCGGAATTTGCTTTTCCATAGTTTTTTTTATACAAAAAAATATACAAAATTGACGAAAAAGCTAGAAGTCTAACTCAATTTAGTTGATAGCTCGTAGTTCCTGCGGATAAGAAAGCTGTGTATTGTGACTGAGATACGGTCAATTTACAGTTCAACAGATGGTATGCAAAATTCGACTCAGTAACTGTAGCAACAGTTGCTGAGATGAATGGATAAAAAAGTGATTGCCAGGAAGCATCTCGGTTGTAAATGCAGCATGGGTATGTTTTCTCCAAGCTTTGAGGGAGCCATTATTCACTGTCGAATCTTCCAGACCACCGAAGGTGGTAATGGGACAGTTTAGTGGTGGCTGAGGAACATATTCATAAGTTTCTACTAAGGCAAAATCTGCTCTCAGCGTAGGCAGTAACAACTCCATAAATTTGGTATTTTGTAGTACTGCTTCAGGCATACCATTATAGTGGCGCAACCCATCAATGAAGGCATTATCATTTAAAGCATGAATGGAAGCAACCGGACTGGGAATCTCGGGAGCTCGGCGACCAGAAATAAACAGGTGCCTCGGATTCATACCATACTGCTTCCGCAGGAGAACAACCAGCTCAAAGCTGAGAAGTGCACCCATGGTATGACCAAAGCAGGCAAAGGGTTTGTCTAGGTAGGGTATAACAGCAGCAGCGATCGCCTCCACTAGCGACTGCAACTGAGTAAAAGCTGTTTCCATCCAACGCGAACCATGTCCAGGTAGCTCAATCGGACAAACCTCTACCGTTGTCGGTAAATTCATAGCCCACGAGCCAAACACTCTAGCGTTTGCACCAGCATAAGGAAGGCAAAAAAGGCGCAGCTTTGCTCTAGAATTGGGCTCGGGACAAGTAACCCAACTACAAGACGAAAGGTTAGTTGACATAATTCGATATCGGCGATGAGATCAAAGCTAGTAGATGAAATAATGCACTAAACTAGATTTTCATCTCAGGTTGCATCAATAATTCGCGGTTTGATGATTCTTCTTTCAGAAACCCTCCTCCAAACACTAGGTGCTCATAATCCAGCGTTTTTTCCAAAAACTGCGTTCGGCAGGTTTGACGCTGAATTTTGCCACTAGAGGTTTTGGGAAGGCTGCCAGTTTTGAGCAGCACTGTAGCGTAAGGCTCCAGCTCATGCTCAGCTTTCAATGCTTGACAAATATTTCCCACGACTTCATCAACATCCAACTTATGGAGATAGCTTCGCTCAATTTCCTGAACGACGACTAACCGCTCTTGACTCTGAACCTCAACTGCAAAAGCTGCTCCACAACCAGCTCGCAGTGCTGGGTGACTCTGTTCAACCGTCAGTTCAATATCTTGGGGATAATAATTACTACCCCGAATGATAATCACATCCTTAATGCGCCCCGTTACAAATAGCTCGCCATTTTTGAGGAAACCTAAATCTCCAGTGCGTAGGAATGGACCGGAACCTGTGTCTTTAAGGTAGGCATGAAAGGTCTTCTCTGTCTCCTCAGGGTACCTCCAGTAGCCACCAGCTACACTTGCGCTTGATACCCAAATCTCACCCACTTCAGAGGGTGCACAACAGGTCAACTCTTTAGGGTTAACGATTACAATCTTAGCATCAATCTCAGAATATCCGCATCCAACAAGTGTATATGCTTTCTCCTGAGATTCAGTTGCCTCAATCACCTGATTCTGCTCTAATGCTTCTGCGTCAACTTTGTAGAATGTTGGCAAATCTCCTTTTCGTACAGTAGTCACTTTAAGGGTTGCTTCAGCCAAGCCATAGCCTGGGCAAAAGCTAGTCATTTTAAAACCGCATGGTTCAAAGGTTTGAGCAAACTGTCGGAGAACATCTGCTCTAACTGGCTCAGATCCATTGACAGCCACGCCCCAGTTACTGAGATCTAAAGTAGCTCGTTGCTCTGGAGCCACCTTACGTACGCAGAGGTCGTACGCGAAGTTGGGAGCACAACTGTGAGTTGCCCGCACGCGTGACATCGCTTTCAGCCATAAATACGGACGCTTTATAAAGGATAGAGGTGACATCATGTGGACTGGAAACCCTTTATACAGGGGTTGAAGCACGCCGTAGATGAGTCCCATGTCATGAAAAGTCGGCAACCATGTCACCATAACACTCTCTGAGTTATGCTCCCATCTACAGTCAATGTCTGCTGAAGTAGACAGCAAATTCTTATGGCTGACCATGACTCCTTTTGGTTTTCCGGTAGAGCCAGAGGTGTACTGGAGAAATGCTAAGGTATCACTGCTTGCTGTTGAGCCTTGCCAAGCCGATGACCGCTCGTCTGCAATTGTACAAGTAGCTACCCAATTTAATTTCGCCAAATTAGGATTTTCGGTAATTTGACGTTTTATGGTGTCTATAAAGGATTCTGTGGAGAGCGCAATTGATGCTGATGCATCAACTACGATTGCCTGCAGTCTTGATACTGAGCGATTCGGACGCGGGGGGTTTACTGGAATAGCTATAACGCCGGCATAGAGACACCCAAAGAAAGCACTGACAAATTCTAGACCAGGTGGATACACCAGTAAAGCCCGCTCGTTAGTAGCGCCTAAAGATTGCAAGTATGCAGCGAGCGCTCGGGCTTGCCTGTCCAACTCCTGATATGTCAGTCGGGCAGTTTCTTTATCCCCATCGCCCAAAAAAGTATATGCAGTCTGCTCAGGTTGGTGCTGCGCTCTGTAGATCAAGATGTCTACCAAAGACAGCATATCACGCGATTGTTCAAGCGAATATTTGAAACCAAAAGTCATTTGTTTGAAGTTCTGTTTTGTGATAAAGATAAGGTGTGTTTCAGCGACTAACCCGGACATACTAAAGCCAAACGCTACTCCTAAAAAGTGTTTAAGAACAGCTTAAGGTGTACAAATGTACTTCAAGTTTGTCTTCTAATGAATGTGGCAATAGGTAAATGAAGATTGTTCCGGGAATTTTTTGGGCATCTTCATGTATAGGCTGACTGCTACAGTTGTTACAAAAAGAATTTATTTGCCTCAATTACTTTGCAGTTGCTAAAACAGAAAACAGATGTTTGGCTAGGCTCTGAATCGTTGGATAGTCATAAACTAGCGTTGGAGCTAGTTGACAACCTAACCAATCTTCTAGGTCAGCTAACATACCTACAGTGGTTGAAGAATCCAATCCATAACGGTCAAATGGAACAGTAATATCCACTTTCTTTGAGCCAACCTGTAACTGTGTAGCTACATAAGTTCTCAACCAGTTCTGAATCTCTTCTAAAGAATAAATTTTAGAATCGTTAGCTAAGGTTGCAGAGGTATTTTGATGAAGTTCCATCTTCTGACATACTCCTATTTACACATTAAGGAAAATCGATGCAGCGCAAATTCTCTTAGTTGATTTTTGGATGATCTCCATGTAGAGCGCACGTAAGTTCCTGAATTCAGGAAGATAAGTTCTACCAGCTACTACAGAACCTGCAAAAGTTTTTCTGCACACTTTATGCACACATAGTTGTGATTTACGATAGACACGCAAAACTTACCTATGCAAGTTGAAAAATCTTTGAGCTACTTAAGTCTTACAAGCAAGATTTTATATTCTTGCTTTTTCAAACTTGTCTTGAATGTTTATTCAGCTTTCAATTGAATCGAACGATAAATTAGATGCGTAACTTTTTCAGCTTATGATCCCATCAGTAGGTGTTTGATTTTTCATTTTTATTTTACTACAAAATTGCCATCAATGACATGAAAGTTTAAGTAAAAAACAAAAAATTAATTTCACTTGTATATTAATGATTGAAATATTTTTATTTTATATTCTTACAATCTTCTACCTGAAAATTGTAAGAATATATTATTTAAAATAATTATTAATGCAAATTATATTCATACAAATCAGCTAAAATACAAAAAATATTGAGATAAATATATTCAATTGATGGATAGTCGTATTTAATATCAAAACTGTCAAGCTTCTTAGTATTATTTTAAATATTTTAGTATATTTTTTATATTCCTTATATATTTAAATTTTCTATAGCAATACGGTTCAGTTAAGAATAATTGTAGGTTGGGTTGAGCGTAAGCGAAACCCAACAAATGCCTAATGATGTTGGGTTTCGTGCCTCAAACGCCAGTCGCCTGCGGCAGGGTTACCCTCCTGGAGCTTACGCTCCCCAACCTACGTTAGTTTAGAGTTTTTAGCTTTAACTGAACCGTATTGTCTTATATAGATATTGCTCTGAGTTATTATGTATCTATGCTTTTTACCACTTTTTCTGTTTCGGAATCCTGAATAGGGTTGATAATGGGCCAATCAGTACTTCGCTTGTCCTAAATCTGGGGTAGGCTGGAAAGCCTACCCCACAATCTTGTCAATTTACAAAGCGCAGATGCTCCCCAGGCACTTTTGCAAACTGAAAATAAAAACTGCTCCTCAAGCTTTTCTACATTACAAAAAAGCCATCCTTAACCATTTCTTCCAAACTGTTATTAAAAGCAGTACAAACCTTTTCTAAGTCTTCTTGAGTATGAGCAGCATTGAGCAACAATGTATGTAATTCCGGCATATAGACGCCATGCTTACGCATATAATAGGCTAGAGATAAGTTAGCCTTATAGTTACTACCAGCCTGCTTATCTCGTAAAAAATTCATGTCTTTAGAACTGAATGACATCGAGAAAATGGACCGATTTGCTTTGATTTTAAATTGAACATTATGGTGCTGAGCAATTTTTAGAAATTCTTGAGCTAACCAGTTTGTTTGCTGCTCCAAACGTGTGTAAATTTCTGGATGCTCTTTAAGATAAGTCAAAGCAGCTAAACCTGCAGTACAGCTCAGAGAGTTACCGCTCATCGTTCCACCAATAAATGCTTTGCTTTCATAGTCGATAAATGGATCTCCTGAACTTTTCGCAATGTTCAGCAATTCCTGCCTGCCCACAATAGCCCCGCATGGAAGTCCTCCTCCAATAATTTTACCTAAACAAGTTAAATCAGGAGTAATGCCTAGCACATTTTGAATTCCTCCGTAAGCAACTCGAAAACCTGTAACTACCTCATCAAAAACCAAGGGAATATTCAAATCTGTGCATAGATCCCGAAGCTCCGTCAAAAACGTTTTATATTCCATAGCCAGCAATAAAGGCATTGGTTCACAAATCACAGCTGCAATCTGATCTTTTGCCTCAAGAAGGTGTTGCAAGCTAGCAGGATGCCCGTATTGCAAAACAAGTGTCTCTTTAACAACGCCTTTATGGCAGCCTTCAGTTCCAGCTATAGGCTCCGGTCGGTCTTTAGGACCAGTAAAACGAAACCATGAACTTACCATACCTTGGTCAGAAAATCCGTGGTACTGCCCCTCAAACTTAGCCACTACATCGCGTTTTCGATAAGCTCTGCACAACCTTATAGCATGAAGGACTGCTTCTGTACCAGAGTTGGAAAATATGGCTTTCTTTGCACCTGGGAAGGCATCTACAAGTATTTCTGCTAATTGCACTTCTGGTAAATTACCAATAGCATTAACACTTCCCATGAGCACCGCTTCACTTAATGCAGTAGTAACAGCAGGATGGGCATAACCTAGAATATGAGGACCATAGCCACAGGCGAGGTCTACATAAACGTTACCGTCAACGTCTTCAATTTTGCTTCCCACAGCTTTCTTGATGAAGAGGGGATAAGTACTTGGGAAAAAATACCGATTGAGGTGAGTAGGGGCAACAAGAAAGTTGTCAGCACGGTCACGTAGTTCAAGTGAAGAAGGAATAGCTTGAGAAAAATACCTATCGAACTCTGTCTTAACTTCTAAGTTCATATAGGGAGAAAATCTGTCATTAAACTTACGTGCATTAGCCCAAATGTCTATAGTAGGATCGAGTTGATTTAAAAACCCTTCGAGTGAAAAGTAAACCAGGTCAACTTTTGTGAAATTCGTAGTAGCTTGTGCACTATATTTTTTGAGAACATTAATAACATCTTTGAAGAAAGAGATGGTTGACCATCGATTATTGGAAACATCAAGATGGAACTTCAAGACAGGCAAAAGATCTTGTTGATAACATGCCCATTCTTTGAGGATATTGCCCTTATCAGTTACAAAGTGCTTTGTAAAGCGGTTAATAGCGATATCCCACTCTTTACGGATACACGCATAGAAAAATGAAGATAAGCCCCATTTTTCATCTTCGCTTAATTGAACAGTTATCCCGAAGTCAAGTAGGATTATTTTGCCATCTTTACTGAACAATATGTTTCCGGGGTGAGGGTCTCCATGACAAAGACCATCAAAGTAAAGCATGGAATAAATGGTCTCTTGTAATCGCCGTGCTAGCTGAGAGGGAGGTAGTTCAACCTGATGAGCATTCTTTCCTTTAATCCCTTCCATAAACTCCATCACTATCATATTAGAGGTACATAGCTCTGGAATTAATGCTGGGATACGTACATATGGGTGATTCTTGAAGTTAGTGTATATAGTCAATTGATTTTCTGCTTCTTGTTTCAAGTCAGTTTGAACAATCAATAAAGCGTACAATTGCTCGAATTTTGTAGGAAGGTTTAGGTATCTAACAGATGGATTGAGGCGGTGTATCGCTAATACGAGGAACCTAACTAGCTTCAAATTTTGTTCAAGTCGCTCCTGAACATTCTCCTTGACAATTTTGACTGCTACTTTTTGCCCAGTCTTTAAAACTGCTTCGTGAACCTGAGCAATTGATGCACTAGCAATAGGCTGAAAATAAAATTCTTCAAAAATTTCTTCAGTTGGTTTGACAAGTTCTTTTTTTAAGACCTGCCGTATATATTTTTCACTTGTAGGGGGAGCATTGTCCTGAAGATTGCGTAACTGCAAAGATAGCTCATCGTCAATCAGATCGGAGCGAGTTGCTAAAATTTGACCCATTTTGATATACAAAGGTCCCATTCTGAGCAGGTACTTATAAATCCATTTTGCACGAAGAGTCTGACGTTGCTCTTTATTCTTGCCAATTGAACTCAGCAAATAACCAAAGGAGTAACCAATAGTTAGGACAAAAAAGCTTAAGAAACGGAAAAATATCATTGTCTAAGTCTCCCATACTTGAACTTTTTACATGACTTCTAAGATTTTTTTTGGAGCGTGAGTAGTCAAGAAGTCAGGAAAAGGTATTCTTACTGAATACTCTAGCAGAAAATAATTTAGAGTGGAAGAGGTAATTTATAAAAAAGTCATATGACTCACATCTACCATCAAAATTACTTGATTTTCTTTGAGTAGTAAAACCACGTTCACTTTGAAAACCGTAGTTTTTCTCATCCTTGAAATAGGGAAAAAGTTTGATGTTGGCGTAGGTGTAAACATAGACTCCATAAAAAGAAACCTTGGTTCTTCCAGGGGAATTGGAACTAATCCAAAAACGTTCACTTTTAATTGGCCCTGACTTGTCACGTCATGTGGAAAAGTCCACAAAAAATCTAACTTTCAAACCCAAAATTCTTGCGTCTCTCTCCTTATAGGAGAGAGATTTAGAGAGAGGTTTTCTAGATACCGTGAAAAGTAAGACCTTTAATTGGCCCTGACTTTTCACGTCATGTGGAAAAGTCCACAAAAAATCTAACTTTCAAACCCAAAATTCTTGCGTCTCTCTCCTATAAGGAGAGAGATTTAGAGAGAGGTTTTCTAGATACCGTGAAAAGTAAGTTAATTGCCCAACCGTAACCCAATACGGTTCAGTTAGAGCTAAAAACAGAAAAGGGTGTAGGTTGGGGAGCCAGCGCCCTTTGGAGGGTAACCCAAAGGCAGGCGACTGGCGTTTGAGGGACGAAACCCAACCGTACAAGGCATTTGTTGGGTTTCGCTAATGCGCTCTACCCAACCTACAATTCTTCTTAACTGAACGGTATTGAACCGTAACCTTCATCGCTATCAAGATGAAGGTGGGCTTCCTCGATTGGAACAAAAAAAACAGCCAGCCTTTTTTAGCAACTCGATTAGCCTGTTCGTTGACAGACCAACCATGAAGACTGGCTAATTTTTCCAGTCTTTCTCTCGTAGGATATGTATGGATTTGATGGTGGCAAATTAATCAAAGGGCGTAAACTTGACGGAAAGGATAAAGCATCACTGCAATGCAACAGCTAAAGATGCACGAGTTAAACTCAGCAGTCTTTATCCAACTGCCTACCTGTCATAATCTCTGTGGCGGATTACTAGGTGTGGAATGTAGAACATAATTAAGTAGCCTGCTAACAAATAAGCATCGACCTTAACTTTTCACGAATTATGCAATGGTAAAGTCCAGTAATTGGGCGATGGCATTTTATCTGTAGTCTGGAAACCGGGAGGTGCATCAATCAACTGTGGCAATCGGTTGACAAGGCTAGCACAGGTAATCTCTGGTGTACCGGGTTGGCGAATAGTGAGCGTGGTATTCGGTTCGCCAATTAGAGTACATTCATAAATGTCAATATCACTATGCGTATAGACCTTTCCCATCAAATGACTTTCAATGATTGGCCCTTCCTCAGTTTCAGTGGTCACAACGGCTTCCATTCCTGTCACATCACCCACTGGAATATCAATGCCCGCGCTGGTCACATGGATAATCTCTGTATTTGTGGTAGGTAAAAGCTCCTGGTTTTGAGTGCGAATGCTCCATCCTAAACGGGAGCACAACCACTCGTTGACATACCAATTCACGAAAGGTTCTTTACTGGTTGCGATTGTTTGCTTGAAAGCATCCACACTGAGACCCACACCATTTAGGTCAAGCGCAAAGCTGCCATATTGAGCTATGTTGTAGCGCGTAAGAATTTGAATGCGATCAATGCGGTGAGAAGCAGCAGCCACACTGGTAATCAAATGCCCTCCGAAGACATCTTGATAACCAGAACCTGTAATTGTACAGTTATGCTTTTTTGCGAGAGTATCCAATTTTTCACTAAGGTCACGGGAGGTAGTCCAAGGGTAGAACGCCTCTTCGCCAAGCGTAATAGCATTGACACCATGTTGTGCCGCCATTTCTAGAGAATCGTAGATTTCTGTTAGCAAGCTGCGTGTGCAGATTATACAGACATTGGCATTCGCTTTCTGAAACACCTGCTCCGCCTTATCAGGATGGTATATGGGTATCCCCAAGAACCTCTTCAGTGTCGAGATTTCTCCAGCATCTTTACCAACGCGAGAGGCATTGCGATCAATTGCACCCACAAGTTCAACGCCCTTCTCCTGCAAGTATCTAATGATTATCTGACCCATCTGACCACAACCCCATACTATTGCTCTAATCTTATGCTCTTTCATGACAAACCCTAATCATTTCTGATAAGTAAACGTAAATATTATGACACGGGATTGCTGATATGTTGTTAATTTTAAGGCTTTGCAAAAGAATCTGACAGCTGCCTTTTATCACGGCTTGCGCTCAACATAAAGTCAATTTTGTTGCCTTATCAATCGACGGTCTAAAGGGTAAAAATATAAATCAGTACGGTTCACTTAAGGCGGGATCATGTCACCTTTTTGGGTGAGGTTAACAGTCAATAATCCATTCAGATAAGCGCAACGGTGAGCCAAAACTTGAGGCACATTCTCCTTGTTGCGAGGGCTGAAACCTTCATTTTTCCGTCAATTTCCAAAAGTTTGTGATCTACTGACAGTAAAAAAAGTGGGATTGGTATAACTGGAAAAATGGCGTTGCTGAATGAGAGTATGAATTATGTGAGCAAACATTCACACATAGCTTTGACACCATCTACTACCAACGCCGATTAACGCTAAACCAAGTCCACACACTTGTACAATTTCATGTGAAAGGCAGTTGTCTGCGGGGCTTAAGCTGCATTACCCAATTGACTTATGAAACTGTCGTCAGCTTGGTCAAGGCAGTTAGCCAAAAGGCTCAGATTTGACGAGACTTGAGTGCCTGTTGAGATGCTATGAATATAGCTTCTAGATGGAGATCACTTAATCCACTGTTGGCAGAGTTTTTAATGGCCAAAAACAGTTGCTCTGGCGTCAAGTTTTTGATGCAACTTGCTATTTCACTAATCTCTGCATCCAATATCTCGTTGGAAATCGTAGCAGAATTTACTGTATCGCTTGATACGTGTGCGGATTCGTTATATACGTTTTTGACAGTAGTTGCAATCTCCTTATCTTCAATCGCGGTACAAGGCAGCGGATCTTTCGATAATAGTGAACACATTTCTGACCCTGCCTTTTTTCCAGTCAAATCCTTCATTGCAGAGGTAATATTTAAAGCTTTATCATATCGCGTTGTTTCTATAGATGTGCAAACATTACACTTTGTAGTATTTGGAGACACTTCAACACTGGCTAGCTCGTCAGGCTTTAACTTTGCAGTTTTCTTATATTCGCAGACAATTGCCTTGACCTTAGTGTAGCTAATGTTCTCGCCTAAACTTGCGCGTTTTAGGACTTCTGTTCTAGCCTGTTTAGGTGTAGAGGGAGCAGCGATGAGGTAGAGAGCTGAAGCGGTGATGTTCAAATTCGTAAATTTTACGAATTTGAACTGTTCTCCAACTTGCATGAATTTTGTTGCAGTTGATACACTCCAATTAAATTCAGATTTGAGCCAATTTATAAAACTTCCATGTCCCAGATGCTGCTTGACTTCAATTAACTTCTGTCCAATATCGATAATATCTTGAGAAGTACGACGCATTAAAGCCTTGATTTCGTTAGCGTGCTGTTGAACAACGATTCGCGTTTCGGCATCTAGAACACTATATTCAAAGTTTAGAGTTTGCTGAGTTGACACATGTTCTAACTGTGTAGATGGTAAAACACTTTGGTTCATGTGATATTTACTCCGTTTTTCAATTGTGATAGTAAGCACTCTGGAAACTGGAGCTTAGTTAGTCATGAATTTATAGTAAAGCCACCTGATTTGGATAAAGTTAGGACTTACGCATTGATAAAATTTTGATTGTGTGGATTATACCATAGTAGACAGAAATCACCTCAACAAAGTCGGGGTTTTGAACTAGTGAGGATATAAGCCCTCCTTCTACTTCTTATATAAATGTAAGTGAAATCAACTTATGCATCTGCGGAAGATGGAACGTGGATTGTAGATAGCTGAAAAATTTTGCCGCCGCAGTGCAATTGATCTGCAGATACAGACAATGCTTCCCTGACGATCGCCTACGGCGGGCACTCCGTGCCATCGCGCACGTTATTCATAATGCAGTCTTTTTGTACAGTGCGTAAGTCCTAAAAGTTATAAGACTGCAGTAGACACAGCCAAAGGATCGACGACCAAAAGCTTTACCCTCCGTTTCTATACTTAATAAGTGTAAGTGAAATCAACCTATGCAGTTATTTGATAAATATTATTAGTTTGGCGTTGCTGAATCAAAATATGAATCATGCGATCGCCTCAACGTTGCGGGCGCGTAGCGCCCGCACCGACACAGAGCCATATTTGAGATAATGTATTACCAATCGAATGGATAGTTTAAGCATTTCTTCGGACTTAGAGTAACAAAAAGTTTTACGGTGTAAGCGAGCGAGGTAATGTTGAAAACGACTATTTTCACCTTCGACCCGTGTCATATATGTTTTACTTACGAGGTGATCACCCGAATCAATAAAACATGGATAAACTGCGAAGCCTCGTGTAACATAAAAATTGCATAGCGAGCGCTCTAATTCATATTTCTATTCTGCAACGCCCAAAAATTACTCAACTGGTCGTGGCGAGGAGTCCTCCACCAAGAGAAAACTACTGCATTCTATCGATTGTGCGGTACTGAATGGCTTCAGCAACGTGGTTGGTTTTCAGGTCATTATCCCCCGCCAAATCTGCAATGGTTCGTGCCACCTTAAGAATGCGATCGCTTGCCCTTGCCGACAAACCCAATTTTCTAATTGCCCCTTCTAATAAATTGCGACTGCTATCATCTAGCTTGCACCATTTTTGAAGATGACGGCTCTGCATTTGGGCATTGCAAGATAGATTTTGTTCATTTTTAAATCTGCATGATGCGCGAGCGCGTGCCTGTTGTACCCGTTCCCTGACAGTTGCTGATGATTCTCCTGTAGGTTGTTGGGTAATCTCCTCTGGTTTGAGGCGATTCACTGCAACTTGCAAATCAATTCTATCCATCAAAGGTCCCGAAAGCTTTGCCCAATATTGCTCTCTCTGCCTTGGCGAACAAGTACATTGCGCTATCGTGTCTCCGTAGTAGCCGCAAGCACAGGGATTGGTACTTGCAACCAAAGTAAATTGAGCAGGAAACATGACAGATTGTTTCGTTCTGGAAATCGTCACGTAGCCATCTTCCAAAGGCTGACGCAGGAATTCTAAAACATCTCTTTTAAATTCTGTTAACTCATCTAGGAAAAGTATACCTTTATGTGATAAAGAAATTTCACCTGGACGCGGAAAGCTACCACCGCCGACAAGAGAAGGACCAGATGCTGAGTGGTGGGGACTGCGAAAAGGGCGATCGCGCACCAATGATCCTCTATTCTTTAATAACCCAGCGACCGAGTGGATACGAGTGACTTCCAAAGCTTCTGAGAATGACAATGCAGGTAAAATACCAGGCAAACGTCGTGCCAGCATAGTTTTGCCACTTCCAGGCGGTCCTACAAATATTAAGTTATGTCCACCAGCCGCTGCAATTTCTAAGGCACGACGAGCATGAGCCTGTCCTTTCACATCCTGCAAATCTGCTGTTTGTAGAAACCCATCATGGCGCGTCTCTACAGTATTATCCAACTGCACAGGCTTGTAACGCTCTGGATGATTCAAAAAATCAGCTACATCAGACAAATTTTTGAAACCATAAACAGCCAATCCTTGCACCACAGCAGCTTCTTGTGCGTTATCAGCAGGAACCACTAAACCTACAATTCCCATCTTTTCGGCAGTAGCAGCGATAGGTAGGACACCTACAACTGGGCGCAAACTGCCATCAAGAGACACCTCACCCAAGAAAAGATAATCTCCCAACAAATGAGCGCTGACTTGCTCAGAAGCCGCCAAAATTCCCACGCTAATGGGTAAATCAAAACATGGACCTTCCTTGCGTAAATCGGCAGGTGTCAAATTTATGACAATCTTTCGCATAGGAAAGGCAAAACCAGCATTCTTCAGGGTTGCCTTAACCCTTTCCCGTGCTTCCTGAACTGCTGCATCCGGAAGTCCCAAGACGACAATTCCCGGCAAACCTCCCGACACATCTACTTCAACGCCCACTTTTACAGCGTCGATGCCGACAATTGACGCGCTCCAAACTCTGGCAAGCATGTACGAAATATTTCATCAAGAACACTAAACCTATAGAATCTCTAGCAGATGAACAGGTAAATTGGCATGAGTGAAACCACAGAGACAATTTTCAGCAAAATCATTCGTCGGGAAATTCCAGCTGACATAGTCTATGAAGATGATTTAGCGCTGGCATTTAAAGACGTCAACCCCCAAGCTCCCGTTCACATCCTCGTGATTCCTAAAAAACCCATACCCAGACTAGCTGATGCCGAATCTGAGGATGATGCCCTGCTTGGGCATCTTTTATTAACAGTCAAGCGAGTTGCCGAACAAGCTGGACTCACAAACGGCTATCGCCTTGTCATCAACACTGGTCCTGATGCTGGTCAAACCGTTTACCACTTGCATTTGCATATCCTAGGTGGACGGCAGATGACATGGCCCCCTGGTTGATCAAGAAATAAGCAGCATAAGGCTCGTAGGGTTGCGTGGGCGTCAGCGTAACGCACCCTATCTTCATGTTCTACAAACAACCTGTGGTATTGATAAGCAAATCAAATAGCTTAGATAAGAAATACTTAATTAAAATATCTTTACAAATCTCAATAATGCCTTTAATGTAATAAACAGGTAGGCAAAAAGACCTACACAGAACATAAAAAACAAAGCACTTATAAAACCATGACCACAACCTTACAGCGTCGCGAAAGCGCCAACGTATGGGGTCGGTTCTGCGAGTGGATCACCAGCACCGAAAACCGCTTATACATCGGTTGGTTCGGCGTCCTCATGATCCCCACCCTGCTTGCAGCAACCACCTGCTTCATCATCGCCTTCGTAGCAGCACCTCCCGTTGACATC
>NZ_JBAHYJ020000102.1:0-64063 GCF_036697665.2 Scytonema sp. PRP1 | reverse complement strand
CGCCTTACGCAATGCTGGTATCGCCGTTAATCTGATTTTCGCTCACCATCCTTTGATTTTCAGCCCACCCAAGTCTTTGCGTAGTGGCGACGCTATTGGTGAAATGGCGCGATTGGCGTTTACCCACAATATTGGTATTTACAGCGCCCACACGAATTTCGACCAAGTGGAGGATGGAACGGCTGATGTTTTAGCTCAAATTCTACAACTTAAGGAAGTTTCTCCGGTCGTACCGACTCAACCAGGGTTAGGATATGGACGTGTAGGGAATTTAGAGCCATCTTTAAGTTTAAAAGAGTTACTCGCAACAATTCAAACTCGACTCGCTCCTTCTCATCTCGTTTCCTCCCCAGTGGTAAATTTAGAACAGGCGATTTCTCGAGTTGCTGTTTTGGGTGGTTCGGGAGCTAGTTTTATCTCGGCGGTAGTGAAAACAGGTGCTCAAGCTTATTTGACTTCTGACTGTAAGTTCCATCAGTTTCAGGAAAGCCGCGATCGCAATCTGATTCTCATTGATGCTGGACATTACGCTACAGAACGCTCAGCGTGCGATCGGCTGGTGCAAAAGTTTCAGGATTTAAACTTAGACTGGGTACAGTTAAGCCAAAACGATGAGGATTTCCGGTCGTTTTTTCAAAAATGATCCAGAAACTTTAAAGTAGAAATTTTACAAATTATAGCAGGGGACGCTTGGACTGGGGACTGGGAACTGGGTGAAAAGTCTTTCTGTGTCTAGGTTTTATCATCTGTTGATGTCCTAACCACCTTGGCTGTTGCTATAATTTATCTCAAAGAAAAATCAACAGTCAGGACTGGTGCAATTTTGTGAATTGCCATTCAGGCAAAGGTACTGTGGGACTTTATCAATATGTTCGCGCCACAGTCTATTTTTTTGTCCCTTTCGATACAATATTAATTTTATGTATATATTATATAAATTTTCTCCTAAAACCACTGGATTTTCAAAAATCTTGTGTACCTTCATATCTATAAAAAGTAATGATAGTAAAGGAAAGACATCAAGTAGATAAGGTAAACCTATGCAAAAAAGAAAAAATATAATAGAAATAAACCAAAATCGCAATAAAATTTTCCAAATGCAACACCAAAACCTGACATGCTCAAAAGCGTTAGGCTCATACAGTGTTGCTTAGGCTAACAAACGTGTAAAATCAAGCAAAAAATTAAGCTAAAAACCTTGACGTGTTGTTGTTTAAAACCATGAAGGTTACAAGAGAATAAGCTAAGATCAAGTACATAGGGGTAAAAGTAAAGCAGAGTCCCCAGACTTGCCAGCAATGCCAATGACTACAAGTAGTCAACTAAAACAACCGCAAGTAACGACTGTTTTGGAGTATCCTTTATTACAATATGGTTGGAAGAACTCACCAGCAACTCTTAACTTGGTCAGGACAAATCCGGAATTATGTGGCTTCTATCAAGTCAACATTTTTTGAATGACCTTGACAGAGATTGAGTTCAACTGGTGCAGTAACCGGGAACTTTATGACCCAAAAAGCCCATATAACTGAAAACGACAAACAAGTCTTTGGCTTGGGTCAAGAAGGATATCTTGACTTAATTCGGTTAACGAACTTTGAAAAGATGTCCTCTACTTGGGGCACAGCCCAGATGTTGACAGATTTAACTAACTATAAAAAGGCAGAAGCAGTAGATGCTACACCGCAAGATTTATCAATTGTGTTGCGATGGGCGGGAGGTATGCGTGTTCTTGCGGGACCAGCAACGCTGGATTGAACGCGCCCGCATCCTCGATATAGAGGGAGATTTGGTCACCCTACGTTATGAAACAGAAGAAGAAGATGAAGTTTGTTCTTGGGAGGAAATGGTTCGCCTTGAAAGCATTGGCGCTGTAACGCAAAAATTAGCTTCAGTGCCACGTGGTAACGTAGAACCTCTCTTAACTGAAGACTGTCCGGAAGCTGAACGCATCCGCAATCGTTTCACTGATTCAAATCCAGACTAATCAAGAATGAAGAGTGAAGAGTGAAGAATGAACTTTCTTCGTTCTTCGCTTCTTCGTTCTTTTATCTTTTCTTACGAGTCAGCACTTTTCTCGCTGTTACGTTCAAAGGCAGGGCAGTAACCTTCAAGAGTTACCTTGAAGTTATACAGTGGGGATGCGGGATTCCAACACCGCTGTCCTCTTTGATATCGGCAGGTACCGCAGCAATCAACGTCTGACCAAATGAAGCGATCGCTATTTTGGTTAATCAGTTCTCTTTGCGACAGCGCCCGCAATACCAATTCTTCTCCTTGCCACCGGGCTTCAATTAAACCTGTGTCAGCAAACTGTCGCCACCGGGGATCGGCACTAATCGCGTCAGGTAAGGTAATCGTGACTACAGTTCCCAATTCCGTAAGTTCGCCTTCATAATTGGTTTCCGGGGCAGCTGGTTGTATAAATGTTTCACCAATCGGCAGTTCCACCAATGTGCCAGCTGCTGGAGAATGGAGATGGTAGCGGTTTTGCAACTCTTCTAAGCTTGTCAGGTCTGCCAAATAAGCAGGAGAACCGTGGACGAAGATGACGTGCTGCGGTCGCAAATTATGAATCAGCTGGGTGGTTCCAGGACCATCGCTATGTTGGGCGAGGAGATACGTTTCGACAGGACACAGCAGTGAGTATTCGTCGTTAATTTTTATATTGGTTTTCTCTGGTAAAAGCGTGAGCCAAGAACCAGTATTAGGTTGGCAGTATTGTCGCAAGTCAGCTGTAAAATCAGTGAGAATAATACAAGAACTGCCAATCTCAGGGCGCTGGTCTGGTTCGATGCGACGCACGCGCGGACGTATCCGTTCATCCCAAAATAACGGTTGATGGCGGGCAAAGTTTTGTACTGAGGACGGGAGATTGGGTAGCAATTCTAGGTAAGCGTCGCATCCAATGGCAACAGTACCATCAACCCAAATATCTAAATCCCTTCCGGTGAAATGGTGATGACTGCGTAAAAGCATCAGCAGTTCTTGACCGAGTCCCAAAGTGGGTGTGGGGAGGATCACAGAGGAACCCTCAGCGATCGCTCGGTTAATTCTTTCGGCTAGTTGATTCTCTTGAGTCCGGCGGTGCGGATGGCGGGAAGTTCCATAGCTCCCTTCAATAATCAGCACATCTAATTCTGTTCCCCGCAATTCTTCCAACCGCAAACCTTCTACCAACCGCGAGTTTGATAAAAAAAAGTCACCTGTGTAGAGTAGCCTGTAAGAGCGCTCTGGGGTAGTATACGTCAGGAAAATTGCCACAGCTCCAGGAAGATGACCGGCGGGAAATAATTCTGCCACCAAACCATCTTTGAATTCTATTGGCGATCGCAATGGCAGCGCTTGACAAAATGGCGCGACTTGTTCACCATGTTGATCAAGCCAATTTAGAGGCAGCAATTTGCTGGTCACTTCGCTAGCATATATTGGTAACAGTGGAAATGCCTTGTGGAGTGCTAGCAACCCTTTAGCATGATCTGGATGGGCGTGACTCACCAAGACTAAATCCGCTGGTAGCGTTTCTGGACGTGCGGGTTTTTTCAACCCCCTGACTAAAGGCGAAGTATCCGCCAAACCACAATCAAGTAGAATGCGGTGTGGTCCCATCCGCACCAACAAACAAACGCCCTCATCGTCGTGGTGAACCCCAAAGGGCAAACATTCTAACCCAGTCGCCGCGTCCCCCATGTCAACCCCAGAGGATACCGACAGGCGATCGCTCATGCTCCCCTCCCCTCTAACTTCATCTCTATGGACATTTGTCCAATGCCAATTCCATAGCGGAGGACGCTTGCATACGCAAGCGTCCTCCTAACAAAAGCAGGTGTCCGTAAATGGCACAACCCGTGGATGGTTTTTCCTTCCACACAGTGTCCATCACCAGTTCAGTTATCGATCTCCACACCATTGCAATGCTGATGTTCGTTTGGTTAACATGGACATACCAAACTTGTGTAATATAAACAACTGAGTGATGAAGATTCTTCAAACTAGGGACTGTGGGCGGCTTTTCCAACCCAGGCAATTGGGGTACCTGAAGCCGGACTGATTGCTTTTGTAACTTCAATGGGCAGAGCCATTACCATGATAGTTGTCTGAATCGTAATATCCATTTTTCGTGCCAAAGAACAAGCACGAAACTGTGAAGACAATTGTTAATCCAGCTAAAATCAGCTTTACATCCATAAGTTTTTTGCCCTTTACGAAAGACTTTCTGATTTTAATAGACTGATTTCGACGTCTGGAGAAATCACCTGAAAATTTTTACTATGCTTATGCTGATTGTGCAATAAGTAATCTTACTATAATAAATCGTATTTTAAAACTTTTTGCCGAAGCTGTCTATGGTCTTAAGAGGGATTACAACAATTCTAAATTTAAATTTCCTGTAGGGTGTGGGGAGATTTTCTCCTGGATTCTATACCCTTGTGGTGTAAACAAGCCAATTCCAACTGATCTATGTCTCGTGAGCCCGTAAATCACTGGTAAATTTCTCTGCGGTGTCCTATCTTATCGATAGTGATAATCCTTTCTTCAGTGTTGAAATCATAAATGACTCGATAATCACCGACTATTAACTTATAAAAACCTGATAAATCCCTTGTCAAGGGCTGAGGGGTAATTTGGTCAAAATTTTCAGCTAACCAGATAATTTTACTGATGATACGCTTGCGGACAACTAAAGTAAGTCTTTCTAGGCTAACAAGAGCCTCTGGCTCGTACTCAACCAAGTAACTCATCACGAATGAGTTATGCCGAGTTTCTTATAAACTTCCTCAGCAGGAATACCGCGAACACCTGCTTGTCTTCGCTTTTTGGATTCCAGTAGTTGCTGCTTGACTTCTTCTCTAACTTCTTCACCTTCATCAGGATCAGAGAAAAACTCTTCTAAAACTTCTTCCAAAGTTTCGCGAATCAACACTTTCAGTTCATTAACTGTCATATCTTTGACTTGCATTTCTACCCTCTAGTGTTTGTGGTTGCTAATAATGTGAGTTTAGCTTGTTTTGCCGAGATGAATTGCCATCTCAAGCCTAACACCTGGCTGTTCTTCAACCCAGCCGACAAAATTTCTTTATCACGAAGGTGTCTTTACATTCAAAAGGCTGGCGTCTCGCCAGCCCGACAACCATCAAATCATTGTTAAAAGTTGTAACTCAAAACTTGAATTGCACCATTATCTGGTAATTTACCAGAGCTAACAGTGATTGTGTCACTCGTGCTACGCCGTACTGTCATTCCATTCATTACCGTCAGGAAGTCATCCAATGGCGAAATATCGCAATTAGCAGTGTCAGCAGCTTGTGTACGGTAATGGGTAGGAATAATGATCTTGGGATTGAGGGTTTGAATCGCCTGTTTAGCTTCCTGAGGATTATAAGCTTTTGGACCGCCTCCCACAGGGACTAACGCCACATCAGGACGCCCCATCAGAATTTTTTGCTCAATCGAAATGGGTGCGGCTGCTCCTCCTAAATGAAGAATGCTAATTCCCCCTTGCTTCCAAAGCCAAGCAGTATTTATACCAAACTGCTTACCACCTTTGCGGTCATGGTTTATGGCAATTCCCTGGAACTTAATGCCATTAAACTCGTAAGCTCCAGGTTCGTAAATAAGCTTGGGATTTCCTGCAAGGTCTTCTACAGCACCTTCATCCAGCAGTTGGCTGCTAATGAGCACTAAATCAGCCGCAACTTTTGGCGGACGATAACCAGCGGTACAGCCAACTGTCCGAAAGGGATTTGTGAGAATTTTGACCCCGCCACCAGTAAACAGAAAGCTAGTATGACCCAACCACTGAATTGATAATGAACCGCCAGATTGGGCATTCACTTGAAGGTCGGAACCCAAGCTAGTAACCAACGTTGTTACTAATCCCGCCCCTGCATAACCCAATAACTGTCGTCGTTTCATGGATTCATCTCTCGAGACTGCAATTGTTCCAAAAAGTTTCGCAATAGCTGCTTCCCTGAAGTTGTCAGGACACTCTCTGGGTGAAATTGGACGCCTTGAATGTGAGGATAGTTCCGGTGTCGCACTCCCATAATTGTGCCATCCTCAAGCGATGCAGTTATTTCCAGCACATCTGGACAAGTATCGCCCTCAATCACTAAACTATGATACCTGGTTGCGGTCATCGGATTTTCTAAGTTGCTGAAGACTCCTACGCCTTTGTGATATATCGGTGAAGTTTTGCCGTGCATCAACTCTGGTGCAGAAATGATTTTACCGCCAAACACTTGACCGATACTTTGATGCCCCAAGCAAACGCCTAAAATTGGCACGCTTGGTCCAAGGCGAGAAATTACATCTAAAGAAATTCCTGCATCTTCTGGGCGACCAGGCCCTGGAGAAATCACGACTCCATCTGGCTGTAGCGCACGAATTTCATCTATGGTGATTTTGTCGTTACGAAAAACCTTAATATCAGTTGCTACTGGGAACTCAGCCGCCAGTTCTCCCAGATACTGGACTAAATTATAGGTAAAGCTGTCGTAATTATCGATTATTATAAGCAAAATTGATTTCTCCTAGTTTTTACCAATCAGATAATTGTGATTGACTGTCACCAGAAGATTTTAATCGCTGTTTAAGTCATCTTGATACAGACACGATAAGTCGTATCTACTGAATTTAAAAAATCTTTATAAAGTTAAGTACACCCTGTCTGAAGCTGCGCAAATAGCATTTCCAGCATTCAGCACTTAAGAATGCACACCCGACAAAACTAAAGCGAACAGGGGAGGAAGTAAGAGTGTAGCAGCGACTAGCACCGCGACCATTGCCGAGACAAGCACAGCACCAGCAGCACAGTCTTTGGCAATTTTTGCCAATTCATGGTAGGTTTGCTTAACTGTTAGATCGACAATTGACTCGATCGCTGTATTCAGTAACTCCAACGCCAAAACTAAACCGCTCGTTATTCCAATAACCGATATTTCCACAGGCTTAAGATGTAAAAAAACGCTCAAGCCAATAGCTAAAGCGCCAACAACAACGTGAATACGAAAATTGCGTTGAGTTAGAAAAGCGTAGCTAATTCCACACCAAGCATACTTAAAACTCACAAATAAATTAGAGGCTATTTGCCATGACAGCGGACGTTGCTTAGTCACAACTGTTTCTAAGCAATTTGGCGCTGGTGGAGATGAAACTTTTGCTGAGGACGAAACTTGTTGAGACATAGGCATAAAAATCAAACACCAAAGTGCGTGAGGAGGGGATTTTAGCGGATGTTAATAAATAAATGAACTTATCAGCTCTTTTTAACGAGACAATGTTAGATATTAAATACAGAATAACACTTAAAAGCTAGTCAGCAATGACTATTCAAAGTCAATCTCAATACCTATGGTCTTCAGTAAGATTACTTGCTGTTTTAGCATTTGGCTCAAACTTTCTTCGTCTGGGTGATCCCAACCTAAAAGATGCAATAACCCATGAGCCGCTAACCAAGCTAGCTCTGTTGGCAAAGGGTGTTCCTGTTGTTGAGCTTGCTGCTGTGCTGTTTCGATGGAAATAACAATATCACCGAGATACAACGGTTCATCGACGTCCATTTCTGGTAGCTGAGGCAATGCCTCTAATGCCGCAAACGATAAAACGTCTGTGGGTTTATTTTGCTGACGATACTGGCTGTTAAGCGTACGCATTTCAGCATCATCTGTTAAACGTAGTCCAACTTCATATTTTGGCGCTGGCGGAATACTCGCGTGTAAGATTTCTAACCAGCACTCAAACCAGTTTTTCCAAGTTTCAGTTGCAATTTGGGCATCCGTGTGACCAGAGCCTACAGCTTCCGGTTGGGATAACTCATGATAACAATCCTCTACATACAGTTCAACTTGCACTTGTCTACAAAGTCTCCTAAGCTTACGTATGATGTCGTTAGCGAGTCAGGTAAGCAAGACCTACAAGGACTGCTAAAAGCCCTACAGTCGTCAGTACAAAATGCTTGACGGAGGTGCCGCCCTTTTGCACCATGTTTCGCATTGCGAGTTTCACGTAGCTAGGTCGAGGTTCGGTAGAAGGAGAATCGCTCATAATATTTTTGTAACAAAGTCTTCTAATAATGTAACAGTTCTTATAACATCAAGTTGCCATTGTGGCGGCTTTAGGAAGTGGTTAGTGGTAGTAGATAATGGTTTGTAGTATTTTTTGACAACCAACCAATCTACAGACGCTTTCATTCACCGCGTCTCTACAACTAACTACCCCCCTAATTATGCAGAAGCCTCTACCAGCTGGTTTTCTTGGCGGAGATAGGCTTGGATGAACATATCAATTTCGCCGTTCATCACATCCGCGATCGCAGTTGTTTCCGCAGCAGTTCGCAAATCCTTCACCATTTGGTAAGGATGAAAAACGTAGTTGCGGATTTGGTTTCCCCAAGAGGCTTCTACCATATCACCACGAATTTCCGCGATTTCTTTAGCGTGTTGCTCTTGAGCAATCACCAGCAGTTTTGCCTTCAAGCGGGCGAGGGCTTTTTCTTTGTTTTGTAATTGGCTGCGTTCTTCTGTACAACGGACGGCAATACTAGTGGGAAGGTGAACAACTCGCACTGCAGTTTCTACTTTGTTGACGTTCTGTCCGCCCTTACCACCAGACCGAGTTGTAGTTATTTCCAAATCCTTTTCAGGAATTTCCAGTTGGATGGTGTTATCTATCTGGGGCATCACTTCCACGCCAGCAAAGCTGGTTTGCCGCTTCCCGTTGGCATTGAAAGGTGAAATCCGCACTAGGCGATGTGTACCTGTTTCTGAACGCAGGTAGCCGTAGGCATAGCGCCCAGTAATTTCTACAGTGACAGATTTAATTCCCGCTTCATCACCTTCGGAAAGCTCATTTAACTGCACTTTATAGCCGTGGTTTTCTCCCCAACGGGTGTACATCCGCAGCAACATTTCCGCCCAGTCTTGAGCATCAGTTCCACCAGCACCTGCGTTGATTGTGAGTACAGCACCTTTTTCATCATAGGGACCAGAAAGCAACTGGAGTAACTCCCATTGGTCAAGTTCATGATTGAGCTTAGTGACAGTAGACTCGGCTTCTTGCAGTAGCCCTTCATCTGTTTCTAATTCCAACAGTTCTAACACTGCCCTAGTGTCTTCCAAAGAAGCTTTCCACTGGTGATACTGTTGCAGGTGTGCTTTCAGGTCGTTGAGTTCTTGCAGTATTTCCTGTGCTTTGGTTTGGTCATCCCACAACTCTGGTTGGGCTGCAATTTGTTCCAGGTCTTGAATTTTGGCGCTCAGTGCAGGGATGTCAAAGATAGTCCTGGGTTTTACCCAGGCGATGGGACAACGTTTCGACTTCGCGTTTGAGTTCTAAAACTTCCATACTACTTAATTGATAATGAGCGCTTTCGATAAGCGATCGCTTCTTGTCTTTTTAATTCTACCTATACTTTACCAAATACATACTTGTACGGCTTTTTATATGTTATAGTTTTTACATTACTTTTCTGAATTCTTTACAGGGGTTTCTCAGAAGAACGCAGTACCCATACCATTTCTCTATCTCTATGAAGTTGAGCTTTATTCGACACCGCTTGTAAAAACCTACGCGTATCTGGGCAATAATGCTCAAATCTATGTAGAGTGAAGTTAGCGGTTTATCTTCCAAGAAATCATCATTTAGCACTTTCGTTTGCTTTGGCTAGATTGCTCTGACCATCGCTTGACCAAAGACTCCCAGTTAGAGATAGCATAAAAGTTGTGACGCTTAATGCTAGATTTCTTTATCAGGTTATTTAGTTGAAACCAATGCGACCATACGTGCTTTCCATCCTTCTCCTGACGGAGACGCTTCGCGAACACGGAGAGATAGGCGGTTATGGTCGCTGGAATATTTTCAGTCAATTTCATGCCACGTCTAGCGATAGCCATAGCTGCGGCTTCATCGCTTGCTAGAGCATATTGACGTGCATACTTCACTAAGCCAATAACGCTGGTGTACGCTGGATTTACTTTCATCAAGTAAATACCATGATTACTCAAAATACTTTCTAGTAGTTCGTAAAATCGGCTATATGCCCAAAGCGAAAGCATTCGAGCATATTTTTTACCACGTTCACAAAGCTGTTCTTTTTTGGTTGAAAAATCTAATTGTTCACAAACAATGGGACAAGCAAATGTGTCCGCTAATGTTGCTAGTTGCAGGCAAGCATCGACAATCTGAGCGTCCTGCTTGCCTGATGGCAGTCCCATTTGTAGCGGGATTTGACCATGATTTTTTAGGTTGCCATCGCGGTCAACATATGCCCAACCGATAGAACCAGGATTCATGTCAATTCCAATACAGCCATAAGCAGAATGCCTGGAAACACGTTCTACTTGTGCAGGAGTAAAGTGTACTGCTACATTCCATTTACCGTTTTTACGGTAAAAATGCCATGTTTTAGAACCGTCTTTCGGCAATCTGTTATTATGGAGAATTGATACAGAACTGAGAATTTACAATTTCCTTATAGTTCCTAGTAACATAGTCAAGCGACCATACCCGGATTAACCTGTGCAAAAGCGTGGGAGATTGCTTTTTGTAAAATCTTTAATAATTTGTATTACGGATTGCAATACATACATTGAGATGGATCTGCGTTTTGCAATCCATCTGGGAAAAAAACTTCTTCAGAAAATCCGCATTTTTGACATTTATAGATTGCTGTCAAAGTTAGCTCTGTTGGCAAGTTACAATACGCACACAGTAATCCCTTTTTCCTTTGAACTAATTCAAAACCTGGACAGGAACAGTTGGGACAGGCATTATTTAGTTTTCTAACTAAGTCGTGGGTAGCTTTTGCGATATTTTTCATCCGAGTCGGGTTATATAGAGCACGCATATCTGTTTCTATATAAACTTTGCCATCTTCGGAACTCTTTAAAGCAAATTCAACTGCTTCCACGAGTTGTTCTGTTGTCTTAATACTTTTGATAATTTCATCTTGACTTTTTGGTGAAGAACTGAGCATGACGACTAGGGCGTGTTCGGGAAAGCCAATTGTATCTGCAAAATCTTGTGCTTCTTGAAGACTTCCCACAATCCTATGACTGAAATTTGTTTCTATAGACAACTCTTGACCGACAATTTCTAGTTCATTCGTTTGATCTAATAAAAGGACGACTTCCCGATTACAAGGTATAAACGGGCTAATAGGGTGAGGAGCAAATGTACCTTCGCTAGCTAACGCCAAAGTCTCACCCGTGGCATCCAACGCTTTTTCTGCTTTTAGCCTTGCTGCTTCGATTTGGTTTCCTGTCCTTTTAACTTCTCTTGTAAATGTACCAAAACGGTCTGTATCAAAATCTTGCGGTACTATGACTTTTATTCCTAACTCTTGTTCAATAATTGGAGCAATCACTTTCTCTTTGTGATGCATAGTTGCTAGTACTGCTACTCGATTAACAAATAGCGGATGTTGTTTCATATCCCTCTGCATTTCCGTATTTTAGTTCAACATACAGCACTTGATAGCAGCTTTGGCAGCCCTCTACAAGTCACCTATGTTCATACGCAAAATCTTATAGTTGCTATAAATGGGTTTCTATGAATAACTTATTTATGAAAAGAATTGGATATGAAACAATACAGTTCCATGAAGGATAGCTGAAGGCAAAGAAACCCGGTTTTGCACAAGTTACCACGTTTATAGGCTAATGCTTATCTGAACTGTAAGTAAGTCGGCACGATAAAACCAATGTATGTTTAGTTTTGTAAAAACTGTGGAATGACCTATTTTTAAGGTATTCATTGGCTTTACATTTCGTTACATAGAAAAATGTTTTACGGCGATTTACTTATTGGCATATGAAGAGTATCATCAATCATATTCAATAGTTATTATCAACTTGTCTTTATGGATAAGTTTTGTTAAATGATGGTAAGCGAGCGAATAAGTATTTGCTTATGGTAGGTATATAATATTTATTTAACAATCACGTTGAAAATTTAACAATTTCTTTTGAAAAGGTGATAAATTTATCTTCAACAGATGAGTTAAGTCACCCAGAAGCTTCTAGTTCATGTAATTGAGGCTGTCATAGTTTTCACATTACATATACATAACCGCGATAGCAAGGAACACAATTGTTCTGTTGCCCTGATTCACTTGACCAAAAACAATTGAAATTAGCAAAAAGAGAGTTTATGACTGAATTTTCTAATCAATTTTCTAGACGTAAATTTCTGTTAACAGCTGGAGTTTCTGCGGTGGGTTCTGTATTCCTCAAGGGGTGTTTAGGAAACCCTCCGGAAACCGGTAACACAATTCAAACAAAACAAGTTACTGCTACCAATGTCAGTGCAGCAGATGCACCAGAAACAACCACGGTCAAGCTAGGGTATATCCCCATTGTTGAAGCTGCTCCCTTTATTATTGCGAAAGAAAAAGGCTTCTTTGCAAAGTACGGCATGACCAATGTTGATATATCCAAGCAAGCCAACTGGGGTTCGGCAAGGGACAACATAGAAATTGGGGCTGCTGGAGGTGGTATTGATGGAGGTCAATGGCAGATGCCCATGCCCTATCAAATTTCAGAAGGGCGCATCACCAAAGGCAACAAAAAAATACCCATGTATGTCTTGGCTCAGTTGATTACCCAAGGTAATGGAATTGCGATCGCAAATAAGCATCTAGGCAAGGGTCTTGGCGTACAGATTGCTGGTAAGGAAACATTTTTTGCTCAGTTAAAAGCAGCAAAAGCTCCCTTCAAAGCTGCTTACACCTTCCCACAAGTCAATCAGGATTTCTGGATTCGCTACTGGTTAGCTGCATCGGGTGTTGATCCAGACAGTGATGTTCAACTCCTGACAGTACCAGCAGCTCAGACAGTTGCAAATATGAAGACGGGGTCGATGGATGCCTTTAGTACGGGTGACCCCTGGCCTTACCGGATTGTCAAAGATAAGATTGGCTTCATGGCGGCATTAACCGCAGAAATCTGGAAAAACCATCCAGAAGAATACTTTGCCATGAGGGCAGATTGGGTTGACAAACATCCAAAAGCGACCAAAGCCCTTTTAAAGGGTCTCATTGAAGCGCAGCAATGGTGTGACAATTTTGACAACAGAAAAGAACTCGCTCAAATCCTTGCAGGGCGGAATTACTTCAATGTGCCTGCAGACGTTCTGGACGGTCCGTTCATGGGCAAGTACGAAATGGGCGATGGTCGCACCATTAACGATAAAAAAATGGCATCTCTGTACTGGAAAGATGAAAAAGGTAACGTCTCCTATCCGTACAAGAGCCATGACCTCTGGTTTTTAACAGAAAGCGTGCGCTGGGGCTTCTTACCTGAAGATACCCTAACAAATGCCAAAACCCTTATAGATAAAGTTAACCGCGAGGATTTGTGGAGAGAAGCCGCCAAAGAAATGGGCGTTGCTGCTGCTGATATTCCCACCAGTACATCTCGTGGAGTTGAAGAATTTTTTGATGGCATCAAGTTTGACCCAGAAAATCCAAAAGCTTACTTGCAGAGCCTAAAAATTAAAAAAGTCAAAGTTTAGGCGCGACATTTGAGGAGAACACTAACTTAGGCTCACTATATAAGGAGAAAACTAACAATGGTCACTTTGCAAAGACGCAATAGCGCAAATACTGTTCAGAATGTTTGGTTGTCCCGTCTGCAAAAGCAATATCCCGATCTTATTCCGCCAATTGCAGCGATCGCCATCTTTTTAGTTATTTGGCAGTTGTTTTCTTGGACTCCTGGAGCAACACTACCAGGACCTATCCAAGTGGTGCAAGACACGTGGATACTGATTTTGTATCCCTTTTATGACCGAGGCGGAATAGACAAAGGTTTATTTTGGCAGATTCTTGCAAGCTTACAACGGGTAGCGATTGGTTACTCATTGGCGGCAATTCTTGGTATTACCTTGGGTATTGTGATTGGTACAAATAAAGTCATGTACAAGGCTTTAGATCCAATGATCCAATTATTCCGTACTGTACCGCCTCTAGCTTGGGTACCGATAGCTCTTGCTGCTTTGCGACAAAACGAACCATCTGCCTTGTTCGTCATTTTTATCACGGCAATTTGGCCCATTTTGATAAATACAGCAGTGGGCGTAAAGCAAATTCCCCAAGATTACAACAACGTAGCCAAAGTTCTGCAACTTTCTCGTCGAGATTATTTCTTCAATATCCTCATACCCTCTGCTCTACCCTACATTTTTACAGGGTTAAGGATTGCGATTGGATTGGCTTGGTTAGCAATTATTGCCGCAGAAATTATCATGTCCGGCATCGTTGGAATTGGCTTCTTTATCTGGGATGCCTATCAGAATAACAAAGTCAGTGAAATTATTTTGGCTCTCGTCTACATCGGTGTCGTTGGCTTGATACTTGACAAAGCAATGCTTTGGGTACAGTCAAGAATTTTGCCAGAAGAACAAAAATAATCATGAAGTTGACAGTTGACTGTTAACAGTTAACTGTCAACAGTTCCAAGAGTCAATGAAAATCAATCGTAACTTTATTTCATAATTCACACTTGATAGCTATGTCTGTTTTTGTTGCCGTTGACCAAATTGATAAAGTTTTTTCCTTAACGGATGGTGGTAAATATATTGCCCTCAAAGGAATAGACCTCCAAATTAAAAAAGGAGAATTTGTTTCTCTCATCGGTCACTCAGGTTGTGGTAAATCTACCTTATTAAATATGATTGCCGGTCTGGATTTGCCAACTGAGGGTGTCGTGACTCTAGAAGGAAAAAGAATCACTAAACCTGGTCCAGAGAGGATGGTGGTGTTCCAGAATTATTCACTCCTGCCTTGGCGGACAGTACGAGAAAATATTGCCCTTGCCGTAGACTCAGTTATGAATGAACTGTCTGCGGGTGAACGCAAGGCAATTGTAGAACAGCATATCGATATGGTGGGGTTGCGTCCTCATGCTGATAAGCAGCCAGGAATGTTATCAGGTGGACAAAAACAGCGAGTGGCGATCGCCCGTGCCTTAGCAATTCGTCCAAAATTACTCTTGCTAGATGAACCGTTTGGTGCATTAGATGCACTGACGCGAGGCAACCTGCAAGAACAGTTAATGCAGATTTGTCAGGAAAACGAAGTCACTGCCGTCATGGTAACTCACGATGTCGATGAAGCAGTGCTGTTGTCCGACCGGATTGTAATGCTGACAAATGGACCAGAATCCAAGATTGGAGACATTTTGGAAGTGGATATCCCTCGACCCCGCAAGCGGATGGAAGTAGTAGAACATCCTAGCTACTACAGTTTGCGGAGTGAGATGATTTACTTCCTCAATCAACAAAAACGAATTAAGAAACTTAGGGCAAGGAAAACAGCCGTTATCGCCCGTCACGGTTTAGAAAAAGTTAACCTCGAAATTGGTTTCCTCCCTCTCACTGCCTGCGCTCCTCTAGCTGTCGCTAAAGAGAAAGGCTTCTTTACCAAGTATGGTCTAGATGAAGTGAGCTTAGTGCGTGAATCTAGCTGGCGCGGAATTACCGATGGCATTACTGGCGGATATTTAGATGCTGCTCAAATGCCTGGTGGAATGCCAGTTTGGTTGACTGTGGGAGGACATGACGGTCGCCCTGTGCCAGTTGTGAGCTCCCTGACTCTCACCCGCAATGGTAATGCCATTACCCTAGATAAACGTTTTTATGACCAGGGGGTGTATACTCTAGCAGACTTCAAACAAGTGCTGCAAGAGTCTGCAAATCAACGCCATACTCTGGGGATGGTTCATCCTTCCTCAATGCACAACATACTACTGCGTTACTGGTTAGCAGCCGGTGGTATTGACCCTGACCACGATGTTTCCCTCAAAACTATTCCTCCGGCTCAAATGGTCGCTGACTTGCAAGCAGGAAGTATTGATGGTTACTGTGTGGGCGAACCTTGGAACTTGCGGGCAGCGACAGAAGGTATTGGCTTTACCATCGCTACAGATTTAGAAATTTTAGAAGGACATCCAGGCAAGGTTTTAGGAGTCCGTGAAGATTGGGCAGCAGCATATCCCAACACCCATATAGCCCTCGTCAAAGCCTTATTAGAAGCTTGTCAATACTGCACTGATGAGAAAAATTCTCAAGAAGTCCGTGAAATTTTATCTCGGCGTGAGTATGTCAGTACCAATGAGGAATACATCCAACTTGGCGACCCAAACTCCTATGCTTGTAGCCTAGAACAACCAATGCGACAGTATGCCCATCATCTGTTTTTCGGAGATGGCGTTAATCGTCCCAGCCGCACGGAACATTTGTGGATGATGACCCAAATGGCACGTTGGGGCGATATCCCCTTCCCCCGGAATTGGATGGAAATCCTTGAACGAGTTTGTCGAGTCAATGTGTTCAGTACCGCAGCACGAGAACTAGGTCTGCTTGATATCAAGTATCATCGCGGTCCTATCCAGTTGTTCGATGGCTCTGTGTTTAATGCTGATGACCCCATCGCCTATCTCAATAGTTTGGATATCAAACGCAATGTTTCAGTGGCAGAAGTTGTGATTAACTCACGTTCTTCAGTCGCTGCCTAAGAATTTTAGATTTTGGATTGGGAGTACTGGTGTACCTAACGCGGAAATTCCAAGGAGTAAGCCCATCATCCAAAATCTAAAAACTATGGAGCAACGAATAATTAACAGACGCACTGTTTAAAGCATTACCACTTGTTAAGCCAAAACCAAAAAACCAAAATCAAATATGCACAACCGCACTTTGAGTTACAGCGAAACATCAAGAGAGTCTACAACAACACGTACCCGTTCCAATCCTTTCTTGCTCATTGAAGACGTTTCTAAAATCTATCCCACGCCAAAAGGTCCTTTTACAGTACTACAAGGCGTTAACCTCACAGTGCATGAAGGAGAGTTTATCTGCGTTATAGGTCACTCGGGTTGTGGCAAATCAACACTGCTGAACATGGTTGCAGGATTTACCAAGCCAACCCATGGAAATGTATTGCTCGGCTCCAAACCCATCACCCAACCAGGTCCAGACCGGATGATGGTTTTCCAGAACTACGCTTTGTTGCCTTGGCTGACTACTTTTGAAAACATTTACTTGGCTCTTAATGCCGTCTTCCCAAATAAAACAAGGGCAGAGAAGTCAGCCATTGCACGCGATCATCTAGCACTGGTGGGACTAACAGAGGCAGCCGACAAAAAGCCGACACAAATATCTGGGGGGATGAAACAGCGGGTTGCTATTGCAAGAGCTTTGGCGATTCGTCCGCAAGTTTTGATCTTAGATGAACCTTTTGGAGCCTTAGATGCGATTACCAAAGAAGAATTACAGGAAGAATTATTGAAAATTTGGAACGAACGGCGATGCACAGTGTTGATGATTACTCACGACATTGATGAAGCGCTATTCCTAGCAGACCGTTTGGTGATGATGACTAATGGACCTGCTGCTAAAATCGGTGAAATCTTAAACATTCCTTTCTCTCGTCCCCGCGATCGCGCTCGGATTATGGAAGACCCGGAATACTACAAACTGCGGAACCACGCCCTTGATTTCCTCTTCCACCGCTTTGCTCACGACGAATAGAGGTCTTCAAATTTGGGACTTCTGATGTTAACCGAAACAAACTGAAGCGAAATATCTCTCAGAGATGTTTCGCTTCACAATGGCTGTTAAGGCTCTAGTCTCCTGTCAGGAGTTGTACTGTAGTGCGCCAAATCAGTCCAGCAACAATCAGTGCTAAACCCACCAACCAAATTTGCTGTTCTACCCAAAAAGCTAGAAAAGCACAGGAAGCTAAACCTGCCCAACCTATCCATTTAGGATAAAGTCGTTCCTCAGGTGACAATTGCAGTGCTGCAAAGTTCGTAATTGCGTAATAAATTAAAACGTTAAACGCACTGAACGACCATGTGGTTTTCACGTCTCCAATCAGAACCAAGCCTGCGATCGCAACTCCTACAACCAGTACTGCCAAAACGGGTGTGCTTCCTGACTGATTCAATCTGGCAAACAACCGTGGTAAATCCCGGCGTCTTCCCATTGCCAGTACGACACGCGATAATCCCAAAATCAAGTTTAGTAGCACGCCTAGCATGGCAGTCATAGCACCAATCGCTACAACCAAACCAGCAGCAGGACCAGCAACATTACGAATGGCTACTTCAAGAGGTGCAGCTTGTGCTTGTTGAGTCACGTTGCCCAACACACCTGCTCCCACTGCCCCAATGCCAACTGCTGCCACTGTAATGTAAAGCAGCATTGTCAGCAGCAGACAGACAATCATAGCTCTAGGAATGGTTTTTCGCGGTTCTTTTGCTTCCTCGCCCATTGTGGCGATCCGACCATAACCCGTGTAAGCCACAAACATTAGGGCTGTAGCATGGAGTACTGATGCGGCATTCCCTGAGAAGAAGGGTGTTAGATTTTCAGCACCGACGGTGACAGCACGCGGCAAACAGACAATGACAAATAAACCCAAAGACAGCAATGTCACGGATACGATGATAATGTTGACGAGGTTAGAGCGCCGAATTCCAGTTAGGACAATTGCTGTAAAAACAACTACAGCGAAAATAGCCGTGGGAACCAGCAAGCCACGCCCCATTAAATTGGTTGTGGTCAATAAGTAACTGGCAAAACCTAAGGCAGCAGTGGCAGCAGATGCTGTTTTAGCTAAAAGAAACATCCAGCCAGCTATAAAACCAAACCAAGGATTTAAATATTTGTACCCATATTCATATGTTCCACCACTCACGGCATGATTAGCAGCTAGTTGGGCGCTGTTCAGACCGTTGCAGGTAGCGACAAAAGCGGCAAGTGCTACTGCAACAATCACCGCAGATCCAGCAATTCCAGCCGCAATACCTATGCTCACAAACACGCCGGTGCCAATAATTGACCCCAGCCCCATCATGGTTGCACCTAGCACTCCCAACTCTCGTTGCAGTTGGGGTGTTATCGTTTTACCTGACACAAGAAATCTCCTCGTGAGCTTGAGTTTCTTACCACTTGTTTGGATGCGCTAATATTATCGTATATCGATATCGTTTTTCTATATATAAAATGGCATAAGTCCTGTATGATCTGTTCCAGAAAAACACACTATTTCTAGCGAAATACCGGAGTATTTATGGAGAACGCTAAAAAGGTCAGCGATGAGCTCTATACAGCTGGGCAACCAACATCTGGAGATTTGCAACAAGCAGTTCAGGAGGGATTTAAATCTGTCGTTAATTTACGTTCTCCCGATGAAGCGGACTTCCTTTCTGATGAGCAGCAGCAGGTGGAAGCGGCGGGACTCAATTACGTCAACGTGCCGCTAAATCCTAAGAAGGCTGATGATGAATTGACAGCTAAGGTTCTCAAGGAGATTTCGGGCTTACCAACGCCAATTTTGTTACATTGCGGTGCGGGGGCAAGAGCTGATGCGCTGGCTTTGATTGCTCTTGCCACCAACGAGAAGTTAAGCCGCGAGCAGATTTTGAAAAAAGCAGAGGAACTAGGAATTAACATAAATCAGCCGCACCTCAAGCAGTTTTTGGAAACTCAATGATCTTCAAATAATTCTCCAAACAACTCTCTTACCTTCTGTTTAGCATCTTCTAGAGCCTCTTTTCCCAAAGGCGTTGCTCGGTAAATTCGGCGCGAGTGCTTTCCTGAACGCTCCTCAGTTGAGTGTAGGTATCCCTTGCGTTCCAAGTCATGAAGCATGGGATAGAGAGTTCCTGGGCTAAGCTTGTAGCCATGACGAGCTAACTCCTCAATGATGCCCAGACCGAATATCGGTTCTCGAACTGCATGATGAAGAATGTGAAGTCGAATTAGACCTGAGTAGAGTTCTTTGTGGTCCATTAAACTGAATCTTGAATTCTCGTCCCTTCAACGATAAAAAACCGTGGTTTTCAAGGTCAAACCACGGCTTATTTTTTCGTCCAAAAAATCTTGCCAAAAAATCTTAAATGTTCTTAATCGCGACCGTTAAGAGCAATAAGCAATCGCAAAATAAAAACAAACAAATTGATGTAGGTCAAGTACATTGATAAAGCTGCAGGCAAGTATTGGTCATCTTTGTAGGTGCGTGGCAGGATGTAAAAGTCAACCACAGATGCACCCACAAAGAGAAACACGCCCAGACCGGAGATGGCAATTTCTAACCAATTCGGCGTATAAACACCAAATGCGCTGAACAAAAGTTGGACAACGAGTACGGCAACTAGGGCAATTACCCCCAGATTAATCGTTTTGGTCAATGCCATACCATCTTGCTCAGAGAGATTTGAGCCAATTTGACGGGCGGCAATAAACGTAACACCACAACCGAGGGCAGCCAACCCAATACCTTGAATACCTACACCTTGGTTTTTCAGTGCCACAAAGATTAAACCACTGAGAGTGTACCCCGTGAGAAGGCTGTAGGTTGCCAACAACGGCAGTGCAACTTTGTTATTGCCTTTTTCGGCAACGTTCTGGGAAACGAAGAACAGAATCAACTGTAGGACGATCGCACCAAAGAAGGTGGGTAAGAATAGCTCGGGGTTAGTACGGAGAACTCCCAGTCCACCGTAACTTCCCAGTGCCGTTAGTACCAGCCCACCGCCTACATAAGGTAAGGCGTTGGCAATCACATTGGGACCCACGAGGGCTTGAGTTTTAGCCTGACGAAATGCGTCACGGAAGTTGCTGGTATTGCTCATGTTTTACAAATGGTTTTTAGTCAAGCATTGCTCTTATTCCCATTTTTACTGATAACCAGAGCTAGTGACCATAAACTATAGTGCTGAGTCCTAAGTTATTGCTCAGTAGGTCGGCACAAATAAAGTTAACGAGTGTGCCTCCTAACGGAGGAGCTACGAAGGGCGCAAAGCAGCGTCTGATGACAGGAGAGGGCTGTCATGAGTCATTAGTAAGAGTGTGCGAGTTTCAGGCGTTATTACTTTCGCTCTTCTTCGTGTTTATTTCTAACCTACCTACTTATGTAGCACTCAGTACTCTGAAATGTACATTTTATAATCTCAAACAACCAAAAATCTCCAGAAAAAGTAACCGTGTAAATGCTGAAATCTTGGGGAAGAATCCTTATAAGTTCAGTGAAACAACGAATTGTGTCCTTAAGCGTTTCTAAGGAAAATAATGACAGCTTTGATAAAGTTTAGGCAACTCCATTTTTTATAGAAAAGGAGTTTATATGACAGCAAGTCAGTTTTCTATCCAATTTGATGGTATGGAATTATTACGGTTATACCATCAAAATCCTTGTATTAAAATTCGTAATAAACTTGTACAATTACATACTGGCTTAGTACGAAAGATGGCTCATAAATTCAGTCATCAATGCAATGAGCCATATGAAGATTTAGAGCAAATTGGTTATTTTGGTTTGATAAGAGCAATTGAGCGCTTTGATCCAAGACAAGGATATGCTTTTAGTTCGTTTGCCATACCCTACATTCGGGGTGAAATGCTGCACTTTTTACGCGATCGCGGTACCCTATTAAAGATTCCTCGCCGTTGGCAAGAACTCTATAATGAGGGGCAAAGAGTTCGCAAAGAATTGGCTGGGACTTTAGGTCGTCCTCCCAAAGATTCAGAAATTGCAAGCGTTCTCAAGGTATCTGTCCAAGAATGGCAAGAAACCAAATTAGCTGTTCAAAACCGTATGCCTTTGAGTTTGGACGCTACGATAGTTCAAAACATTGATTGCCAAATTACCCTAGGTGAAGCACTTCCTTGTCAACGTTCTGTTGCTGTGCAACAACAAGACGAAGAACGGCAACAACTTCAAGGAGCAATAAATATGCTAGAAGAAAAGCCCCGCATGGCAGTTGAAATGGTGTATTTGAAGGAACTTTCTCGCAAAGATACCGCTAAGAATATTGGCACGAGTCCAATGACAGTTACACGATATTTGCAAAAGGGAGTTCAAGATTTAGTCTCTATGTTAACACCGCAAGCGGTGTAGCAGTAGGATCATGATGTTCTTTTTGGAAAATAGGATAAATGGGGGAGAACAGGGTGCTGACATCAACGAGATTTCAAATCAGCGATTGCTCCTTTTGTCATAGCAGCAATGGCTTTATCCGTAGCTTTGGGCAAATGGTAATACTTGCCTCCTGCTGTCTTTGCTAACTCCTTAGCAAACCCAGTAGAAACGAATTTACTTTCCGTATCAATGACTAATAACTGCATTCCTAAAGCACGTATTCTGGCACCAATTTCTAACAATTCTGCTTTAATATCTGGTTTTTGCCCGCTTTCTTGCGGTTCTCCCAAAGAACGCGATAGAGGAATATTGCCGCGTCCATCGGTTATCGCTACAATCACAACTTGTCCAATATCTCCACTCATTTGGGCATTTGAACCGACGCGTACAGCTTGGGTTAAACCATGAGCCAGTGGCGAACCACCACCACAAGGTAATCTTTCCAGGCGGTTACGCGCCAAAGCAATAGAACGTGTCGGAGGTAATAACACCTCCGCCTGTTCTCCTCGGAAGGGGATCAGCGCCACTTGATCACGGTTTTGATACGCTTCTGTTAGCAGCTGCATAACCGCACCTTTAGCTGACTGCATCCGGTTCAGCGCCATTGAACCTGAAGCATCTACCACAAAGACGACTAAAGCACCTGCTTTGCGTACCAAGCGCTTAGCTCGAATATCACCTTGTTCCACAAATACGCGCCGCCCTTTTTGAGATGAAGAGCCAGCGCCGTGGGGGGGTTCCCCCCGTTGAGGCGACTGGCGTGGGGATGAGGGTGTATTGTCTCCCCTACTCTCAGACCTCTGTCGTCGTGCTTTTTGATACGGGGCGGCTGCTCTGAGTGTGGCATCTACGGCAATCCGTTGGACTTTGCCCTTAGGCAACATTGGCTTAATATAGCGTCCCCGGTCTTCAGAAAAGATTATACTGCGACTTCCGGACTTACCTCGCTTTTGGGCTATCTGAGCAAAATAAAGCACACTGGGGTCAAGAACTACCCCTTCAGGGTCAAAAATAAACTCTTCTGGGATGCCAGGCGGTTCTTGTTCTGGCTGTTCTTGATTTTCTTCTTGTTCTTCTTGTTCTTCCTGTTCTTGATTCGATTCGTCTTGGGGTTCCTCTTGATTTTGTGGTGGAGGTGGAGGCGGTGGCGGTGGTTCTTCGGGTGGCGGTGTCTGCACGACAGTCGCCCGTGGGACTATCACCAATTCCACAGCACGGCGCAAATCTTCGGCATTCACTTGTGTGCGTCCATCCAAAGCAGCAGATGCACGTGCCACGCGTGCGGCAAATAACTCAGCACGGTGTCCTTGCACTGCCCCTCGAATTGCTTCTTCTACTAAGTAGGAAATTTGTTCGTGGGTGATGTCAACCTCTTTTAACCATTCCCGTGCCAGGATAATTTGGGTTTTGATGGCGTCTGTATCTTCGCTGTACTGCTTGAGAAATTCTTGGGGAGATAGGGAGTAGGCGATCGCTTGCTCTACAGCTTGCACTCTGTCATCTAAACCTAGGACACCATCTGCAGAAAGGGCGATCGCAATTCTATCTAATAAGTGTTCCCGCAAAGCTCCTTCTTCTGGATTGTAGGTAGCGATAAATAAGGGCTTGCAGGGATGCTGAAAACTGATGCCCTCGCGTTCAATTTGGTTGCGTCCCTCAGATAAGACTGTTAAAAGCTGATTAGATATCTGCTCATCTAATAAATTGATTTCATCTATATAGAGAACGCCTCGGTGTGCTTGGGCGAGCAAACCTGGTTGAAAGATAGTTTCCCCTTGCTTAACTGACTGTTCGACATCAACAGAACCCAACAGCCGGTCTTCTGTCACTCCCAAAGGAATTTGTACAAAGGGTGTGCGGATGATTTCGGTTTCTATTGTGGAGTGCGCATCCGGTTCCTCCGACTCCAACGGCAAGCAAGATGCTTGCCCCACAAGTGCCAAAAGTTTGTCATCCCATTCTTGTGGACGGTTGGGATCGCAGTTGCTGATAGAACCTTTAACAACTTCAATGGGTGGAAGTAGGGCGTGGATAGCACGCGCCATCACAGATTTTGCCGTACCGCGACGACCTGCAATCGCCACTCCTCCTAACCCTGGATCGACTGCTGCTAGTAGTAAGGCTAATTTTATCGCTTCCTGACCGACTACAGCTGTCAGGGGAAAGGCGTTACTCAGAGGCGTGATGGAAGGCGCAGGCATAGTTTGAATCAAAGCTAGTCCAGGTTTCTAGCATACCAAACCTTACGGCTCCTCAGATACTCAGTTGCAAAGTTTGGAGATTCGTAAACCCATGCTGAAGCCTAAGCCGAGACCTCGACTCGCTCCAATGATTAAAAAGTGAGTCATGGATGAATTAAACAGAGTTAGGAACTGGATATTGGTCAAACTTTTGCATCAATTCAAGTAGCTCCTCCTGACTGGGCTGTCGTCCATTCTTAGTCAGTTCGGCTAACCCCTCAAAATACTGCTCGCGTGAATCCGCAGGACAGAACATGATTAACAGCTTTGCTCGCGTTTGTCCTGGATTGGAGAAGCCATGGCTCGTGTTCTCTGGCACAAGCATTAAAGTTCCAGGTGCGGCAGTCACTTTACGTTGATCCACTACCAATTCAACTGAGCCTTCTACTACATAGAATATTTCGGTCAATTGCTTGTGAATATGAGGACTTGCGCCTTCGGTTCCTGGGTCCATGACAAACTCGAATAGCCCAAAGTGATTATGTGTATCTTTGCCTGTCACTTTGAAGGTGCAAGTGCTGGTGCGAATTTGGACTGTTCGCCCTTCTCCTGGTTGCAAGATAATGGGTAACGACATATAAATCTCCTAATGGTTAAGAATTTGGAATGACTGCAACAGCATCAACTTCAAACAACATGCCATCAAGTGCAAGTCTTAGCACCGGAATGAGCGTCTGAGTTGGTGTTCGTTCTCCCCACATCGCCTGCACTACAGCGGTTAATTGCTGCAATTTAGACTCGTTATGATCGACCACAAGCGTAGTAAGTTTTACCACGTGTTCCGGACGTGCGCCAGCGGCAGTTAGAGCGACGCGGAGATTCGCAAAAGCCTGCGTCAATTGGGTAGCAAAGTCACCAACAAGATTGCCTTTTTCGTCCTCGCCACCTTGACCTGCAACATAAATAATAGTTGCTCCTGGTGGTGCGATCGCCACATGAGTGTAGCCATTTGGAGATGGGTCATACAACCCTACTGGATTGATACGTTGAATTTCTCTAACCATTGCTGTAGCTCTTCATTACAGGTTCAATGTCCTAACCAACTGAATTGTCACAACTTAATAAAGAATTTTCTTTATTAAGAATGATAAATACTTGTCCTTGACTTTGTAAAGGTTTTTCTTTATTTTGTTGATTATGAACACTGAATCAGTTAATAAATCAGCAACTGTCCGTACCCGACGCGCAATTGTGAAACTGCTCAAGCAGGAGGGATCGATGGACGCTCTGGCTTTAGCCTCCCGCTTGAACATTACAGCAATGGCAGTGCGTCAGCACCTGTACGCTTTGCAAGAGGAACAGCTGGTCACCTACCAAGAAGAGCAGCGCTCAATGGGGCGACCTGCTAAGCTGTGGCAATTAACCCCAGCCGCTGATCGTCTCTTTCCAGAGGGTTATGCAGAGTTGACCGTGAGCCTACTTCACTCCATGACAGAAGCGTTTGGTGAAGAAGGACTCGATCGCCTACTAGAAATCAGAACTCGCCAGCAAATTGCAGAGTACCGGGAGAAAGTGCCCAGTGACGGCTCTCTCCAGCAGCGATTAGAAGCGTTAGCTGCAAAACGTACTGACGAAGGATACATGGCACAGATCCAACCGTTAGAGGATGGATCGTTTCTACTCATTGAAAATCACTGTCCTATCTGTGCTGCGGCAGTCGCTTGTACAGGACTTTGTCGTAAGGAGCTAGAAGTGTTCCAGACCGTCCTAGGGCAGAACACGGTTATTGAAAGAACAGAGCATATCGTTGCTGGTGAGCGACGCTGCGTTTACCGGGTTCGAGCATCTCAGTAGATGATTTGAGCCAAGTTCTTTTCTAACAAGGGGATGGATATTTGTCCCCACCTCTTAAGGATACTAGTATCTATTTATCTGTCCACCACCTGTATACTGTCCTGGAATTTGACCAGGAGATGAATAAATAGACTGTGGTACTGAACCAGGCGATTGCTGCAACCCTGAATTTCCATAAATATTAGGAATTACAGGAGTATTAGAAGTCACACTACCTTGATTGGGGGTGTAGTAGGGAGCAATGTTATTGGGTGTAGCAGAGGTGTAGGGTGATACCGATGGTGGTTGTGCAACACTAGGCAATGGCTGACCGCTATTTGTGATATTCAACCTATTCCTCATAATTTGGTCATAAAGAATAGCGGAGCGATCAGGGACTGCACTTGGAGTTTGCGGTATGCCTCTTAGTCCTCGTTGAGGTTGAGGGTAAGCTGCGCCAGAAATGGGATTTTGCGGTAGTAGATTATTGAAACCCGGCTGAGGGTAAGCTGTACCTGAAATGGAATTTTGCGGTAGCAGGCTATTTGCACCTGGTTGAGAGTAGCTTGTTCCAGAAATAGAATTTTGCTGTTGATTTGTGACTCTTGGCTGTATGTAACCTGTTCCAGGAATGGAATTTTGCGGTAGTAAGTTATTTAGTGCTCCTTGAGAGTAGCCTGTTCCAGGAATGGAATTTTGCAGCCCATTTGTGAGTGGCGGTTGTATGTAAGCTGTTCCAGAAATCAGTCCCGACTGCGTAGAACCTGTTCCTATATTGGGATTGATTGTGTTTGGACTTAACCCAGTGCTTGGAACAATCTGACTACTTCTGTTTTGGTTGGATAATTGGGATTGCTCAAAGGGATTTTTTTGAGTTGATGTGGTGCCAAAGTTTGGCTGATTCTGGTTCTTCGATTGGTTAAGTGCCGTTTGCAGAGCGCTTTCTGAGGCAATATTTTGATTAGGTCTGGTTGTATCTGCTAATCCCGTACCCAAACCAAAGGAATTTTTTACTGGATCTTGTTGACCAAACGAAGGTGTTAAAGCATTGACTCCTTGTGAGTTGCTACCACTCTGAAAATTCTTTAGCTGCAATAAATTTTCTGCTTGTGCAACAAAAGGATTTTCCAGCTTTGGGGCAGATGCGGAATCACCTTCCTTGACGGTAGCCTTTGATTTGTCATCAGTTGCAGAAGTTTGGCTTTTGCTATTTAAAGCCTCTAATAAGATGTCTCTGCTGTTTTTTGCCTGAGTCTTTTGCGTGGGCTTGGTCGTTCTTGCTGCTGGTGAATTTTCATTGCCCGAATCCGTATTAAACAGGACTGGTAAGCTATCAATGTCCGCAGCAATTGCCCGATCTTCTTCTGAAAGAGACGATTTGGCAGGCTGGTTTGCAGCGAATTGGTTTTTTTGCCAATCAGTAAAAAAGCCTGGATTTGCCCAGTATTCTTTAATGGTCAGACCTACGACCGATAAAAAAATTGCTGCTCCCCAAAAACCAGGTCGCGATAAGTTCCATAACCTAGCTTTGAGATAGCGTAAGTGAGCGGGAGGATAATGGCGGCGTGACATGAGCAAAATGGAGTTTGGGTTTACAAAGAAAGTGGTAAAACTTCAGGAAAGTTCAAAGCAGTCGTTTCCCTATGAAGCTTTTCTCGTTGGCTTATAGCAATTTTCATTTTTCTATGATTCGCGAGTACCCAATTAACCCCAAGCAATTTTTCGCCGTTACGTGGGTATACTCCAAACCGTGAGGAGATATCACAAACGAAGTTGAATTTTACTTTTATCGTACCTACTCCACAGTGATCAGTCATCACCCGCAGGTGGATTTTAGTAGAAAATTTACTTTTGTGCTACCCGCATCAATAAGAACGTACCGATTCCTAAGCCTAAGAAGTTCGGCAACCAAGCTCCCACAATAGTAGAAAAGATACCCGCCTGTGCTAAAGCACCAGTAATAAAATAAAGTATATAGTAAGTAAATATAACGATGACACTTATACCAAAACTTGTGCCTCGCCCTGTGCGCTGAGGTATGGTTCCCATTGCTGCACCAACCAAGCCAAAAACGACACAGACAAACGGCAAGGCTATTTTTTGTTGAATCCTAACTTCAAGTTTGCGAATTTTTGGCTCATCACCGCCAAGGCGTTCAATCTCCAATTGTTCGAGCGATTGGGCAATGTTCATCTCACCATAGTCTCGGCTTTTCTGTGCCAAATCTAATGCTGTACGAGGCAATTTCACTTGTTGGCGTTCAAACCGTAGGATGTTGCGATAAGAGCGGTCTGGGGCGACTAAATAAATGGTACCGTTGTAAAAATCCCAGAGGTTTTGAGATGGATTCCACTCGCCTGATTCTGAGACAATAATTTGACTTAAACCTTCTGTTGAACGGTCTATAATCGTCAAACCTTTCATCTGCTTGCCATCAAACTCGTCGGCGTAAAACAAGCGGTTCAAGATTTTTTTGTTACTACCATCCTCCTGCTTGACTTTTTGGTATTCTGGATAGAATATATTTTGCTGCTTAACAATACTTGGCTGCTCTGACTTTAAAGCTTTGTCCAAAATTTGAGATGCTTGATATTTTGAAGCTGGTGCAAGATGTTCGTTAAACACAAAGGTCATTCCTGTGACTAGCAAACTCAACATCACAGCAGTTAGCACCATGCGATAGACACTTACTCCACAGCCACGCAGGGCTATTAGTTCGCTCTCGCTTGAAAGACGACTGTAAGTCATCAAAGTCGCCAGCAGGGTAGACATGGGAAAGGCTAAAACGATAAACTCTGGCAGCCTTAACACAAAAACCTGAACGGCAATGCCTACTGGTAGCCCAGACTCGACAATTTTCCGCACCAACTCGAACATAGCGTCTATTGTGACGCCGATGGAAGCGAAAGCCCCAACACCAAACAAAAATGTTGGCAGCAATTCCCTCGTCAGGTAGCGATCCATGATCGAAAATGGCAGCAGCGAATTAAGGGTGTAGAAAGACTTGTATTTAGCCATTAGTCAGGAGTCATGAGCCATTTAAAAATAAAAAACAATTGAAAAATTTAATTTCAAATTCTTAATCTAAACTTGGAACTTATCGCCCAAATAGTATTGTCTAACAAGCGGGTTATTATAGAGCTCGCTGGAGGTGCCAGAAGCAAGGATTTGCCCTTCGCGCATAATATACCCGCGATCCGTGATGGCAAGAGTTTCGCGGACGTTGTGATCTGTAATTAAAATGCCCATATGGCGATCGCGCAGTTGCGCCACAATTTGCTGAATTTCTGAAACTGCTATGGGATCAACTCCAGCAAATGGTTCATCCAAAAATAAAAATTTTGGTCCTTCCCTTCCAGCTGCTAAGGCTCTTGCCAATTCCGTTCGGCGTCTTTCACCTCCAGAAAGTTGAATTCCTTTACTATTAGCCAACTTTTCCAAACGAAACTCCCGTAGCAAAGTTTCCACTCGCCGTGCCCATTCCCAGCGTGGTACATTAGTTTGCTCTAGCACCAAAAGAAGATTGTCTCGCACACTGAGCTGGCGAAAAATACTTGCTTCCTGCGCTAAATAACCAATACCCAGCCGCGCCCTTCTATGCATTGGCAATGGAGTCACATCTATATTGTCTAACCAAACGCTTCCTTGGTCTGGTTTTTCTAACCCTGTGGCAATGTAAAAAGTTGTCGTTTTACCAGCGCCATTGGGACCAAGTAATCCAACGATTTCGCCTTGAGCAACAGAAAGGTTGACGCGATTGACAATGACTCGCTTGCCGTAAGATTTGTGGATATTTTCTAAGACAATTTTCACTTGTCTGCGCCCTTTACTCAGTTATCGCTGCTGGTTAGTTTTCTTTAGAGGCGCTGTTGCCGGAGCAGAGCCAGGAGCTTGATTGTTAATTTGATTGTCCTGAATCATGTAGATTGATTCTACCTGACGACCTGATTTGGGTGTAGCAACAAATCGCCCTTCGTCAATCAGATACGTCACTGTGTCAGCTTTTATACTATTACTGCCCTGTTGTAAAACATAAACATTGCCACTGAGAATAATCTGACGTTCGCGGGTAAAGTATTGTGCTTGGGCAGCAGTTGCCTGAATACCTCGTCCAGGATAAGACAGTTCTACGTCACCGCGAACAGTTGCCACTTGTGTTTTAGAGTTATACTCTTGCTGTTTGCCACGGATGTAGAGGGGACGATTTTGCCCAGCAGGTGCTTGAGGTGTTTGTGCAGTGGCTCTCTGCAGTTGGGGGAGAAATGTCATTCCGCCCAGAAGTACAACTGGTAGCATTAAGCCTAAGCCCAAACGACGCTTATGAAATTGAGGCAATTGATAATGGGGCATCATAGCAATTAAGAATTTATGATTTCTTGTGTTATTCCAATCTCAACTACTTTAACCAGAAATAAAATACACTTTCTAGATTTTTCTTTGGATAGTGACTAGCAAAAACTAAGACTATTGACGCTTTCCCCACCTTTAAGGTTTCATCTCACGTCCGGTATGTTACCTATAGTTTCTCTAAGACCCCAATGAGTAACTTAGACCACCAAACTTCCCCTCCCCGCCAGCGGGGAGGGGTTAGGGGTGGGGTTCTACCCTTTGCAATATACGCTACTTAGTCTAGAAACTAACTTGTTTTGTTGGCGGCGATCGCATACAGATTTGCTTATACTGCCAACTCGCTTGAATGTAAAATTTCTTAATATTTATTTAATATTTTTTTAATTTTTTACTCTTTTTAATGATTCACTTGTATAATCCTGGGCAAAGGTAAAGTTTGATCTTGACCCAGGTTAAAGGCAGCAATCTTTTCTGGTGTTTGTTGTAGTGCGGTCAACAATGCCGCACTCTGGCTTAATAGTTCGTCTACATCAATGCCGCCATATTCTGATGGGTAACGTCGCAAGCGATTGCTACCCTCACCCAACAAAATCATTGCACCACGCAAGTTGTGGTTACTTAGATGATACAGTGCTACAGCAATTTGCAGAATGCCTTGATAAAAAGTTTTTTCTGGCTCTGCTGCTTCAATCCACAGAGCCTCTAAGGTGTCATGACAGGCATAGTACTGCCCAGCATTAAACTGCTTGACACCTTGCCAAAACTCATCGGGCATTCCTTCGTTCATGCCATGCTATCTCGTACTTGTTTGATTGTTTCTAAAGAGATTTCTTGCTGCTCACCAGCAAAGTCATTGTCTGAAGTGAGGAACAGCATACAGTGGCACTCTTTGCGCTCTCGCATTGGGACGCATGGACAGTTCCAAAAAGTCGCTTTGACTTCCGCTTCTTTGTCTTCATAGTGGCGACAGGGACACAAAGGAGCTCCAAGTTCGTCTTTGTGCTTCGCAAGTCCTTCAATGACAACTGCTGTCACAGAGGGTTCAGAACAGAAGTACGTTCCAGTGCGCTTGGCGTATTGTTCGGAAAAATGTCGCATTGCCTCTAGGCTGTGTTCGCTGGATTTTGTGTTAACTTCTGGTGAAATCATGGGATCGGCCACTCATAATTTAAACATTTCTTTGCATTGTACCGCAGCCTATGGGAGCTATAACTAGGGATGATTCCCCCTATTTATAAAGACTTTGAATTTTGCATGCATGGATTTTGGATTGCTGAAAACTGCACGAGGAGCAGAGTATACTGCAACTGGCATGCATCTTGGTAATCATATAGAAATGCCATTTTGCTGCATTCATTGAAAATTTGAATCCAAGAAATTTGTATTTCTTCTTAACTTATTGTTTTTTGCAACTGGGGTTGGAGTGGTTGTTGAGAGTCCAACACTATGCCTGGATAATCTCTATTCACTATCACCTGTTCGTAGGGTAAAGATACATTATGCCACAGCAGCCAACGACTGCCGCTAGGCAATGAAGAGAGAGTGAGAGGATTTTGCGTTAGCCAAATCAAAGGATAGCTGGGAGGGTGAACACTGGCGGCGTCTTCACCTGCGCTGGTTGCGGCTAAGGTTTCTAGAATAAGGCGATCGCTGTAAAGCGGGCGCTTTGCGCCATCGCGCCTTGCGCGGCTCCCTTCGGGAGCATCGCGAAGCGTGCGTGAAGCGCATTCGCCTTTGACTAAACCTGTCAATGCTGTCCACAGTTGCACCTGCATAGAGTGACGATGTGCGTAAAAGTAGAGCGATGCTGCAGCAATAACAGCTTGTTCAAAACTCTCTTGTTCCCATTTGCCAGCACTATCTATGGCAATAATCATCTCTTGTCCACCCGTGATCATTTCTAACTCTCGCACCCGTAATTCTCCGTACCGGGCGCTGGTACGCCAGTGGATAAGACGGATGGGATCTCCTATGCGGTAAGGACGCAAGGAACGTGTTAGCCCTTGGGTTGCTGTTTGCATGCCACGAAGATCGCCCCTGTTGATATTTTCCTCGCCTATTTCATCAATTAACGGACAGGTGGTGAGGGGTAACACTGTGGGATAGACAATTGCTGTTGCAGCAGCATGACGCAGACGGCGACACCAAAACAATCCTAAAGGCGCACCAGTCTTAAGTTCAACTGTGTGCCAGCGATAAATGCCCCGGCGTTCGGTAGGCTGATGGTACAAAAGGCGATAATTGCTGTTTGTGGGAATTGTATCTATTGGCTTTTGTACTGGTTTGCCTAAGATAAAAGGTAATATATCTTGGACTTGCAGCAGGGTAACAGGTCGGTTGGTTTGATTACAAATTTCTAATTCGACTGTTAAATCGTCTCCTGCTGTCACAGGTTCAATGGGAAGACGCTGGACAACTAAACCCAAAAGCGATCGCGGCGGTAAAACTGCTGCTATACCCAACAGGGCAAAACTGATACCACTAATAACATATAGCCAGCCAGCCATTGTATTGATGCCAGCCGCAAAAAAACAAATAGCAATTCCTATAAGTACCCATCCACTGTATGCAGGGGCACAAGCATGGGTTTCTAGCCAGTTGGTAATGCGCCTGATAATTTCCATCGATCCAAGTTAACCCATGAATGTTTGAAAGTCACAGGAATCTGGGTTTTTCTGGAGGAATAATTTCTAGAGTGAACCTGCTTTGAAAGTCTATTTTCATCCAACGCTTGTGAGCTTTAGCTCATGAGCATCTGTTATAAAACTTAATTGCTATGAAAATAAAACCACAGATGGACACAGATGGACACAGAGAATTTATCTGTGTGTATCCGTGTTCGTCTGTGGTTCTTGACTAAATACAGACTTTTGTAACAAGTCTATTGACAGATGCGCCATGACGCATCTTTACAAGACTATCTAGCGTTTCGCTAACTTCTTCGCCAACTTCCGCAGACGAATTGATTTGGGAGTCACTTCCACCAGTTCATCTGGTCCAATGTACTCCAAAGCACGCTCTAGACTCATGTCTATTGGCGCTTGCAGCTGCACCAGTTCATCACCGCCGGATGCACGGTGGTTGGTCAGTTGCTTCGTCTTACAGACGTTCAGTTCCAAGTCTTGGGGACGATTGTGTTCTCCCACAATCATACCTCTGTAAACCTTGGTGCCAGGAGTAATAAAGAATGCGCCTCTATCTTCAGCGTTCTTCATGGCGTAGAAGGTGGAAACGCCTTCCTCAAAGGAGATTAAGACGCCTTTGTTACGAGCTTCAATATCACCAGAGAGTTGACGGTAGTCAAGGAAACTGTGGTTCATGATACCTTCACCACGAGTCATCCGCATGAATTCACCCCGGAAACCGATTAATCCCCGGGCGGGAATGACAAACTCTAGCTGGGTGCGTCCGTTACCACCCATTTGCATATCTTGCATTTCGCCTTTGCGTTGCCCCAGTCGTTCAATACAACTGCCAACCCCATCTTCAGGAATGTCTAGTACCAGGAGTTGAAATGGTTCGCAAGGATGTCCGTTGACTTCGCGATAAATCACCTGTGGCTGGGATACTTGAAACTCATAACCTTCGCGGCGCATGGTTTCAATTAAAATGCCCAGGTGGAGTTCTCCACGTCCGGAAACTGGAATCTTATCGGGGGAGTCGGTTTCTTCAACCCGCAAGGCGACGTTAGTTTCTAGTTCGCGGAATAGGCGATCGCGCACTTGGCGTGATGTCACCAACTTGCCTTCTTGACCTGCAAAAGGCGAATCATTCACCCAGAAGGTCATTTGCAATGTCGGTTCATCTACCTTAATCAGTGGCAATGCTTGGGGATCGTTCGGGTCAGTAATCGTTTCCCCAATGTTGGCATCGGCAAACCCTGCCACAGCTATGATATTGCCCGCGGATGCTTCTGTAATTTCAATCCGCTTTAGCCCTTCAAAGCCCATCAGCTTGCTGATTTTTCCTTGACAGTTTCGCCGTTTTCTTTCACCAAAGCGGCTTGCTGCCCCATGCGGATAATGCCGTTGTGAATTTTGCCAATGACAATCCGTCCCAGATACTCGGAATAATCCAGGGTTGTCACTTGTAATTGCAGTGGTTTCTCTGGATCACCTACTGGTGCCGGTACATGGCGCAGGATAGCTTCAAACATCGGCTGCATATCCTTGGCTTCATCTTCCAACTTTTCTTTGGCGTAGCCACTTAAACCGGAAGCAAACAGGTAGGGAAAATCACACTGGTCATCATCTGCCCCCAGTTCCAGAAACAGATCCAATACTTTATCTGTAGCACCATGCGGATCTGCTTGGGGACGGTCGATTTTGTTGACGACGACGATGGGGCGTAGTCCTTTTTCCAATGCTTTTTTCAAAACAAAGCGTGTTTGGGGCATGGGACCTTCGTTAGCATCAACAATGAGGATGCAACCGTCAACCATGCCAAGTACACGTTCGACTTCGCCACCGAAGTCAGCGTGTCCGGGGGTATCGACAATGTTGATCAGCGTTTCTCCATACCGAACCGCAGTGTTTTTGGAAAGAATTGTAATTCCCCGTTCTCGTTCAAGAGCGTTGGAGTCCATGACGCAATCCGGAACGTCTTCTCCTTCACGGAAGATGCCGGATTGTTTCAGGAGAGCATCAACAAGGGTTGTTTTGCCGTGGTCAACGTGGGCGATGATGGCGACGTTACGGATAGGGAGCGTCATATGCGCGTTTGGATAAAATCTAGAGAGGACTTTAGAACTTATATCTAGTGGTGGAATGCTTTAACAGAACTCAGGTAATTTTGAAAATTCTGTAAACAAGCCTTAATAATTCTATATTAACTCTTTATAGTTCAAGTGTTTTTTAGGAAACCAACCGTCAAGACAACATGAGGACGCAGAGAAATCTTATTGAGAGGGCGCTACTTGATACAGATATTCTGGGATTCCACCATATTGATGTTTTCCTGGATTGTGCCAAAATGACACCAGTGTTTCCGTAAGTTAAGCAATGGCGTGGGCAGATGGGCAGGGGTTACAGGATGGTAAGTACACAATTGACAAACGGTTAGGCGAAGGTGGTTTTGGTATTACTTATCGTGCTAAAGATAATCATGGGCGCTACGTTGTTATCAAAACGCTTAACGAAACTGTGCAACGCCGCCGAGATTTTGTCAGATTTCAACAAGATTTCTTAAATGAAGCAATAAAGTTAGCGAAATGCAATCATCCCTATGTAGTCAGGATTGATGAGGTTATCCAAGAAGATTCTTTGTGGTGCATAGTGATGGAATACATTGATGGAGAAGATTTAGCGAGTCGGGTTGAGAATCAGGGCGCTTTACCTGAAGAGGAAGCATTACCGTACATTCGACAAATTGGTGAAGCACTAACGGTAGTTCACAATAACGGCTTGTTGCACAGAGATATCAAGCCGCAAAATATCATGCTGCGTTCTGGTAAATCGGAGGCTGTGTTAATTGATTTTGGTATTGCGCGGGAGTTTACACAGAATTTAACTCAGACGCACACCCAAATGTTAGCTGATGGTTTTGCACCCATTGAGCAGTATGATAAGCGAGCAAAACGGGGTGCTTATACAGATGTTTATGCTTTAGCGGCAACGTTGTATTCTTTACTAACTCAGGAAGTACCAACAATGGCTCCTCTCAGGGCTATTGGTACGCTATTAGAGGAACCCAAGAAGATTAATCCTAGTATTAGCGATAAGGTAAATCAGGCAATTCTTAAGGGGATGGAGATAAAGCCAGAAAATCGTCCTCAGTCAGTGCAAGAGTGGTTAACATTCTTAGGCACTGGAATTGCTCCCACAATTCCTTCAACTTCAAAGCATTCTTTAGTTATACCTGTCAATTCATCTCCTGCGATTTCAGGAGTAAGTGTAGATTACAGTAAACTAGACGGACTATTGGCAGCAGGCAGATGGAAAGAAGCAGATGAGGAAACTACGGCTGTGATGCTTAAGCTATCTGGTCGAGAAAGGGAGGGTTATCTTGATTCGGAAGCGATCTTAAAATTTCCTTGTCAAGACCTCAGTACTATAGACCAACTTTGGTTGATATCTAGCAACCGACATTTCGGATTTAGTGTTCAGAAGCGCATTTGGCAAAGTCTAGGAGGAAAACCAGGGAAATTTAATGAAGAAATTTGGGTTAGTTTTGGAGAACGTGTAGGCTGGAGAAGCACAAGACACCATCAGATTTTGTTTGCAAGTTGGACTACTAGAGAATGGTCTTATTATTCTCAAATTAAATTCACTCTTGATGCTCCAGAAGGTCATCTTCCAAGAATGTGGGATGAATGGAGGGGTGGTTTGGAGTTGTGTGCTATAGTATCTAGGTTTTTAAGCTGTGACATGTAGTACTTACAGCAGATCGTAACTGTTGTTCGGCTTGATTGATGGAATATTAGGTTTGTATGATATCTCTTTTTTTGTCACACCTTCTGATTTCCAATCGACTCGGTGATGAGGGAAAATGCAGAAAGGCTCATTTCATGCTTTCTGTGCAAAATTTCAATTAAACAATGGCTACAAAAATTCCCGTTACTATCATCACCGGATTTTTAGGTAGTGGCAAAACTACCCTGATTCGCCACCTACTACAAAACAATCAGGGACGCCGTATTGCTGTTTTAGTCAACGAATTTGGCGAACTCGGTATTGATGGCGAATTGTTGAAATCCTGTCAAATTTGCCCAGAAGATGGTAATGGCAGTGATAATATCTTTGAATTAACTAATGGCTGCTTGTGCTGCACCGTGCAGGAAGAGTTTTTGCCGACAATGCAACAGCTAATCAAGCGACGAGACAGCATTGACTGCATTTTGATTGAAACGTCTGGTTTAGCGTTGCCAAAACCACTGGTGAAAGCTTTTCGTTGGCATGAAATTCGCAACGCTGCTACGGTGGATGCTGTGATTACCGTGGTAGATGGTGCAGCAGTTGCAGCAGGGACATTTGCCAGTGATCCAGAGGCGGTGGAGGCGCAGCGACAGGCAGATGATAGTCTAGAACACGAAACACCGTTGCAAGAATTGTTTGAAGACCAACTTGCTTGTGCGGACTTGGTGGTGTTGAATAAGACTGATTTGGTTGATCGTGAGACAAAGGCAAGAGTTGAGGAGTTCATTAAACAAGAGTTGCCTAGGGTTGTGAAGATTGTAGAGAGTTGTGAAGGTAAGCTCGACGCATCTATATTATTAGGATTTCAAGCCGCAGTCGAAGATAACCTAGACAGCCGTCCTAGTCATCATGACACTGAAGAAGAACATGACCACGATGAAGATATTATCTCAACTCATGTGATATTAGACCGTGCCTTTGACCCAGAAAAACTGCGGTATCAGTTGCAAACACTAGCACAAGAGCAAGAAATTTACCGCATCAAGGGTTTTGTAGCAGTTCCAAATAAACCTATGCGTTTGGTGATGCAAGGCGTGGGAACTCGAGTTGAACAATTTTACGATCGCCCTTGGAAACCCCAAGAAGCAAGGCAAACTCGCTTAGTTTTCATTGGTCGTGATTTGAACTCTTTTGAGATTGAGTCGCAGTTGATAAGTTTAACAAATTAGATTTGGAAATTGAACCACAGATGGACAATAAATAAAAGTTTTTCCTCTGTCTTCCCCCTTCTTGAGGGGGGAATGAGGGGGGTGGACACAGATGAATAACTAGTGTGTATCTGTGGTTTAAGTTCCATATAATAAACTCTTGTAAGTTGAAATCTAACAATTTCTGGAACTCCTAACTTTTAACCACTATGTCTATCGTTCAAATTTTCAACGTTGCTAATCTTTTCGTTTTACCTTTTTGGGCATTAATGATTTTCCTGCCTAAATGGAAAGTGACAAAAAGGGTGATGGAATCTTATATTCCTTTTTTGCCCTTAGCAGCAGCGTATTTGTATTTGTTTATTACCAGTATCACGCCAGAAAACGCCCAAGCTTTATCGAGCCCTCAATTAGCAGATCTTGCTCGAGCTTTTGCAGATGAAAAAGTGACTGCAACTGGTTGGATTCATTTTTTGACCTTCGATTTATTTGTGGGGCGCTATATTTATTTGGAAGGACAGAAAACAGGAGTTTGGACAATTCACTCGCTGGCACTTTGCTTGTTTGCTGGTCCTTTAGGATTACTTTCTCACATTTTTACTTACTGGATAACAAAGAAACTTTTCCCGCGTGCTGAGGGTGAAGTCGCGGAAGTGGCAGAAAAAACAGCCTCTTCTGAAGTATAGTAACTCGAAGTCACGGCTTGTGAACAACAAAATTCCCGACTTCTTAGAGAAGTCGGGAATTTGAGCCTTTAAAAAATTTCGATTTCTACAATCAAGAAACTTTGCCGTTTCTATAGTCGGCATCTAACCAACAACGCGGTAAACTTTCACCAGAAGGAAAAACTAGATTTTCTTTTTTATAAGAATCAGCTTGTTGCTCTTCTTGACCTTCTTGTTCTTGTGCATGAACAACATCCTGATTTGGATTTATCAATTCTTGAACATCAACTATTTTCACCAATTCACCACTATCTTTAAGTTGTAAAAGCATCAAACTAACCTCCATAAATTTGCATAACAACTACAACTAGTTTCGACAAACTAGCCTTACATACACTCAGGGTGGATTACTAAAATACCCTCATACGAGAGATGCAATGAATAAGAATCACAAAAGAAACAACTACGGTATGTATCAGTTTGAGCTTGTCTGCTGTTTCTTCTAAACTTTACTCATTCTGGAACTGATACTTAGTTCTTACTTTTGGCTCTTTGTACCGAAAACCAGATTACGGGACAACCAAAGCCCTAAAATTACATATCACGTAGATATTTTTCTAAAATATCTACTAGGTTGACCTGGCATTGCAGGGGTAGTAAATCAATCAGAGGAAGTTCTCTTCTTCCACCGCCAATCTTGACGCGAATAGATTCTAGGAGTTGTATAACTTCTTCCTCTTCGACTGGTTTACTGGCGGTAATTAAGGGATACACTTGTTCTGCAACTACAGTATGCAGCTTGGCATCCGATAAGTAAAGGTGCCACTTGGCAATATCTATATAAACGTTTTCGCCAATTTCTGCTGCTAGGGCCTCGAGTAATTCTGTTGTGTTAGTCTTAGCCATAAAAATAATCCTATATAATGAGCGGCAACTCTCATCTCATAAGAGATTATCGCTCAAATATCTAGACTAGTTCTACCACCACAAGTTACAATCGCCCTAGCCTATGGTGTCCATCTTCAGGTGGATGTAGGTGGTGATTGTGAGTAGTCGGCGATCGCCGAAATATAAATCAAATGTCCCAATAGTACTACGCTCCAAAGAGCTGTTAACCAAGGTAGCCACTCCCAAGTAGCTGAATTGAAGTTATGGAAAAACCACAAGCCAGAATTAATTGCCGCAAATATCGCCACATGAACGGCAAAATTCATCCGGTCATCTAACTTACGGTAAGCAGGGTCTTTGCGATCAGGTTCACGAGGCCAACGAGGCGGCATAAATATTTATTACAGATTACAAGACAAGTGTTTCATTAATTTTAGAATTTTTTCGAGTGTCATTGATATCTGTCTGACAAATCTAGCAAGGTTTTCTGTTTGCTTACCTGTTGGGTTAGGTGGGCAATTTTATCCCACATTTCAAGTCAAATGTCAACACAGCTTAATACTCCTGTATCAGTGGATGAAGCATTACTTCATACTTATGTTGTCAGCCCTAAAAAGAGTCGTCTTCAAGGAAGCTTTACCCAAGCCGTTAAGTGCTGGCTAGCGGATCTCTCCTGTTGTCAGAGGTGTCATCGGTTGTACCTTAGGTAGTCGTCCTTGAAGTTCTGCAAGCCTAACATTTGGCAGATGAGGTAACACAAGCTTTGCAAAATAGTGACATTCTTCAATCAAGGGGTAGCCGGAGAGAATGAATGCTCGAATTCCCATATCCATATAACGATGTAGCCGTTCAAGTATCTGAGAGGGATTTCCCACCAGTGCTGCACCACATCCGGAACGCGCTCGTCCTATTCCCATCCATAAGTTATTCTCTATGTAGTCGTCTTCGTCGCCAAGCGATCGCAAAGCATCCTGTTTTAACACGCCTACGGAGCGAGAATCTTGAGCGCGAGATTTGAGTTGTGCACCGCGAGATGCGTCGAGTTCGGATATCAAGGTTTTTGCCCATAGACGCGCTTCTTCCTCGGTTTCGCGTACAATTACATGAATGCGGAGTCCGAAATCGATGCACCGTCCATAGGTAGCAGCCCTTTTTGAGAGATCCTGCATGCTCTCAAACAGCGCTTCTTCAGTGTCGGGCCACATCAGAAAGACATCGCAGTATTGAGCACACACGTTGCGAGAACCTGGTGAGGTACCGCCGAAGTAAAGCAGCGGTCCGCCATGTTGCTGATACGGTTTCACCGGATAACTAGGTAAGCTAAAGCGATAAATCTGCCCTTGAAGCTCTATCCTTTCTTGCGTCCACGCCTGTTGAAGAATCTCGATCACTTCTTTGCACCGTTGATACCGATACTCTGGATCTTCAACAAGACCAGGTAGTTCGGAATTAATGATGTTTACAGTGAGCCGTCCCTGCAACAGATGGTCTAACGTCGAAAGATGACGTGCTAGCATCGGAGGGTGGATCTCGCCTGTACGTATTGCGGTGAGTAAACTGATCTGCTGTATCTGGGATGCGATCGCTGCAGCAAAAGGTAACACTTCCTGACCCAACATATAGCTTGTGGGCAGTAGAATATTTTTATAGCCTAAAGAATCGGCGGTGAGTACAATATCACGGCAGTGTTCGTAGTTGCTACGCCGAGAGGGATCAAGCTTTCCTAAACGATCAGTGTCACCTCCGCACAAATCGGCAAACCAACCCACTTCGCATACTCTCTCGTGCGTTCTCATGGTGGAAAGCCGAGGTACATCGCTCTTAAACATATTTTGGTTCTCCTGGGTTCTCCTAAATAGCTGCATACAGCATTTTGTATATTTTTCTTTTATGCTTTTTCTTTGATCTAGGAGGTAATACTAGAGAAGAGGATTAGTGTGGAGAGACGAGCCTAAGTCCTATGACACCTATCAAAATCAAGCCGATGCAAGTCAGGCGGCGCACTTCAATCGGTTCTTGAAATAAAATTATACCCAAAAAAACTGTACCGATGGCTCCTATACCTGTCCATATAGTGTAGGCAGTGCCAAGTGGCAGTGTGCGGAGTGCTCTTGACAAAAAGCCAAAACTCAATATCATCAGGGCGATTGTAGCGACACTGGGACCGACCCTAGTAAACCCTTGTGAATACTTTATACTAATTGCCCATCCAACTTCAAACAGACCAGCAATCAGAAGATAAATCCATGCCATACACTCTTCCTTTACGTGCAAACCTGCTGTCTAACGGCGAGTCAAGGAACTAAGAATCCTCGTACCTTTAGGTCGAGGAGTGTCAAACCATCAAGATAACTTTTGAGTACTTTTTCTTCCGATGCTTCTAATTTGACATTTTTTATACCTTGCAGTTTGCTCTCCAAGATATTAACACGTGTCTGGCATCCCACGGCTATAAGCCAGTGCGGCTCTGTGCTATCAATGCTGTCACAAAGGTAGAATAGCGCTTTTTCCAAACTAACTCTCAGATTTCCTAAAATATGAGTACAATTTCTAGCAAAACTGCTTCTGGTGAAACAGTATCTTGTGGTGTAAGTTAGTTAAAATCATCCACTATCATCTTAATTTTCTTAAGGCAAACAAGCTTATGTCATCACTTGACCATGTCCAAGGACAGGTCGCTCGGTGGCACATAAATCGTTGTGTTACATTAACTACTGGGATGACTGGCTGCTTAAATAACTAAAGTTGATACACTCACTTGAGCAATTGCCTTGGCATAACTTAATGTAGGTATGCAATGCTGCGCCGCAGGAATGCAAATGGATTGGATTAGCTTACTAAAAGCTCAACAAGCTGATTTCCTTCAACGATTAAAAAAGCCCAAGACTTACGATCTATCTTTGCTAGAAAGTCAAGTCAAAGGCTGCCATAGTGAAATTATGGCATTTTGGGGTGAATCATTGGCAAAAGTGCTGGAGATTGCTCGCCAACAAGCAGAAATTATTGCCAAAAATCCCTCCGACACCGCCCAATATCCTGATCCTCTTGACTGGGCGATGCCCTTTCCAAGATACTTCCAGCAGCAAGCTGAAGATTATCTTTTGCGAGAGCAAATCGTTGACCGAGTGATGAGCGATCGCTGGGGCAAACAAATTAAAAAAGTGGCACAAGATACCTTGAACAACATGGTTCTAGATGATGAGGGAAATTTGCGTGGCGAAAGCAAATTTTCCTACATACTTGCCAATAATCCGAAAGTTAGTATTCAAGTTTACGTTACTGATGGAGAAAGTTTTAACAGTATCAAGAAAGACAAAGTTAGATGGTCTGTTACACAAGAGGATTTGAAAAATCACCAAGTTTTCATTTTCCTATGTTTGTTTTATCCATTTACTGGTCAAAGAGGTTACGAAAAACAAGCGATAATCGCAGGTTTTTTACCTACAAATCAAATTGAATTTCCTGAGCCAAAACTCTACATTACGCCAAGTCAGTTATTATATGCGGGAGGATTTCGTTGGTATTTAGAATCACTGAATACTAAAAAAGATACACAGCGAGTCTTGAATGAGGTTGCCAGCACACAGACAACTCAGATGCCATCAGACCATCCGCTTAAGACAATAGTAGGTGACTGGGAATGCTGGCAAACCTTACTCGGGCATACCAGGGGAATTAATTGCCTAGCCTTCTGTCACAGGGGTAACAACGGCAACGCCTCTCCTGTTGTAGCAAGTGGTAGTCGTGGAGAGACAAAGCTGTGGGATTTGGCCAAAGGTGAGTTAATCGCGACATTATCAGAACATCCTTGGATTTTATCCGGGCTAGTAGATGAAGTAAATTCCCTTGCTTTCAGTCCAGACGGGCAAACTTTAGTCAGTGCTGGTGCAGACTCCACAATTAAGCTTTGGCACGTGGGGGCGCAAGATTTGATTGATATTTTGCACAAGCATAATGGAATGGTGCGCTGCGTTGCTTTTACCCCAGATGGACGAATGTTGGCAACTGGGGGAGATGACAGAACAATTATGTTTTGGGACTTGATGCAGCGCCAGGTTGCTACCGCCTTATCCCTAGAAGATACAGCTGCCCATTCACTTGCCTTGAGTCCAAATGGGCAAATTTTAGTTACAGGGAGTTACCGCAAAATCAAAGTTTGGCACATTTCTCGACCCAGAGGGGCGGCAACTTTCGACCCGCAGTTGCTGCACTCGTTTACAGGTCATTCTCACATTGTTCGTTCCTTGGCTGTTAGTACAGATGGAAAGATTTTGGTCAGTGGTAGTCGCGATAAAACAATAAAAATTTGGCACTTAGAAACAGGAGAATTGCTTCACACACTCAACGGACATAAAGATGGAGTGTATGCCGTTGCTTTGAGTCCTAATGGACAAATTATCGCTAGTGGCAGTGCTGATAAAACTATTAAGTTATGGCATGTAGAAACAGGGGAACTGCTGGCTACATTTACAGGTCACGCCCACACGGTAACAGCATTAGCTTTTACTGCTTCGGGGGAACTTTTAGTAAGTGGGAGTTTGGATAAGACGATTAAAATTTGGCAGCGGAGTTAGGAAACAAACCGCCAAAGTAGAAAGGACACCGAAAAAACTCTCTTAGCTTCCATTCCTCTCTCCTACAAGACCAGAGGAACCTTAATTTTTCCCCCAACCCTTGAAGGGAAGGGGGTTAGCAGGTTAGGTTTTTCGTGGATTTTTCCATATGACATGAAAAGTCAGAAGGGTGTGGAGGAGAGGAAAATCACGAGAAAGGCGTGGTTCGGTCGCCCACCAAGAAAGAAAGATTTGTATCAACCCTTGTAGGCGCGTTTCGACAAGAGAGAAGTTGCAAGGAGGAGCGCTAGCCATGCAGGCGGGTTTCCCACGCCCAGGTGACTGGCGTTGGTTTCCCTCCGGGCAAACTTCGGAGCGTCCAAGATCCAATCCCACGTTCAAAAACTCGCCCCTACACGCCTTTGAATTGCTTCTCATCCGCTGCGTCGAAGTTGCCAACCTCTCCGGAATAGAAAAAATCGAATTTGTATCATACTTTGTTGGCACACTTTAACTAACCTCGATTATTTAATATGAAACTCAACAAAAATCAACTTGATTTACTTGGCACTATCTTAGGTGTTGTTGCAGGTATTTCCACTGTCCTCACTACCCAAGACGTTATTAATGCTAAAGTTGGTGGTACCGTCAGTGGCATTGCTACTGTTTTGCTAGGGGTTGTTGTCCAAAGGCCCACGGATGCAGAACCAACCACTCAACAAGTAGAACGGAAACAAGTTGAACAAACAAACGAACAATCTTAATGCATGATTGCAAGGCAGTGCAGCGCTTTGACGAGCAATTGGGCAATCACCCATTACTACTTTTATCAATAAATAGGTTCCAAGACGGGATCAGATATTTGGCAGAAATCACAAGATTGGACTCCTTAATATATTCTTATATAAAAAAAGCGATCGCCCTCCTAAAGAGCGATCGCTTTTCAATTATTCCAAAATTCCTAAACCAGCAAACTTTGCATCAAAGGTTTATCTTCTGATAACTTGCCCGTCCGCAACCATTCATTGAGTTCATCTGGTGCTTTAGCTTGGTTAAGACGTTCCCGCAGTTGTGCACCTTCCAAAATTTCTTTTTGCAACAGTTCTTCTGCGGTTTGCTCCAGTAAGTCGCGGTTTTCTTGCAGAATGGTTAAAGCAATGTGGTGGGCATTATCCACTATCTGCTTCACCTCGCGGTCAATTTCTTCTGCCACTTTGGGGCTTACTGAACGGCGGGGATTACCGTAGCCTTCGATAAACTGCTGCTGGACTTTTTCAAAGGCAACAGGACCAAGTTCATCGCTCATACCGTACACAGTGACATAGCGTTCTGCTAAGTCAGTGGCTTTCTGAATATCGTCACTTGCACCAGTGGACACCTTGCCAAAGACGGTTTCTTCTGCGGAACGTCCACCCAATAGGGTAGCAATGCGACCGCGAATTTCGTCTTCTATCATCAAGAAGCGGTCTTCTTCGGGCATTTGAATTGTGTAACCCAAAGCACCAACGCCACGAGGAACAACAGAAATTTTCTCGACTTTACCAGCTCCAGGCATCAAAGCACCGATGATGGCGTGACCAACTTCGTGATAAGCCACGGTCTTTTTCTCAGTTTCATTGAGAACACGAGAGCGTTTTTCCAAACCAGCAACAACACGCTCAATGGCTTCGTTGAAATCCGCCATGATCACTGCTTGCCGATTTTGCCGTGCGGCGAGGAGTGCAGCTTCATTGACAAGGTTGGCTAAATCTGCTCCCGCAAACCCAGGCGTCCTAATGGCGATGGTTGCCAAGTCCACATCATCAGCCAATTTGACATTTCTAGCATGAACTTTGAGAATGGCTTCGCGACCAATTTTATCAGGACGATCCACAACAACTTGGCGGTCAAAGCGACCCGGACGGCGCAATGCTGGATCGAGAACTTCGGGACGGTTCGTAGCGGCGATAATGATCACCCCAGTGTTGGCATCAAAGCCGTCCATTTCGGTGAGCAACTGGTTGAGGGTTTGTTCGCGTTCATCGTTACCACCTACAAACCCACCAGCACCGCCGCGAGACTTACCTAGTGCGTCTAATTCATCAATAAAGACGATACAGGGAGCTTGTTGTTTTGCCTGCTCGAATAAGTCGCGGACTCGTGCAGCACCGACACCAACAAAAAGTTCAATAAATTCTGAACCAGAGATGCTGAAGAAGGGAACACTAGCTTCACCAGCAATTGCCTTCGCTAAAAGTGTTTTACCCGTTCCTGGAGGTCCTACCACCAACACACCTTTGGGAATTTTCGCTCCCAAACGGGTGTATTTATCAGCACTTTTGAGAAAATCGACAATCTCTTCCAGTTCGGCTTTTGCTTCATCTACGCCAGCAACATCGAGAAATTTTACTCCAGTGCTACCTTCAGAGTAGATGCGAGCCTTACTTTTACCCACCGTCAGCGCCGCAGGACCACCCCCCTGACGATTGAGCAAAAAGCCCCAAATACCAAAGAAAATTAACGGAGGTGCAACCCAGCTTAAAAGAGTGCTAATCCAACCATTTTCGTTTGGTGGTGGTGCACCAAACTCTACATTATTGTCGCGGAGAATTTTAGGTAAATCCAGGTCGAGCGCTACTGGTGTGGTTACGAAGACTTGTTCAGCAGGTTTACCGTCCGGAGTTTGGGTTTTGATGGAATACTGAATGCGATCGCCCCCTACAACAGCCCGGTCTACTTTACCTGCTTGTACCTGAGCAATAAAATCGCTATAAGGTACTTGGGGCAATTTGGGACCAAAAAAGCTAGGAACAATCGCATTCAGAAGAAAAAGAAAAGTCAACAAAATGAGCAAGCTACCACCAATTTGCCGTATTTTTTGTGGTTTCATTTTGCGTTTATTGTTATTATTTTCTACTGGCATTTTTTGATGTATACTCCTGGCAATAAAAAACTCAAAATTTGCTCATTCAAATTTACAACTGAAAAAAACAATATTACTTCCTAGTCTAGCTTATGGCTGAACGCAACTAAGGAAATTATTATTTATTGTTACTACTTATTCATTATTAATTGTTTATTTTCAACTACCTAGGATCCACAAAAATACATTTTTTTCACATTAATAAAAGAGCAAAAAGAGCAAAAAGAGCAAAAAGACCAAAGAAAACCATCAAACACGCCAGATAGATTTATATTCAGGACTTCTAAACTCATAGCTATAATGTCCTTAAAATTTAGTAATTTAGTTCTAATCAAAGTTCCAAGAACCGTCTCAGCACATAAAATAGACCTTCTGCATCTCTTTGATTCCATCTGTGTCCATCTGTGTCTATCTGTAGTTAATTATTCTTTGATTTGGAATGAATGCAAGAAGTCTAATGGCGATAGAAGGGGAAAACCCTAATTTTGTAACTGCAATTTCCACCACGCCTATTGCTGCAACAAACCAAAGAAAAGGTAGTAGCAGTAACAATGCCACAAATGGCAGGAGCGACACTCTGCTTGTAAGTCATGGTGATGTACAAGCAGAGTATTGTCTATTGGTCTGCTTGAATTTATTTTAAAGAATGAGAGATATGCTTCTATTTCGTACCTACCCCCCAGATGAATGGGAATTGCCGTACTTATATGCAAAATCAGCTTGGATTTGTTCTAAAAGTCTTTCTACTCTCCGCGGGAGTGTCTGTCTTGATTAAGTACGTTATGCCAAATTTATCTATTCCAGCGACAGCGACAAACGCCGTGATCATCGTTTTTTTACCGACTTTAATTATGGCAAGTGTTTTACTGTGGCGATGGCGCTTTTCTCCCGCTGAGTCCTCCGGACACGCTACGCGTTAGCGGAGCCTGCGCTTTGCGCTTACGCGATGCTCCGAAAGAGCCGCCGTAGGCGATCGCAACGACAGCAAAATTAGTTAAGAATAACTAGCCGAGAATTGCTAGAATCAGCTAACCTAGCTGCATTCAGAGGAAATAGCAGCTCATCAATAGCCGGGAGACAGGGAGTGAATCTAGGTCAATGGATTGGTTTAATCGCCATAGTTATTTCTTTGTACATTGTGTGGCAGATTCGGGAAGTCCTGTTGCTGATATTTGCCGCAGTTGTCTTAGCTACTACCTTAAATCGGCTGGCTCGAAGATTCCAACGCTCAGGAATCAAGCGTGGATTTGCTGTATTGCTCTCGGTAAGCATATTTATAGCTTTAATTGTCGGTTTTTTCTGGCTGATTGTGCCACCTTTTGTAGATCAGTTTCAAGAACTTACAAAACAGGTTCCCCGAGGTTTGGAGCGCTTTAATACTTGGCTAGATGAATTGAGAACTCGCGTTCCCAGTCAGTTGACTCCGTACATACCTGATATCAACAGCCTCAGCCAACAAGCACAGCCTATCATAAATCGTGCAGTGGGAAGTTCCTTCGCCTTTGTCTCTGGCTCTTTGGAAGTTGTTCTCAAGGTTTTGCTAGTGCTAGTTTTAACAGGGATGTTTTTAGCCGACCCGGAGGCTTACCGCAAAGTATTTGTGCGGCTGTTTCCCTCGTTTTATCGCCAGCGAGTGGATGGAATTTTGGATAAATGCGAGGTGTCATTAGAGGGATGGATCACAGGCGCTTCCATCGCGATGGGTGCAGTGGGACTGATGAGTTTAATTGGCTTATCAATTTTGCGCGTGCGTTCAGCACTGGCTTTAGCAGTTTTGGCGGGATTTTTAAACTTGATCCCTAATCTTGGTCCGACACTAAGTGTGATACCAGCAATGGCGATCGCACTTCTAGATGCTCCCTGGAAAGTCTTGGCTGTGTTAGTCCTCTACTTTATCATTCAGCAGACTGAGGGCAATTTCATCACGCCGATCGTTATGGCGCATCAAGTGTCGCTGCTACCAGCGATCACCTTAATCTCACAGCTATTTTTTGTGACGTTCTTTGGCTTTTTAGGCTTGTTTCTAGCGTTACCTCTAACTGTTGTGGCGAAGATTTGGATGCAAGAAGTGTTGATAAAAGATGTTTTGGATGAATGGGATAGTAAGTCTCACAGAGAGACTGAGTTTATCATTGTTTCGGACAAGTCACAAACAGACAAATCTGTGGACAATACGGCAAATGACGAGGAGCAGCCGATGAATCAATAGCTACTCGTCTTTTGTTCCTGCGCTATAGCCTTGTCTGCGAAGGCTTTCATAAAAATTTCACTGTCGATTTATGTTGCTTAGTTATATTAAGGAATGTAACGCAAGCTGCACACAAGGTACTGGAATTTTTATGAGTACACCGCAACCAGTCACAAAAAGCAACGCTAAATTTAGAATCAACTCTGCTTTTAAGCAACTGATGTCCATACATTGGATAATGGCAGTCTGCTATTTGGTAATATTTGTTAGTGGTTTGTTCATGGTTCGGTTGCCCGAAGAGCTATTCTTTAGAGATTCACTCTATGACTTTCATAAGTCTGTTGGCGCGCTAACAATGGCGTTACTGACTTGGCGGGTATTCATCCTGTTGCGTGTGTGGTCGAGCAAGTACACAAAACGTCCGCCAAAGTTTACCAAGGAATGGTTGAAAACATTTGCCCTGCATACAAGTTTGTATGTTTTCATGTGGGCGGTTCCCGTTACTGGCTTTTTCCTCTCTAATTCCTACAGAAGTAGTAACGTAAAATTTTTTGGGATTCTTCTACCAGACATATTTCCGCAAAACTCTGCAATTCTCGACACAGCAAGAAGCTCTCATTTTTGGCTCGCCTATACATTTTTGGCGTTTATCCTGCTTCACCTGACGGCGCAATGGAAAGTTCTTCGGGCAAACTCTCGAAGATTTTTGGGTTTTGTGAAAACCAAATTTGCCAAAACCTAAAACACAGTGCGTTAGAAATCCAGTTTCTAAAACATTAAAGCTGCAACTAATAAAGATTAGTCAAGCAAAAATAAATTTGTCTTATTGACATAAGGCAAAAATCATGGTTTAAATTTTATGATCTAAACCTATGTTAAAGATAGAGTATACCTAGTGCAGATTGAAAGTTTGTCAACAGCATCCTAAGCTTTAAGGTTGTTTCCTCCTGGCTGATTACCAAAATTTCCAGGTGATTTACCTTATGGCAACAAAAGTAACAGTGCCGAAGCCTACACTTTCTACAATCGACGCAGTTGCCTTGATTGTAGGCATGGTGGTCGGCGTAGGCATATTTAAGACACCAGCCCTAGTAGCAGGGAACACGCAAAGTGCAGGGATTGCACTACTAGCGTGGTTGCTAGGTGGAGGAATGTCCTTCGTCGGTGCTCTCTGCTATGCAGAGTTGACCACCGCTTATCCCGATGCTGGGGGAACTTACCACTATCTCATGCGTGCCTTTGGCAAAATTCCTGCCTTCTTGTTTGCTTGGGCGCGGATGACCGTTATTCAAACTGGTTCCATCGCCTTACCAGCGTTCGTGTTTGGGGATTATGCTGCTCAGTTGCTGCCTATAGGAGAATACTCTTCAGCGATTTACGCTGCAGGTGTAGTCATTTGCCTGACAGGTTTAAACATTTTAGGGGTGCAGCAAGGGAAGTGGGCTCAGAACTGGCTAACAGCGGCAAAAGTGCTGGGTTTGCTGTTGATAGTTCTTGTAAGTCTTGCCTTTGCTGTACAAGTGCCGCAAGAGACATCAACTGCTGCTGCTCAAAACAACGCATTTGGTCAAGCAATGATTTTTGTGTTGCTAACTTATGGTGGTTGGAATGAAGCTGCCTATATTTCAGCAGAAGTGCGAAATGGCAAACGCAATATGGTACGTATATTGTTGGGAAGTATTGCCATCATCACAGTGATTTTTCTGTTGATTAACGTGGCATTTATTTACGCTTTGGGACTTGCAGGTTTAGCTTCATCGGAAGCACCAACAGCTGATTTAATGCGTCGCGCTGTTGGAGAAAACGGAGCAAGATTTGTTAGTTTACTAGTTGCAGTTTCAGCCTTAGGTGCAGTCAATGCCACTATTTTTACTGGTGCGCGTACTAACTACGCTCTAGGAAGGGACTTTCGGAAGTTTGCCTTCCTAGGACGTTGGCAAGAGAATACTGGTACCCCAAAGAATGCCTTACTAGTTCAAGGCGCAATTTCGTTGGCGTTGGTGGTACTTGGGGCTCTAACTCGCAAAGGTTTTGAAACAATGGTGGACTACACTGCTCCAGTCTTCTGGTTCTTTTTTCTCCTGTCTGGGGTAGCATTGCTGGTACTACGCTCCCGAGAGCCAGACGTATCGCGTCCTTTCCGCGTACCTCTTTACCCCTGGACACCATTACTGTTTTGTGCTATTTGTAGCTACCTACTATACTCCAGTCTCATTTATGCAGGTATCGGAGGTATTACTGGTCTGGTAGTTCTTTTAACAGGTATTCCTTTACTGCTTCTCAACCGTCAACGAACGACTTCCACAAACCCTTAATTCATGGAGAAAGATGTCATGAAATTACAGGCAACGTTAAAGCTTTTGTTTACAACAGTAAGTTTAAGTAGCTTAATAATGGCTGGTTGCACTTCCAATCAGCAAGTGAGTTCTCAGCAACAGGATGAAGCGTCTCCTTCCACTGTGGAAGTGCAGCAGAAGTCTCCACCTGCATCTCAATCTGCACAACGGACGCCTGATGTGGTGTACGTTCCAACACCTCCGGAAGTTGTCGATAGAATGTTGACAATTGCCAACGTTGGCAAAAATGATGTTCTGTATGACCTTGGTAGTGGGGATGGACGGATTCCCATTGCCGCAGTCAAGAAGTATAATGTTAAGAAGGCTGTAGGTATAGATATTGATCCAGAACGCATCAAAGAGGCTAACGCAAACGCTCAAAAAGCAGGACTTACCGGTAAGGTACAGTTTCTCCAACAAGACTTGTTTACGAGTGACTTTAGCGATGCAACAGTGATCAGCCTTTACCTGCTACCCGAACTCAACCTCAAGTTGCGACCCAAGCTCTTGAAACTTCCACCAGGTACACGTATCGTGTCCCACGCTTTTGACATGGGCGACTGGAAAGCTGACAAAGTCGAGCAAGTAGATGGCAGAACAGTTTACTTCTGGACTGTACCAAAAGAGATTCCGAAAAATTTACAGAATTCAACTCGTAGCAGTTAGATTGAGAACTGAGGACACAGAATATAGTCGTTTTCAATTGGGTGCAATACAGGTCGTTTCGAGGGGTACAGTATGCTGTGCCCCTTGCTTGTGGTATGTGCTTTTCACTTCCAAGGTGACGGAATAGCATTCACCGACAGAATCTTTGCCACCTGTAACTTAATCGCCACCTTACCACAATGGGGACAAGTGACCCTGATTTCTTCTTGTTGTGGCTCTCGTTGGTGCTGAATCAACACGCCTTCCGTGCAATGCCAACACTCACAAATGACACGTCCTTCCGGTTTGTTAACATCCAACAGGCGGATGTGTTGCCCAAATACTGGTTCCGGTTCTGGTCCTGAGTCCCAGTCTTGTTGGAAGTTCCGTTCTGGTCGGGAACCCCGTTCTGGTCGGGAACCTCGGTCTGGTCGGGGAATGGGTTTAGGGATCGAGCGGGGTTGGTTAATGTTTTCCTGACTCATACAAAACCCGCCTCAGCAGGTGGATAAATTTTCAGCCATTTTGATGTTAGCAGGTAGCAACTACTCTCATGCGGACGAGATTATTATCAGGTTTCCGTTGCAAGTTAAAGAGCATCCGGAAAGAAAAAAAGCTTTTTAACCGGGACTGGGGACTTGGGACTCGGGACTGGGGAACAGTCTGCAAGGGTCTCCAATCCCTAATCCCCAATCCCTAATCCCTAATCCCCAATCCCCAATCCCCAATTCCGGGCAGCGGTAGTTATCTAGTAGTATTGCAATCAGCAGTCACTTTTTCTACCACAAGTGTGAGTTGCAAACAACCCGATATTTGCAACTATTGCGATGGAGAGATAGAGAGGCATTCATGCAAATTCATACACCAGACTGGGTTAAACACGCTGTTTTCTACCAAATTTTTCCAGATCGATTTGCCATAAGCAAACAACCCCGCAAACGGGTTTTACGCACTGCTCGTTGGGAAGATTGGGAAGCTATGCCAACACTCCAAGGTTATAAGGGCGGGGATTTGTGGGGCATTATTGAGCAGTTAGACTACATACAGGATCTGGGAATTAATGCGATTTACTTTACCCCTATCTTTCAATCGGCTAGCAATCACCGCTACCACACGCACGATTATTATCAGGTTGATCCGATGCTGGGAGGTAACCCGGCTTTCAAGGAATTGCTAGACGCAGCTCATCAAAGGAACATCAAAGTTGTTTTGGATGGGGTGTTTAACCACGCCAGTCGGGGCTTTTTCTTTTTCCACGACATTTTGGAAAATGGTCCTCATTCACCTTGGGTGGATTGGTTTAGAATTCATGATTGGCCCGTTTCTCCCTACAATGGTGAGTTTGCGGCCAATTATGAGGGTTGGGGTGGAAATCGAGCGCTGCCAGTGTTTAACCATGATAACCCTGAGGTACGGGAATATATTATGGAAATTGCCGAATATTGGATGAAATTCGGCATTGACGGTTGGCGCTTAGATGTGCCTTTTGAGATTAAAACTCCTGGTTTTTGGCAAGAGTTCCGTCAGCGAGTCAAAGCGATTAATCCCGATGCTTATATTGTCGGCGAAGTTTGGGGAGATTCCCGTGAGTGGTTGGATGGGACTCAATTTGACGGGGTGATGAATTATCTGTTTGCAGGACCAACTATCGCTTTTAGCGCAGGCGATCGCGTTGTCCTAGATCAAGTCCAAAGCCGCGACTACAAACCCTACCCACCATTGTTTGCCACTGAGTATGCTCAGAAAATCCAAGAACTCCTGGAACTTTACCCTTGGGAAATTGGGCTGACTCAATTAAATTTGCTTGCCAGTCACGATACAGCACGGTTGCTGACTATTGCTGGCGATGATAAAGCGAGTGTGGAATTAGCAACTTTACTGCTCCTCACCTTTCCTGGTGCCCCCAGTATCTATTATGGTGATGAAGTTGGTTTAGCAGGAGCTTTAGATCCAGACTCGCGTCGTGGTTTTCCACTAGAAGCTGCTTGGGATAAGGAGATTCTCAAGACTCACCGCGAATTAATTGCTCTACGCCATGCTTACCCTTGCTTGCGTACGGGTGATTATAAAGTCCTGTATGCTCAAGGAGAACTTTACATCTTTGCGCGAGTTTTGGGAACAGAAGAATTGATTGTTGCGGTTAATGCTGGGACTGCATCGGCAAAAGGGAATGTTGATGCAGCAAGTTTGAGCACCCAACCGAACAAACTATTATATGGTGCTGCTGAGGTGGAATGGAGTGTTGAGGCTAAGCATCTCACTTTAAGTGTTCCCCCACGCACTGGCTGCATTCTAGGTCTAGGTTAAGCCAACAAGTTGCATTGCAGATTTAACAGATGGTTTGACTGATTTTATGGGGTGGGGCGGACAGCCCGCCCTTGCTATTTTAGGGTAAGCAGGATATTTGCCCCACAACAATTTGAATGTATAATACCTAGTACAATTCGTCAGACGGCAGAAGGCTAGAATGCCTATCAAATGAGTTTTTTTGTCATTTTTAACTGTCTAGTTATTTCTGCCGTGCTGTACTAGTGCCCAGCAACGATCGCAGGCATCAACACTGCATCGATAACATGAATCACACCATTATCGGTAAGAATGTCAGTTTTCACGACATTGGCGTCATTTACTTTCACTTTGCCATCAGCAGAATCAACTGCTACGATTGACCCTTCTAACGTTTCCGCATGGTCTATTTGGATCAAGTCGTCAGACCTAACATCTCCGTTGGCAACATGATACATCAGAATCTTCTTTAATTTGGGGATGTCTTGCAGCAATGAATCTAAAGTTCCTGCTGGTAGCTTGGCAAATGCGTCATCAGTAGGTGCAAAGACTGTGTAGGGACCGGGACTTTTAAGAATTTCTACAAGTTCGGCAGCTTCAACAGCCTTCGCTAACGTATTGAAATTTCCAGCATTGACAGCAGTTTCAACAAGGTCAGCCATGAGATGATCTTTGATTAAGATAATGTTACAAAATACTTATAGAGTGACAAAAAACTATCAGCCTCTATCAATAGAGAGGTTACTCGCAACCCAACAAGCGGCAGTAAACGCATTGGTGCTGCTAAACTGGAGAGAATGACTTCAGGCTCACCAGTAATTATGCTAAAGCGTTCTAAATTCGAGACAACTCAATCTCAGATTATGCACCGTGCCGAGGATCTGATTAGTGCAGCCTCAAATCGCTACCGCATTACAGTTCAAGTGGCAAATCGCGCTAAGCGCCGACGTTATGAAGATTTTGACAGTGCGGATGATATGATGATGAAGCCAGTACTGAGGGCAATTATCGAGATGTCTGACGAACTGACTCAGCCAGAAATTATTGGCGAAGTCTAAAGTGATGCCAACTGGAAAATAGAATGAGCAAAAATTTAGAGTTCATTCAACTGACACTCAAATCTTGGCAATTAGTCAGCCCCCCTTTAAAGAAGGGGGTTTTCGCGTTCATCATAGTTGGTGTATTTCTTTTAAGTTTAGGGATCCAACCTGCAAATGCCCAAAGAAGCACTCCCGGCGATGTTTGGCAGCAAGTTTATCAACAATTACCCGACTTACCCCGAGAAAATCAGTACGTTAGTAAAGAAACGGGGAAACGAGCTGAGAATAACACCTTGGTCAGTCGTATGATATGGTATCACTCATATTTGAAAGGACGTGCACCAAATTATCGACTCGATTGGAAGCTGACTTTGGCTGATTATCTGGGTGCTAATGAAGTCATGTATGAAACCACTTATCCTGGAAAGGATAATCTACAGAAAAATCCTTTTGATGGCGATCGCGCTGCTGTTGCACGCCTTAACCGTCGCCAGCGAGATGCATTGGTGCAAGCTTTAGTTAATGTTTTCAGTTCTAAATCGCAAAATACACCAGCTACCCCCAACACCTCATCCCCCTCACAGGAAACCACTCCACCTCCTAGACAGGTACCGAAAAAAGGAGGCGCAGAGTTATTAAAGTAAAAAGGGGACTGGGGACTCGGAACTCGGGAGTCTGCAAGTCCCTAATCCCCAATCCCCAATCCCCAATCCCTAATCCCCTATGGAACGTGTTATAAAAAGTGGAGTTGGTTGGCGCATCGGCTGGAACCCAACAGCGGCAGAGTTTAAAGGTTTAGTGGGTACAGATGATTGGGCGTTTGAATTAACAGAAGCCGAGTTGAATGATTTTTGTCGCCTACTGGCGCAACTCGCAGACACCATGAGGCAAATCGCGACTGAATTAATGGATGAGGAAAAGATTGCCTGTGAAGCCGAAAGCGATTTATTATGGATGGAAGTAGAAGGTTATCCTCATGCCTATAATCTGCGCTTGATCTTGAAAACAGGGCGTTGTGTAGAAGGTCAATGGAATGATTCTGCTGTTCCTGGTTTACTGCAAGCCTCTGTTATGCTCAAGGTTTTTTAGATTGAGACCTTGATAATTTGAGTTCTTATTGCTATAATAGGAAAGTTGACTACGGGGCGTAGCGCAGCTTGGTAGCGCGCCACTTTGGGGTAGTGGAGGTCGTGGGTTCGAATCCCGCCGCTCCGATTGATTGAGAAGTATACCTGCTGGTCTTTGTAGAGAGTGGCAGGTTTTTTAGTTTTGTATCAAACAATCCCATCCATCTTTGACAAGATGAGGAGACAATAAGGGGGATGTGCAAGATGTGGCTTTCAGTACTTGCCCATTTCCCTGACCTCCCTCACCTCCCGTATCAATTAGGGATTCTTGTTTTATAGCAGTCGCCAAAGCCGTTAGGACAAGTCGCCGATAGACGCCTTCAATAGCGTACATTGTGAATTGATTGTTGTCTTAAGCTTCCTGTCCGTTGCTATAGCATAAACGCCGGAAGCCCCACGCCGTCCTGATAAGGCGGCGCGCTTGATGGATAGGCGGTTGAAAGAGTGGGTTCGATGCCCACTCTTTCAACATTTTGGCGCATTCTGGTTGCGAATATACCGTTCAAGAACCTCGATATTTGCTCCGCCAACAGACTCGATGGCATAGGAATCATTCCAGAATTCGCCCTTGTTGTTCGCTGCTGATTTCCAGAAGAACCTTGCTAGATGTTCAGAGAATTCCTTGTTGGCTTTGACGCTGGTTACTGTTTTCAAGTTGTTGATGAACTTGGAAAGCGGCATCTGTGGGTAATAACTGAAAAGCAGGTGGATGTGATTATCCTCGCCATTGAACTCGATAACGGTAACCCCCCATTTTTCACACAATGACCTGATGCTGGTTTCGAGTTGCTCCAGGATGGCGGCATTGATGCACTTAGCCCGATACTTGGTCGTCAGCACTAAATGCGCTTTCAGGTCTGAAACGGAGCGTGAGCTTGACCTATAGCTTCTCTTTTTACTCATAGTGCGGTAAGATTAACCTACCAGTACCGCCTTTATCCCAGCTCCCAACAAAAGCTTTCCCTCAACAACGGATTGAGGATTGCTCGCTATTGGTACAACCGAATGCTGGGTGAACGCTTAGATTGGTGGGAGAAAAACCGATGTCCGGTTAATTCCTGTCCCCTGATTTGTCATCTAAGAGAACTCAAAGAACGCCCCAACTACTACAACCAGAAAAATCAACTTCCTACCATCAAGGAGGACTTGGTATTGGTGAAGTGGTCGGGAGAACTACTGGATTTCACTCTGGTCTATTCGACTATCCTGCAAGATGTTTGCAAGCGAGTCGAGAAAGCAGATCTGCGATACATTAAGGGGGATAAAGACGGAAAGCGCTCTGGTAAACCTCGTCTCAAAAGCGAATCTCGCTATCGGACGATGGTGTTTGATGGGGCAAAAAATGAATGGATGAAGTTCTGCACAATTAATAGTCGTTGGCTCTACCTGAAACTGCCCAAGATTGGGTTAGTCAAGGCGAGAACTCATCGCCCGTTACCACCTGGCTTTAACCTCAAGCAGGTCAGTGTCACCAAGAAATCAGATGGGTGGTATGTTTCGTTCATCTTAGATGACCCATCTGTACCTGAGTTTACCCCTGATGCAATCACGCCTACTTGGGACAACTCAATGGGGCTAGATGCCGTCCTCAACTCGGATGTGTATTTGGCAACTTCTTCTGGGGAGAGCCTACCTTCTCTTAAGCCTCTCAGAAAGGGTTTGAACAAGCTGGGCAAGCTACAAACCAAGAAAAATGCCAGGAAGAAAGGTTCTCGCCGTCGTCGCAAACTAGCCAAGAAAGAAGGCAAATTACATCAGCGTATCGCTAGAAGTCGCCAAGACTTCCAGTACAAGACAGCGCATAAGCTGGTACGAACCAGGAAGAAGGTTTTCTTCTGCGAAGACCTGAACCTCAAGGGATTAACTAAGCGCAATGCCCCCAAACAAGATGAGGAAGGAAAGTACCTTCCCAACGGGCAATCAGCTAAGGAAGGTCTAAACAAGTCTTGGCTTGATGCTGCATTTGGACAATTCTTTTCAACCCTCAGTTACATAGCTGGAAAAGCTGGGTCTGTCATGATTGAGAAGAATCCTGCTTATACTTCTCAAATCCTGAGTTATCGAGATAAGTTTGTTTTCACAGACACCTCAATTCGAGAATATTGGGATGAAGAGTTGAAAATTTGGGTTGATAGAGATATTAACGCTGCTATCAACCTTAAACGTGTAGGGCTGGACGTGTTCCCTACCATAAAACGCCGTAGAGGGAATCCAGTAGTCGTATCATCTACTACTAATAGTACCTCGAAGGAAGTTCTGACCGTCTTATTTAAGGCATCAGAAGCCCACGCTGTCCGGTAACGGCAGCGCTGGGTACGTCACAAACGCCACCAAGTCTTTTGTACGTAACTGAGAATAGCCATAGCAATTGCGCCAAACAGCAATAGCCAAATCACTCCTCCCGGAAGGAAAGTGAGAATACCAAAACCTCTCAGTACCCAAAATGCGATCGCAATACCGAGAAAAACTCCAAAACCCTGATTTAATGCGCGATTTAATTTAGAACTACTCACCTAATTTCCCTCAAACTCAATAGTCATAGCATTTTATATGTAGCAACAAAAGTATTCACTGTTATAGAAGCAGTCAAGAAGTAGAAAGGGAGATGTACTTGAAGCAATCCTTAAGCCACCCTACGACAGTCTAAGGAAGACGTAAACAAGGCAAGACCTTACTCATGCTGGAAATGAAAATGGCGTCTTGTTGTGTTTTTCCTGTTAGGTTTATTCCTCATTTCCCGGCTTTCCATGTTTACAAGTCTTTTTGTCTTATTTTCGCTGCATCCCCATATTTTTTTTGTTTTAGTTCATCTCCCTAATTATGTCTTGCCAAAATTTTCATAAATAATAAGTGAAATTACGGTAGCTTATAAACCATGTTATCTGTTAAAGATAAGTACTTAGATTAGGGCTGGGTGGTTGACTATTTCTCTTTCTATTTTTGCTGTTTTTCTAAGTATATATGCTTAAAAAGTTTGAGATCGAGTCGGTGAACACGCAAAATGAAGACTACCTTGAGGACACAAACACACAGCAAAGAGGAGGGTTTTCATTATCAGCTGCTAGAGAATTTGATACTTTAGATATTAGTGATAAAGATGACATATTATGAGTTAAGTTTCGGTAACTATAGCCAGAAAATAACTGTTTCCGGAAAATCCATATATTGTACTGGAAGTAACATTAGTGAGTGAGACTCAACCAAGTCAGATATTCACCATTTTAAACCCGTTTAGTTGATGTGTTGAGGAGTGACTAAAAACATTATGTCTGCGTTCTTTATTTCAGACTCGGTTCCCACAGGTTCAGACATACCTTGGAGTCAGGACAAACAAAGATTGCTGATGCAGGGCGAAATTCTGGTGGAAACGCAATCGCATACAGCTTGGGGTGGTGCTGTGACTGCTTGGATGTATGTACCGTTAGTGCGATCGCACGTGTGGCAGCAGATAACAGATTACCCGCGTTGGGTGCAATATTTTCCTGATGTAACTAAAAGCGAAGTTTTACAACGTGGCGAAGTCAAACGTCTTTATCAAGCAGCACAAAAAGCTTTTTTCTTTTTCACCGCGCAAGTAGAAATTTACCTTAATGTCGTGGAAGAACTTGGGCAGCAGATACAATTTAAGTTGGAAAAAGGGAGTTTTCACGATTTTACAGCCAAATTAGAGCTAAAAGATTGTGATAATGGGACTTTGGTCAGCTATACTGTCCAAGCGACCCCAACTATTCCCATACCATCAATTTTTATTCAACAAGCAATGAACTTTGAATTGCCTGCGAATATGCGTAAAATGCGACAAGTTCTTTGTAAGGGTCAGTAAAAGTGATGTCACAGGCAGAAGAAATTTTGGACTTTTGGTTTGGTAGTCCGGATGAACCAGACTACGGCAAACCAAAGTCTTTCTGGTTCAATAAAAAACCGGAGTTTGACGAAGAACTGCAAATCCGGTTTCTGACAGATTACCAAAAAGCAGCAGCAGGATACCTAGACGAGTGGATCGATGCCTCTGATAGTTGTCTAGCATTGATTTTGCTGTTGGATCAGTTTCCCCGAAATGTGTTTCGCGATACTCCCCAAGCCTTTGCTACTGACTGGGAAGCACTTTCAGCAGCCCAGCACGCTCTTGCACAAGGATATGACAAAAACTTGCTACCCGTACAACGCTGGTTTATTTACTTACCTTTTGAACACAGTGAAAACCTAGAACATCAGCGTCAAGCAGTACGGCTCTTTGAGCAACTGGGCGATGATCCTGATAGTGCGAGTTGCATTGATTATGCAATTCGTCATATGCAAGTGATTCAGCGTTTTGGGCGCTTTCCTCATCGCAATGAAATTTTGGGAAGAGTTTCAACTATAGAAGAAAAGGAGTTTTTGAAACAAAAAGGATCATCATTTTAAGTTGATCAGTGCTTAGTGCTGAGTCATGAGTTGTGAGTTCCCAGCAATGAGTCTTGAGTGACTTGTTCCAAATTTTCTTTATCCTACTCAGCACTTGGCACTTGAAACTGTAGTAGAGAGTTTATATCAAAAATTATTTTTTAACTTGCCAATGCCGTACCTTATGAATTTGGAATTTTGAATTCCCCGTAAGTGCAAAGTGTGTCGGAAGGGATTATGGGTGAGCTTGGCGGTTAATAATTTATACCAGACAACCTTTGATATTGTGATAAATTTAATGAACTTTCAGAAATGCTTGGTTCGCTACCAAACCATACTTCATCTAGATCAGTTTCAGTAAATGTATAGCCAAGACTAGCAGCAAAATTAACTATCTTAGTTTTATCCCAATCCCAGATACCGAATAAGCCTCGTACGCAGCACTGACTATAGTACTGCTCATAAATTGATTGATCTGACATCAAAACCTCATAAAAATCATTCACCTGCTGTACTGACATAGATTACCCTCCCTAATTCTTGTGCTTTTTGATGTGTAACAAAAGTTACATGTACTATCAAGCTGACCCCGCTTTCTATAATTGATATTCAAGAGTTATTAGTCATTCCAAGGATAAAATCAGAAAATGTTCATAAAAATCTATTGTTTCTTCAGATTCTATTTATCATATCTATCAAATGGTCACATCTATCAAATGGTGATTTGACAAACGGTGATTTGAAGTATGAACGGAAGGCAAAAATATAAAAGATGAAGTATAAAATTTTCATCTTTTATCGTTTATCCTTTTTTGGTGGCTTTTGATGCAGTACAAGGCTGTACTTCATCCCTAAATAACCACCCGTGAGTTCCATCAGGCAGTTTAACTTCTACAAAGTCACCTCGTACTTGAACAAATAAGACCATCGCACCCAAATTTAGTTGTTTGACACCGCCAACTTCTGTTTGAGGTTCAGGGCGTAATTTAGTCGAAAATCTACCGCCAGGTGGAGAAATAACACGACACAATTGTGGTTGCTGTGATATGAAATTTTGTTGTGCATGACTTCCACCTGTATGATTAGGATTCAAAAAGCTAAAGCCACCAATTGCACTCACACAAGCTACTACACTCATTCCCAGTAATTTTGGTAGTTTAATTGGTGAAGGTGATACTACTGACTGAGTACTCAACAAAACTTCTAATGAATTTTCCTCAGACTTCCTGACTTTTGGTATCCGTGTAGTGTGAGCAACAGCTTTTTGACGTGACATTGGAACAATAGAGTATTCTAACGGTACATATCCACCAGGATACTCATTGCAAACAATGGCACTCACTTTAAAATTTTGTTGCCCCAAACGTATACAGCTACCAACAGAAAGTGGCATTTCACCAGCTAGAAGCAACTGTCCGTCAACGATAGGAGGATTCCTCTGGCGCAGATTCCGCAAATAAAATGTCTGCTTTTGCTGATGAAAGAAAATTTCAATATGTAAAGCTGACACTGTTGGATCTGGTAAAACAATATCGCACACTTGCGGATCACGACCAATGCGGACTCCTCTACTAGGATTTTTACTTTGTTGCTTCTCAAGAATTTTGCGATTTTTGAGTTGTCCGTTTTCCTCCCACTCTAAAGAGAGTTCATGAAGGATATTTGTAGTACCAGAAGCTTCAGATGTCGGTAATTCGCTCCGGCTTGCCGCCAATTCTCGTAGCGCTTGCAACACCTCACCCACTGTCTGATAACGGTCTTTGAAGTGATAGCGCGTCATTTTAGCCAGAACAGCAGCTAACCCCGGGCTAACAGTCGTGAGATATTCCCACAGTATTTCTCCTGTATTCGGCTCATCTTGAAGTTCGTTAGGATACACTCCCGTCAGCGCCTGAACACCTATCATCCCCAGCGCATAGATATCACTACAGGGACGTGGTAAACGTCTGATTTGTTCGGAGGGCATATATCCGCGAGTTCCGATGATGAAAGTGACGTTGTTTCGTCCCGTCGCAGCTGCTGTTTGGCTTCGCAGTTGCTTAATCGCTCCAAAATCTATCAGAACTAATTTGTTGTCTGAAAGACGTCTAATGATATTGTCAGGTTTGATATCGCGATGAATGACCCCGTGACTGTGGACAAATTCTAAAATACCTAGTACCTCAATGAGCATTTCTATAATATGACGTTCCGTCCATCTTTTACCTGGAGGAAGTTCCATACTTAGAGTATGCCCGCTGATAAATTCTTGCACCAAGTAAAATTCTTGGTTTTCTTCAAAATAAGCTAAAAGCCTGGGTATTTGGTCATGGTTGCCCAACTGTTGCAATGTTTCAGCTTCTTTTAGAAAAAGCCTTCTGGCAGTTTCTAAAATGTCAGGGTCGGTACTAGAAGTTTTGAGATGTTTGAGGACGCATTTAGGGTTTCCAGGGAGGTGAATGTCCTCTGCAATGTAAGTTTGCCCAAAGCCCCCCTCACCTAATACTTCAAGGACTTTGTAATGTCCTGCTAGTAGCTGACCAATCATGTTGTAACGGTGATTTTAAAAAATGACTACGAAGAGAAGGAAGAAAGGAAGAATATAGGTAATCTTACACCGGCAACGGAGTAAGAAGCAGGGTATTGCAAGGGCGGTTAATCCTATTATATTTCTCACAGCACCCTGAATCAAAAGCTTTGTAATGTTCATTAGGTAATGATAAATAAAACGCTCCTGGTACATCAATGAATAACAAATTCAATAAAGTAATGTTGCCAGTTTGGCACATTATTCCAAATAAATATCAAGCTAAATAAACTATGTTTTTTTACTCATTTGGTCAATTGTATAGCAATTTTAATTGAAGACATAGGTTATGCTTAGTTCCACGCAAATAGGATTGAGTCAATAAAATGTTCAACTATCAAAATATAAGTAGTTATATTTAATATTAAAGCAATAATAATTACTAAAACATCTAAATATTCAACATTTTTAAGAAACTCATACAATTTAGAATAGCGAATGTTGAAAACTCAACAGAAGCGGGAAAAAGATAATTCCATATAATTGCTCTACAGTGCCACGGAATTGATATTTAGGGACGTCCGATAGCGGTTCCTGATTGAGTGCAATACAACCTTTTTTTTGTGGGATGGGCTTCTAGCCCGTCTTAAATTGAGGGGGAACCGGATGCCATATGTGTTAACTTATACCAATTT